>JABDAL010000018.1 GCA_013289165.1 Bacteroidota bacterium
GCAATGGCGCCTATTTGCCAGGCTGTGCTGTTCCATGTGGTAGCATTGGGATAATCTTCGCGAGGAATAATTTGCGAAAGGAATGCAAACTGCGCCGGGGCAATAAATGCCCTTGCTATGCCTGTAAAGAATATGATTATATAAATGGGAAGAATACCATACTGATGAAGGAAAGAGTCATTATTCAAGGTAAACAGGTAAAGAACAAAAGTCGAAATATTCATAATGGCAGCCGATACCAATATAATTCGTTTGCGCTGGATAATATCTGCCACATGCCCGGCAAATAAAGCTGTTGATATAAATGGAATAGCTTCTGTGAGCCCGATTAAGCCAAACATGAAAGGGTCCTTTGTATATCCCAATATTTGCCAGCCCACAATGACACCCTGCATTTGGGTAGCTATGGTTATTAAAAGGCGGGCAAGTGCGAATAGCCTGAAATCTTTATTTTTTAATGAAATGTAAGGGTCCGGTCGCACAATAGGATATCTTCTTTATTCAGGACAAAAATACAATTGTTGAACTTGCCACCAAGGCACAATTAGTGAAAAACCCCACCCCAAGTAATTTGGAGCGGGGCTTTTCACTAACCAGCAATCATCATAGCATCATCTATCAACCACACTTAGTATGTCCGCAACTGGTACATTTTAGGCAGCCTTCTTCGTAAATCAGGGTGGAATCTCCACATTGGGGGCAGATTTTATCCTTACCTTGGGTACCGTTGGGTATATATTTTTTCAATGCTCTTTCTACGCCTGCCTTCCAGGTGTTGATGGATTCATCGTAGAGGCTTAGGTTGCTTATCAGGGTTACCACTTGTGGTATAGGCATTCCATGGCGAAGCACACCTGAAATTAATTTAGCATAGTTCCAAAATTCCTTATCGAATAAGCGGGACAATCCTTGAATAGTAACACTGTAGCCGTCTTTGTCGGAAAATTGGAAGTCATAGCGTTTTTTTTCGTCTGAGCCTTTGCTCTTTATTACGGTTCCTTTTTGAACCCAGCTCGGAAGGTTAAATACGTCTTCTGCTTTACCGGTAAATATTTCATAAGGTTTGCCATTCAATAAGCCAACTACAGCAATCCATTTTTCTGTTCCATTGGTAAAACGGATAACATCAGCCTCCAGTTCCGTAGGACGCTTGGGAGCATGGGTTTCCAGGATTTGATTAGCTGTTTTCTGGGGTTTCTCTTCTGTAGATAGAAGCACCCCGCTCCTGGAGCCGTCGCGGTATACAGTAATTCCTTTTAATCCTTGTTTCCAGGCTTCTACATAAATTTCTCCTACTTTTTCAACCGGGACATCATTAGGCAGGTTGATAGTAGAACTGATAGAGTGAGTAGTGTATTTTTGAACAAGGGATTGTAACTGAACACGCTTAATCCAGTCAATTTCCGGGGCAGTTGAGCCATAGTAAGGGCATTGGGTAATATCCGTATTGCCAGTTACATCCATCCAGGTTTTTACTTTTGGATGGTACACAATAAATTCCTGCCACTTGTCTCCCATTTTATCTATAAAGTCAACCGTAGCATCTTTATCATTCGGATTTATTTTCCTTCTTCTCTTGTAAGATAATAAGTAAACAGGTTCCAATCCTGATGATGTTTCGGCGAGAATACTTAAGCTGCCTGTAGGAGCTACCGTGCTGATGGAAATATTTCTTCTGCCATATTTCATCATGCGGGTATAAACCTCGGGCAATTCTTTTTGCAGCATTTGAACAAACTCAGAAGTGTTTTCAATCTTTTCATTGAAACCTTCAAAACTGCCGCGCTCAATAGACATATCTATAGAACTGCTAAATTCAGCTTCACATTTGGTGCGCATAATTTTTTCCACTTCCTCCATGGCTTGGGTCGAATCGAATTGCATATTCAGGGCTGCCATTGTATCTCCCAGTGCGGTAAATCCAAGTCCTGTCCTTCTGCCTTTTTTCCCCGCTTCATACAAGAGCTTCCAGGTATTCAGCTCAATTTGCTTAATATCGTAAGGCTCCTTATCGCTTTGTATTTTAGTCAATATTTTTTCAATGGCTTCCAATTCCAGGTCAACCAAATCGTCCATCAGGCGCTGCGATTCATAGGTAACCTCATAGAATTTCTTATAGTCGAAAGAAGCTTCTTTCGTAAAAGGCTTGTCAACAAAGTGATACAAGTTCATAGCTATAAGCCTGCAACTGTCGCCACCCTGCATAGCTATTTCGGAGCATGGATTGGTAGATACGTTTTTAAAACCCGGGTATACCGATGAGGTGGAATACTTATGTTGCCTATCCCAGAAAATAAGGCCTGGTTCAGCACTTTGGTGGGCGCATTTAATAATGGTGCTCCATAATTCGCGTGCCCGTACGGTTTTGGTAATTTCCGGATTTTCGGACTCAATAGGGAAACGGTGAGTATATTCTTTATCTTCCACTACCGCTTCCATAAATTCATCAGATAAGCGCACCGATATGTTAGCGCCAGTTACTTTGCTCAAATCTTGTTTGATAGTTACAAATTGCTCTACATCAGGGTGAGCAATATCAATAGTAATCATTAAAGCGCCGCGTCTTCCATTTTGTGCTACTTCACGGGTAGTATTGGAAAACCTTTCCATAAAAGAAACAGCACCTGTAGTGGTACCTGCTGCATTATTAACCACACAGCCGGCAGGGCGCAATGTAGAAATATCAATTCCTACGCCGCAACGCCTCTTAAAAAGCTGGGTTAATTGCTGGTCAGTATACATTACTCCTCCATATGAGTCATAGATTTCAGGTAATACTACACAGTTGGAGAGGGACGCAATAATGTGTTTGTTACCAAGACCAAACATTACGCTACCCTGGGGGATAACATATTTAAAGTCTTTAAAAAGTTCAAATATTTTTTCTTCCGAGAGGAATTCTCTTTTTTGTCCATAATCAGAGAGATAGGAAAAGGTCCCGTTCATGGCTGTTATTTCAGCATACTCTTTTTCCTTGCGGGCAAATTCATGCGCCATACGGCGGTGCATATCATCCGGTGTTTTTTCCAGTACGTTCCCGTTCCGGTCACGCAGGGCATATTTATTTACCCAGGTAGATGCTGCCAGTTCATCTCCTCCAAAATATTTGATGGATGCTTTTTTTACTTCATCTGCATCAACCATGACTTTTGTTTTTGTTAAAGTACTTTGTGTCATATCGAAAAAAGTTTTGAGGGTGGATTTGTAATATTTTTTGTTTTTTTAAACATAATGCAAATCTATGTTCTCCCCTTTTTTTTCGACAGGCACATGCCTTATAGTTTTTAACACGGTTATTAACAAATCCCTGAAGACCCTTGCCAATTATAGCTTATAAGAGTTATTAGGATTTTTCAACACTATTGATTGTTCATAATTAGCAGTTCAATATCGTTATAGGGAATATTATAAGTTTCGCCCAAATATTTGTTTGTCAATATTCCTTTATATAGATATACACCGTTCCTTAAATACATGTCATTCTTTATCAGGTTTTCAAACCCTCCCAAGTCACCTGCTTTTTGTAAAACGGGAGTGAAAATATTGCTGAACGCAATCGATGCTGTTCTCGAAACGCGTGATGCAATATTCGGAACACAGTAATGAGTTACCCCATGTTTTCTGAATACCGGCTCGCTGTGATTAGTTACATGAGAAGTTTCAAAACATCCACCCTGGTCAATGCTTACATCTACAATCACAGAACCTACTTTCATATCGCTCACCATTTGCTCTGTAACTACCATAGGCGTTATGCCTTCCTCAGCACGAATGGCTCCAATAGCCACATCGGCAGTTTTTAAGTGGCGCGAAAGAACACGTGGCCGGATGGTAGATGTAAATATCCTGGTGGCAAGCATTATTTGCAAACGCCTCAATCTTGATATGGAGTTATCAAATATTTTCACGATGGCTCCGCGGCCAATGGCAGCACGGGCTGCAAATTCTCCCACAGTTCCGGCTCCCAATATAACAACCTCTGTAGGTGCTATCCCGGAAACGCCACCCATAACAAGTCCAGGGCCATTATGCACATTGCTTAAATATTCTTCGGCAATGGAGATGGATGTGCCTCCCACAATTTCGCTCATAGAACGGATTACGGGAAATATACCTGCTACATCGCGCAATGAATCGAATGCAATAGCATTGATTTTTTTCTCCATCAAGTATTTTAGGAAATCTTTGGGCTGCGAGGTAAGCTGCAATGCCGATATAAGTGTTTGCCCCGGGTGCATTAATTCTATTTCATTTGTAACCGGGGGAGTAACTTTTAAAATGACATCCGCTTTAAATACCTCATGCGAACTGGGCGTAATCTGGCAACCGGCTTCGCTAAAGTCAGTATCCTCAAAGTGGGCATTTTTGCCTGCATTTGCTTCCACCACCACTTTGTGTCCATGATTGATGAGCAATGCAGCATCATCCGGAACAAGCGCAATGCGGTTTTCCTGGTAGGTTAGTTCTTTCGGTATGCCTATGGTAAGGCTTCCTTTTTTATGGCCTACTTCCAACATTTCTTCCTGGGTGGCTAATGCTCCCTTGGTTAATGTTCTTAATACGTCTTTGTAAGTACTCATTTTATCATACGTTTTCAGGGGTTTTATGGATGCTATTATAGGACGTTTTTATGGGAAGATTGCTTTTCAATTTTGTATTTATTATGCTATATTCTTATATCCTTTACCCATAATTCTCTGCTGCCATTAATTACTTCTATTTTTATTTCTACAGCATCCTGTGGTACTAGTCCTGGTATTTTTTCGGGCCATTCGATAAAACAATAGTTACCCGAATAAAAATACTCTTCGTAACCTATATCATAAGCCTCCTGTACATCTTTTATACGGTAAAAATCGAAATGATAAACCAAAGAGCCATCAGCACATTCATATTCATTTACCAATGAAAATGTGGGGCTGCTGATTCCTGAATGGACCCCTAATGCTTTACAAATATACTTAATAAAGGTGGTTTTGCCGCTTCCCAAGGTGCCGGAAAATATAAACACCCTTTTGTTCTTAAATTCTGCTAATAAAACCTTTGCCGCCTGCTCTAATTCTTCTTCCTTCCTGACAGTACCTAATAATTTCATTGCCAAATATTATTTTGGCGATAAATGTATAAAAGGTATTATCATCTCTTCTAAAGAAATACCACCATGCTGGAAGGTATTCCGGTAATAACTTACATAGTGGTTGTAGTTATTAGGGTAGGCAAAAAACTTGTTTTCCTTGATAAAGAGGAATATACTGCTCACATGTTGACGGGGAAGGAAAGCATCGGCCGGGTTCTTCAGCATAAATACATCTTTTCCTTGGTAGGTAAGGCTTTTGCCCTGTTTGTAGCGCAGGTTGGTAGTCGTATTTTTATCACCAATAACTTTCGAGGGTTCCCCTACCTTTATAGTTCCATGGTCGGTGGTAATAATAAGCTTTCCGCCTATAGCCCTGATATTCTTAATAATATCACGGAGAGGGGAGTGCTGGAACCATGATACGGTGAGGGAGCGGTATGCCGCATCATCACTGGCAAGCTCGCGTATTACCTCCATTTCGGTGCGGGCATGCGAAAGGGTGTCTACAAAGTTATATACAATAGCATTCAGCTTATTGTTGGCAAGGCTGTGTATACTGTCTGCCAGCCTTTTTCCTGCCTCAAAATTGGTAATTTTATTGTAGGAGAACTTGATATCTTTTCCTGACCGTCTCAATAGTCCGGCAAGGAATTCTTCTTCATGAAGATTCTTGCCTCCCTCATCCTCATCATTTTGCCATTTTCCGGGATACATCTTTTCTATTTCCGAGGGCATTAAACCTGCAAAGAGGGAGTTTCGGGCATATTGCGTACAGGTAGGCAATATGGCAAAGTACATTTCTTCTTTGTCAGTGTAAAAGTCTTCCTCTATAATGGGTTGAAGCAATTTCCACTGGTCATACCGCAGGTTATCAATTACCACCAGGAATACCGGGTGGCTATGCTTTTCCACATCGGGCAATACTTTGGTTTTAATTAGTGTATGTGAAAGAACAGGCACATCCTTGCTTCTTCCATTGAACCAGTTTACATAATTCCGTTCAATAAACTTGCTAAATAAGGTATTAGCTTCCGATTTCTGCATGGCAAGTATTTCCTTCATGCTCGAATCAACTGACTTTTCCAGTTCCAGTTCCCAAAAGATGAGTTTTTTATACACATCTTCCCACTCTTTAATACTCAGGTTATCCGACAACATCATGCTGATATTGCGAAAATCTTGTTGGTAATTACTCGTTGTTTTTTCACTGATGAGCCTGTTCTTATCAATGTTTTTCTTGATGGAAAGCAATATCTGCCCGGGATTAACAGGTTTTATCAGGTAGTCTGAAATTTGCGAGCCTATGGCATTGTCCATAATGGCTTCTTCCTCGCTCTTGGTTATCATTATAACAGGAACCCGTGGTTTCAGATTCTTTATTTTGGTGAGCGTTTCCAACCCGGAGAGACCCGGCATGTTTTCATCCAGAAATACTAAATCGTATCCATCCTTGCTAAACTCGTCCACGGCATCGTTACCATTGGTAACCGTCTTTACATTAAAGCCTTTGTCTTGAAGGTATAACAGGTGGGGCTTAAGGAGATCTATCTCATCGTCTGCCCAAAGTATGCTTATTTTATCCATATATATATAAGTAATATTTATTTAATTGTCAGTAAAGAGTTGCCAGTTGTAAATTATTAAGCCTATGGAAAACCACCGATAACTGACGACTGACAACTTTTACTGAGTAAATTTACTTAATATTTGCTTTGGATGTTATAAGATAACTCTCTTTACGAGGATGCACAAATTTAGTTTCATTAAACGAGCTACGGGAGTTTTTGTTGTGAAAAGATGTTAAAGGAAATAAAAAAGCCCAACCTTCCGGCCGAGCCTTTTTGAAAACACCTACCTATTAACTACTTATTCAGTACGATTTTTCCTTCATTTATAGTAGCCCCGCCTTCTCCCAATGCCTTGTAGAAGTAAATCCCATTCGGTTGATTGCTTAAGTTTAGCTGGATAAAATGCCCGGAAACATTCTCCGTTTGGACTTTTTCTCCAATAATAGTATAAATATCTATGGTTTTAAGCACATTGTTTTCAGAAGCTATTTGAACAATTCCCCTTGTTGGATTTGGGTAAACCGTAATATTTCCTCCCGATGTTTGTAGATCTTCCATTCCTGCAACATGGTTGCCTGTAACGGTAACATTGTCAATAAAGATACCATTGTCCTGGTTATAGTATCCTCTGAAATCTACATAAACACTGTCTGAGCCACCCGGAATGGTAAGTGTTGCCGAATCATATTTAGGATTTGCATTTGAGTTTACAGTTTTATAACCGGGTATAGGAAGCGAATGGAGCGAACCATGTTTACCTATATAATAGAAGACTGCAAGGCTATCATCAAAGCCAAAATAATTACATGCTATATAATAGAACTTTACTTTAGCATTACTATATGTTTTTAGATTAACCAATGGTGTTACCAGGTCCGTTACGCAGGAAGTTGCTCCCCCATCCCACAGAGCTGCCATATAGTTTCCTTTATAGGCAGAAACGTTACTGTTAAGTACACTGCCCGATTGGGCCTCCTCCCATTTATTGGTTCCATTGGTATTGAATGCTCCCCCCCCCTTGCCAGGTACTGGGCATAGTGCCATTCTCCTCAAAGCCTTCATTGATTAAAACTGTTTGTGCATTTGAAAATGCAATTCCGGCAAATAATATTGCCACTGTGAATAGTCCTTTTTTCATGGTTTTTGATTTGTTTTTAATTAGGTTTTCTACCTGATTAAAACGAAAAGAATTTATCCGGTGTTGGGATTTTAGCAACTGGCATATTTTTGCAAATAATTTGAAACTGTAATACTTGTAACTATTTTTGAAATAAGTAGTTATGAGTAAAATATTGAGATATATTTGTAAACTAAAATAGTTAAAGTATTCCTAAAATATAGTTAATGAATACCTAAAAGGGCTCTTAATGCTTGTCTCTTAGCTTTGAAACATCCGGTTGTCCGGCATTCACCCAGGCAGTGTACCAAAAGTTTGACACATCTACAGCTGACGAGCGGAGTTGTTTTTCCACCATACCGTTCAAAGCCCTATTATAGGCTGCAATATATGCAGGAGTGTATCGTATTTTATTGTTTTTAGACGGCAGGTACTTTTCGCTTTTAGTAAAGTGGGTTGATACTTCTTTCTCCTTTATCAATACAATAGGGACCAATGAATAGGTCTGTTTTAAAATATTCCAAATTGTAGCAGCGGGGTCTTTTAAATAAACGGCTCCTCCATTTATATGTTGGTAAGTATCTCCGAAAGCCTCCGATATAGCTGATTCCCAAAGGGCATGTATGCCCTCCTGTCCTGTCAATTGTCCGTTATAGTTTGCTACCGTATGCAATGGTACATGTGCATCTGCTACGTAGTGGCCTATGTTCGCTGATGCTCTCAAAATAGTGTTTAAATCCTTTTTCTTAAAAGCATCGGTTAGTTTATTTTCCCAATAAATTACCTCCCAGGGTAAGGTGCCATATTTGTTCAATGTATCTTCTGAATACCTTTTGGCAGCGTCTTTCCAGTATTTGGGTAATACATCAAACGGATGGCTGCCGTAGTGGTCAATATTTATAAAGTGATGGGGGCCTTCGGCAGAGTCAATAAATTTCTTCTTATCAGGATCAACGGCGTGTATAGTGATGTATTCAATATTCCTTTTATAAAACCCTGCAAGTGGAGCGGGAACTCCATATACTGCCATTCGGTTGATTTTTTTGTGGGCGTAAAATCCCAATGAGAATGCATTGAGATAAATAATAATACCAGGTAAAATAAGGGCAACTGGGCGTATCCTTCTCATTTGCCTTTGTGACGCACAATATAATTGCCTTCCAGTATAGGAACTACAGGAGCCAGGTCTGGCGTAAGACAATATTTTACATCTTCCGAAAGGTTCAATTTCTCCAGGCGCTTGAAGTGTGATGATTTTTCCATAAAGCCCAGGAGATCCTTTTGTGCCAACTCGTACAATGTTTTAGATGCCAACGTTGAATCATAATTTGTTTCAAATAAATTTGTTTTATCTAACGTATAGGCAATAGCTCCTGCACAAAGTGTATCTTCCAGGTTGAAAAAATCCTTCCATCCTGCACACAGTAATATAATATTCTTATGCTGATGAGATAACCACTCACAAAGGATGCTAAGGTTAACAAATGAGCCAATAACAATACGAAAGGCTTTCCTGGCAGCACGAATGGCCTGTGTACCATTGGTGGTGGTAAATACAATAATTTTACCTTTTAGTTTGGGGTCCTTATATTCCGATGGGGAATTACCCAAGTCAAATCCTTCCACTCGTTGTGCCTGCCGTTCCGCCGCACACAAAAACCCTTTCGATTGAAAATTCCGTGCTTCTAATACGGAAGCTACTGGCAAAATTTTTTCTACCCCATTATGTAATGCAGCGCAAATGGAAGAAGTGGCACGCAAAACATCAATTACAACTATAATGCTGCTTTCATGCGGGTAAAGCGGAAAGGAGTGTGGAGAGAAACACACTTCAATGGTATGCTTAGTAGTTCCGGCTCCCATTTCCTTCAATTAGGCGGGTTTATAGAAAGGAATTTTAGTCACGGCAGTTTTTATCAGCTTATCCCTTATTTTGATAAATATTTCAGAACCCGGTTTGCTTAGCTCTGTTTTTACATAGCCCATTCCAATAGCTTGTTGCAATGATGGTGATTGAGTGCCGGAAGTTACAATACCAATGCTGTTTCCTGCTGCATCGGTTATCTCATACCCGTGCCGGGGAATGCCCTTATCAATCATTTTAAAACCTACCAGCTTACGGGATACACCTTTTTCCTTTTGTTCGAGTAAGGCATCCGAGTTAGTAAATTTTTTAGTGAATTTCGTAATCCATCCCAAGCCTGCTTCAATAGGGGAGGTCGTGTCATCAATGTCGTTACCATACAGGCAAAATCCCATTTCGAGGCGAAGGGTATCACGTGCTCCTAATCCGGCGGGTTTAATACCTTCTTCCTTTCCGGCTTCCAGTATGGCATCCCAAAATTTTCTGGCATCTTCATTTTTGCAGTAAATCTCAAATCCTCCGGCACCTGTATATCCCGTATTGGAAATAATAACATCATCAACCCTGCAGAAAGTACCCAACGCAAAAGTATAATAGGGTATTTGGCTTAAATCAACCGGCGTAAGTTTTTGCAATATAGCCGTAGCCCTGGGGCCTTGAATAGCTAATAACGAAGTAGCATCGGACACATTGTTCATAATAGCCCCTGAATCGTTATGAGACTCGACCCAGTTCCAATCTTTTTCCATGTTGGAGGCATTCACCACGACTAAGTATTTTTCATCGTTTATTTTGTATACGAGCAAATCATCTACAATTCCCCCTTTGTCATTTGGCAGGCAGGAGTATTGCACTTTGCCCGGGGTAAGCACCGAAGCATCGTTGCTGGTTACTTTTTGAATGAGTGGCAAAGCTCCTTTACCGGTAATGAAAAACTCCCCCATGTGCGAAACATCAAATATTCCGGCTTTGGTGCGAACAGTAATATGCTCATCATTTAACCCGGTGTAGGATACAGGCATGTTATAGCCCGCAAATTCCACCATTTTAGCTCCCAATGCAATGTGCTTTTCAGTAAGTGCGGTTTGTTTCATTTAATTTCAAATATATTATTAACTCCAAAAAATTTACGCTGTGTTATAAATCCCTCTGCATATTTTACTCCTATTATATATCCCCAATTGGAAGCTCTTTCCCTTATATGGTCCAAATAATAGGGTTGCGAAAGTACAGTTTGCGGCTCTGTAGAATCTTTAGAATAAAATTGCGAACCAAAAGCTTTAATGGCTTCCATTTTTTGTTCTATTTCATCGCTTATGTCCACCAAAAAAGATGGCTCATAGTTATAATGCTGCATAAAATAAAACAGTTGTGAAGGACGATGTGGCTCCTGTTTTTTACCTTCCCATTCGGTTTCTATTTTTTGCAATCCTGCATAAAAACAGGCTTCGGTAACCATTGCCGATGCCCTTCCATGGTCAGGGTGGCGGTCATTAGGAGGATTGGTAATTACAATATCCGGCTTATACTGCCTTATTTTCTGAATAATTTTATTCCGGTTTTCATGGTTATGTTCAAAATAGCCATCCATCATTCCCAGGTTATCCCTCACCAAAGCCCCAATTATTTTGGCAGCATTGGCAGCTTCTTTTAATCGCAATTCCGCGCTGCCCCTTGTTCCCAGCTGGCCTTCCGTCATGTCTATCATACCGACCTTTTTACCAGCCTTCACAGCTTTAGCTACTGTACCTGCACAAGCAAGTTCCACATCATCTGGGTGGGCAGCTATGGTAAGAATATCGAGTTTCATGTCGCTAAAATACGGTAATTATGAATTATGGCTCTGTTCAAAGCTCACATTATCCAGAAACCTCCCCTTTATGTCTTCTGTGGGAACCATACACCGGTCTCTTTTTCCAAATAATTTATACCTGTTTTTGGCAACCATTCGGTAAAACCCGTTGCGGATAAAGCGTGGTATAATGATAAAAACAAATATACCTTTCCAAATTCCACCGAAGGAAGTTACAATCTTAATTACTGCATCCGATTCAGTAAGGATTTTTTGTTTGTCATACAATACTATTGTCTCAGGCCTTGTAGTAGGGAGATTGAAGTGGGTGGACAGAGCAGTTCCATATGTAGATTGCAACGAGGCAAATTGAAAAGTCTGTTTTTTGTCTCTTTTCAATACGAATTGAACAAAGCTATTACACAAATTGCAAACCCCATCAAATAATATGACCATGTTGCAAAGTTACTACTCTTCACTCTTAGCTACGTTAAAATTCCAAATGTACTCTCACAGAATATATGCTCACAGGCCCCCGGTCACCGTTATATCCCGGATTCACCGCAAATTGATAGTCGGGAGTTATGAAAAGATGGTCAATAAATTTAAGTGAGTAATAGGCTTCTAAAACCTGCTCAGGCTGATAGTTTTCAAGTATTCCATCACCTATGATAAATCCATACCCGCCTGCATTTTCAAAATCCCTGTGTTCTTTAGATATACCATTTATAATATAGGCAATTCCAAAATTATCGCCTTTGCGGTGCCAAGCGGCTCCATCAAAACTTAAGCCCGGAGTAAAGGTCTGGTCAACCTCGGTAAATGCCCATGTTGCAGTTTTTCCATCACTCCATCCTGCTCGTGCGAAAACGCCAACATATTTACTTAATTGATAGCTAAAGCTTAGTCCAATGCCATATTTCTTATCTCCATTGTATGCAGTATCATTGTCTACATCTAGTGCTGCAGGATTTTTGGTTGCTTCATAATTTGCAATGGCATTTTCATAATAAGGTGCTCTGTTTTGGTTCATATAAAGTAGAACACTGAATGCTCCCGGTCGATTTGCCAATTTAAAGGTGAATCCGGTTTCAAAGGTCAGGCCAAAAGATTTGGTAAAATTAGGGTCCATTACAGGCCCGTTAGCATACGTGGGCTCCAATGCATCTGAAAATTCGGCATACCAGTTGGGTTCAATAAGTTGCAGCACAATCCCATAAGTATATCCCCTTGTATTGGCAGGGTAATCCCAAGCTCCGTTATCCATGAGTACCCAATTCATAAATTGTCCCCGGGCATCGTGAGAGTAAGTATTATTATCAAAAAAATCCGCAAGAGAGAATTTACCTGCTGTGATAGTTAATCTTTTAGTGGGTAATAATTGTCGGACTTGGTTTACGTCATCCTGCATCAACGTATCGTGGCTGCCATGCAGGGCAAATGATTGTTCAAAATAGCCCCTTGCAACATAGGCTGTTGTAATCGGGTTTCCCACCCTATAAATTTCTCCATTGGGGAATGCCGCAAGCCCTGTGGTACTACTAAATCCTTTACCACCTGATATTTCAGGGTTAAAATAAAGTCCGCCGTATTTCCATAAGCGGTAGCCCAAAAAAATGGTGGATGTAACCGACATGTCCTGCTCTGTAGTATCCTGTAGGCTGTTTTGCCCCGAATAAGGAGCATTGAATTTTCCATGATATTGGTCTATTACGGTTGCCTGGAAATGAAATGTCCAGCGGGAGCCGGTATCCTTTTTCACAGAATCATGAGGAAGCATCATAATGGGGAGGACTATGGCAGCGAGGTTAAGCATTGTAAGAGTAAGTTTTATAAATAGTCAATTAGGAAAGGGCTTAAAAATAACATTATACTGTTGTGTGTATATTAATTGGAAATTCCCTTAGAAGAAAGTATCGTAGAGCAGATATAAATTAAGAAGCAAAATTATTGCCGATACTGTCCATGCAATTATTTTAAGCAGTTTTTTATTTGCAAATGAACCCATCTTTGTTTTGTCATTTGTAAAAATTACAAGAGGAATTACCGCAAAGCTTAATTGCATGGATAAAATAACCTGGCTAAGCACTAATAAACTTGCTGTTCCATGTTCGCCCATCAAAAGTGTAACTATAAATGCAGGTATAATAGCAATCAGCCTGGTGATAAGCCTGCGGAGCCAGGGCTTTAAGCGTATATGAAGAAACCCTTCCATCACTATTTGTCCGGCAAGTGTCCCTGTTAAAGTAGAGTTTTGCCCTGATGCAAGCAGTGCTACAGCAAATAAAGTGCTGGCAAGTGTTGTTCCTAAAAGAGGCGTAAGTAATTTGTGGGCATCCATAATATCTGCTACATCCTGGTGCCCGCTTGAATGAAAGGTAGCGGCAGCAACTATAAGTATAGCCGCATTGATAAAAAAGGCAGACATGAGAGCGACTGTGCTGTCAATTCCTGCAAATTTTATGGCCATTTTCTTGCCCACTTCTGTCCGGGGGTAATTGCGCGTTTGCACAATGCTTGAATGCAGGTAAAGATTATGAGGCATTACAGTTGCCCCCAAAATACCTATGGAAATGTATAACATGGAAGGATTCGTCACAATTTCGGCATGTGGTAATAACCCGCTAAGTAATGGGAATATTTGTGGATGGGAGGCTATAATTTCAAAACTGAAAGCTCCTATAATGGTAAAGATAAGCGCTGCCACGAGCGCTTCTATAAACCGGAAGCCTTTATATTGAAAGAAAAGGATTACTAACACATCCAAAGCCGTCAATGCAACGCCTAATGTAAGTGGCAGCCCAAATAAAAGGTTTAATGCAATGGCAGAGCCTATAACCTCTGCCAAGTCACATGCAGCAATAGCAATTTCACAAAGTACCCAAAGGCTAAAGCTTACTGCCGGGCTATAATGATCGCGACAAGCCTGGGCAAGGTCGCGCTCGGTTGCAACGCCCAATTTTACGGCAAGGTATTGCAGCAGAATCGCAAATAAATTAGATACAAATATTACGGACATTAAGGTATAACCAAAACTAGCCCCGCCTGCTATATCGGTTGCCCAGTTGCCCGGGTCCATATAACCTACAGCTACCATTAACCCCGGACCTGAAAATGCCAGTAGTTTTTTCCAAAAGCTTCCGTGCAGAGGTACTTTTATACTGGAAAATACTTCCGGCAAAGAGTTGGCTGAAGAAGCTCTGCGCCAACCCAGAAAGGTTTTAGTATGGGTCTTTTCCTTATCCATTTTCTGAATGATGGTGCAAACATACAAATAATATTTCATGTAACTAATAAAAAAAATTAGGTAAGACTAATAATTTTTATATATCATTAGTTTTTAATAACTTTGTACTCCTAATAATTAAATATGGGTTCTTTATCTGAAGAAAACTATCTGAAAGCCGTTTATCATCTCTCTCAAACAAGCGATAAAAAAGTTACTCCTACCGCCATTGCAAGGGAATTGTCTAATAATCCCGCTTCGGTAGTGGACATGCTAAAGAAACTTGGAGATAAAAAACTGCTTACGTATAATAAAGTGAAAGGAGCAAAGCTTACTGAGAAAGGGACAAAGCTTGCACTGGAGATAGTTCGTAAACACAGGCTTTGGGAAGTATTTCTTCTTGATAAATTAGGTTATAAATGGGATGAGGTACATCCTTTGGCTGAACAATTGGAGCATGTGGGGGGAAGTGAATTTGCTGCCCGGCTCGATAAATTCTTAGGCTTCCCTACATACGACCCGCATGGGGACCCTATTCCCAAAGCTGACGGACGCGTTGCCGAAGTGTCGAGGACCATGTTGATTGAAGTTGAACCCGGCAAATCATATAAGGTAATGGCTGTTAAGGATGATTCACCGGAATTTCTGAATTATCTTCAAAAGCTGGGAATTGGAATTGGTACTAAGCTTAAAGTAATTGAGAAGATACCCTTTGATGGTTCCTTAGTAGTGCAGATTGAAAAGGATGCTAATACTACTATCTCCAATAAGTTTGCCCAGAATGTGTTGGTAGGATAATAACCTACGATTTTTTTGACCCAAGCAGTACATCTATCTTTCCCAATAAATTTTTTGCCTGTGTATCGTCCGGGTATTTTTTCAATACCAGTTCAAGATATTCTTTGGTTTTATCATATTGCTTTTTGTAGCCATACCAACCTGCCGTATTCATAAGCGCCTGGCGGTCGTCAGGGTTATATGACAGGGCTTTATCATAGTATTGCTTAGCTCCTTCCACGTTTCCTTTTTGGAGCTCTAAAAAGCCTTTATTGGTGAGTGCAGAAATATATTCCGGGTTTTGGGAAAGAATATAATCATACACTTTTTCTGCTTCATTGTTCTTATTAAGCGCCCCCAGCGCAACTCCCAACTTATTTTCAAATTCTAACACATAAGGAGCTAAATCGGTAGCTCGCTTATAAAAGGAATAAGCATTTCCCAAGTCATTCATTTGGAAATAAGCTTCCCCAATTCTATAAGCTGTCCAGGCATCTGCATTGCTATAATCTTCATGCGTAAGGATACTATCAAATAAATACTTTGGACTAACAATGCTTACATAATAGAGTATCTTTTGATAATTTATTTTGTAGAAACTGATATCGACAAGCGAAGCAAAACTCTTTTTTATATCAGCAGGTGAGTCATCAAGGAAATAATGTTTGGCGGAATCCAGCAATAAAGGCTTGTCCGATTCAAAGCTTGAAAACTGTTGTATAAAAGCCCGGCCTCTTGTATAAGCAGATGGATTGGGATTATTTACATCATACAGGGTTATAAACTTTTTTACCTTTTCCTTATCTTTTTTCTTTACAGGTATGCGTATATAGTGGTCGGTAGTAATTACGTGGGGGATATCAATCGTATTGCCTTTGGGCATGTGGCAGCTTACGCAGTTATCATTTACCTTATTGCGGACTTCTATTTTTTCAGTGCATTCAGGTTGGGTTAGCTTTCCGCCATGGCAATTCTGACAAATAGTATTATAGGAATTATCATTCACTGAACGGACATCTAAGTGGGGATTATGGCAGGTTACACAGGTTAATGATTTTTGATATGGCTTCAAAGAACTCTTATCGTCTTTTCCCGGTTTCAGGCTTTGCAGGTAGCATTGGCTCATCTTTAACCGGGCTATGTGGGAGGCCATAATGTACTCGTCTTCCATACCTTCGTATTTGGGCATAAATACGTCTTCAATGTCTGAAAGCTTCATTCCCGGTCTGAAATCGTAAAATGATTTGCCCGGTTTTAATACCGCATTCCCTTGCAGGTGGCAGCGCTGGCAAACATCAACTTGCAAGTCAACCGGCAGCTTGGCAGGATTTACAATGGTATAGTCAATGGCTTTTGTCGTATCTACGGTATGTCCGAGCTGTATTGCCTGAACATGCAATTCTCCTGCTCCGTGGCAGCGTTCGCAGGCAATTCCGTTTGGTACACCGGTATATTTATTGTTGGAGCCTTTTACGAAATCAGGATAAGAGTTATGGCAATTCATGCACTCTAAGCCAACTTCGCGGGAAAAGCGTGAGTTAAACCCATCAGAAAACCCCGGGGCTAAATCCCACCTGCCCTCCTGTGTGTAAAAGGTTATAGGATCCTGGTATAAATAGCCATTCACCCGGTAGATATGGGAATTGGTATGCTGCCCCGAACCAATGATATAATTTATTTGTTGTTCACGTTTGTAAATGGTATCTTTTCCTTGTAAGCGGAATTCTAATATATAGAGACTGTCTTTTTTCCAGAAGGGGTGGTAATAGAAATCTTTGTCTTTATCATAAACAACGACATGGGGGCCAAACTTAGCCGAGCTTTTAGTTTTGCTTGCCACGTCAAACGATTCCCCCATCCCCGTATGGATAAAAGAATTGTAAATGCTTTGGTGGCATAACATGCAGGTCTTCGCCCCGACATATTTCACCGTGTCATTAATATTCAAATAATGGTGTGCAGTATCGAGTATGGAAAGGAGTGATGCCTTTTGTTGTTTTGCAGGAGTATGGCAACGTATAACTGAAAGGGTTACTAATCCCGATAAACCAAGTATAAATAATATCCGTATTCTACTGGCGCGTTTCACTCCGCTTTATTTTCTTTATCCTTTTTCCGGTTTTCTTTAATGATTAAGCGAATGAGGCCAAAGAATCCGATGACAATAAGCAGGGCTATAGGCGAAAGTAAAAAGATAAAAGTATAGGAAACAGGATTAAATAATAACATGGGTTTAGTGATTTTGTAAGGCTTTGGGTTGTGAAAGTTCTTGTATCCTATTCTTTATTTGAGCCATAGTGTATTTGGGCAAAGTTACATCGTTTGGCGCACAAAAAACCGAAAGACATTCTTTTAGCAGCCCTTTAGTTTGTGCCAATGCAAGTAATTCAAAAATATAATTGCTTTTGGAAAATTCTTCAGAATAAGTTGTTGCAAAAAGCTCCTTAATAGGGGAGAGGCAGGTTTTGTCAGTATTGCCGAGGGGGGGCAAATCTTTGTAAAGATTCTCTAAGAATGAGAGGATGTTATTATTTGTTTCTATATGGACAAACAGTGTTGGTATTTTTTTCCGCTGCAATGTGTCTATTAATCTCACCAATGGACTTCCATTATCTAATTTACGTGCTGTGAGCGAATAATATTTTCCTTCATACGCAAGTGCAATATGTGGGGGTACGTCATTTATTCCAATCAACAGCAACCATAGCCCTTCTTCAAGCTCCTTAATTGATTTAAGGGGAGTTGCACTAAACGAGAAACTATTATTGTCTTCCAAGAACAACATAAATAATTCTTAAATCACAAATCTGAATTCTAAATTTTTATTTCTCCTTTGAAAACAAAGGTGGCAGAACCTTCCAGCCAAATATCCGAAAAACCTTTGTCAGTTTGCTTAAACCATACTTTCAACATTCCACCCATGGTTAAAATATCACAGCTATCTTCACCGGTGGCAAGCCCTTTGCTGGCAAGTACCAGCGCTGCAGCTACTGTTCCCGTTCCACAGGAAAGGGTTTCATCTTCCACACCTCTTTCATAGGTTCTGATTAATGGCACATTGTTAGCAGACACCTCAACAAAATTCACATTGATGCCGTTTTTCTTAAAGGGTGCCCTGTTCCGTATGGTTTTACCATCAATTTTAACAGGCATATTCATTATATTCTTCACCATAGTAACATAATGTGGAGAGCCTGTATTCAACATATAATACGTTGCATGATTATTGATATTTTTTACATCGTTCATTTTTAATTTTACGGTATGTTTTCCTGTAAATACCGCTTCATGTTTCCCGTCAATCGCAATAAACTTTGCTAATTTTCCATCGACCATATCCAATTTTTTTGCCAGGTGGGTAATGCATCTTCCCCCATTTCCGCACATAGAACTTTCCTTGCCATCCGCATTAAAATATACCATTTCGAAGTCATAACCTTTCTTATTTTGCAGCAACATCAGTCCATCGGCACCTATGCCAAAATGCCGGTCACATAGTTCCTTCCATAAAGCAGTATTATTAGCTTTCAGCTTTTTCTTGCGGTTATCAATGAGTATAAAGTCATTTCCTGTCCCTTCATATTTATAGAATGGTATTTTCATAATCCCAGTTTTTTTAATACTATTTTATCGGCAACTTTTTCAAATGGTTTATAATCGTCCGTATATTCCACCTTATAGGCACTTTGGTTCACAACCAGGTAATAAGTATCCTCGTCATGGGTAAGATTAACAGGTGTTACAGGATTTATGCCATATAAAATAATTTTTCCCCTCGACATTTTATAGCCTTTATAATTAAGGGGCGATTTCCAAAATTCCACCCGGTAGTTTGGCGACTCTTTCGAATTACCTACATCACTCATAGCCGCAATAGTGGAATCTGTTTGTTGGTTTTTTTTATTTGGCCTGGCAGTATCTTTATTTAATAAAGGTACCGCTAATACAGCCACAAGTTGGTTTGTCATTACCACTACGTCAGTATCCTGGGGCATACTAGTGGATGCAGTATTAGATGGAAAAGTATTTTGTGTTTTTGTGCCGGGCTGGTTCACGGATGTTTTGGTAGCCACTGGTGCAGGGTTTTTCGAGTTATTTTGTGTGGGCGTAGCAGGCTTTTTAGCATCCGGAATTAGTTTTCCTTGTATACTATCTATCCGTTGTGACAGCTCACTTTGCCTCAGGTTAATTTTATTGAGGCTAAGGTGAAGTTCCTTAAACTGGGTGATTAACTCTTTTATGGCAACACTGAACAGAACACCTATGGTTAAACCGGCAACCAGTCCAACACTGAAAATAAATATTTTATTTCTCATTACGATAATCCCTGTTTGGGAAAACAGGAGCGCAAAGTTAACAATTTTTCACAGTTAATAATTGTTAAAGATACGAGTGTTTACAAGGCTTGTAACGATATTTGTATCCGAAACTAATAATCTATTTAAGTATATGAAAACAGTCAGAAAATTCTTAGCAGTATTTACCATCGCCCTTATGGGAGCAGGTGTAGCACTAACTATTGACCACTATTATTTACAGCAGGCTTATAATTATGGATCAGAAGCATCAATAAGGAATCCCGCCCCGGTGAAATTAGCAGGATTGAAAACCATGCTGCCTGAAAACAACATAGACTTTGTAACGGCAGCACAAAAGGGTGTTCCTGCTGTGGTATATATTGAATCGAAAGTGAGAATGGAAGGTGAAAGAACGTATAATTCTATCTGGGATTATTTTTACGGACAATCCCATCCTAATATTGTGGAAGGTGAAGTGAGCGGCTCCGGTGTTATTGTTTCTGCCGACGGGTACATTGTTACCAATAACCACGTGGTGGATGAAGCGGGTAAAATAAGAGTTACGTTAAGCAATAAGAAAATGTATACAGCAAAGGTGATTGGAAAGGACCCCGAAACAGACCTGGCTCTGCTTAAAATAGATGCAAGCAATCTTCCTTATATAGAATATGGAAACTCGGATGACTTGCAAATCGGGCAATGGGTATTGGCTGTAGGAAATCCTTATAACCTTACCTCAACGGTAACGGCAGGTATTGTAAGTGCCAAAGGCAGAAACATTGATATACTGCCCCGTGAAGTAGCCTCGCACAAGATATATCCTATTGAATCATATATACAAACCGATGCGGCCGTTAATCCTGGTAATAGTGGAGGAGCCTTGTTGAATACAAATGGCCAATTGGTGGGTATTAACTCTGCCATTGCATCTACCACCGGTTCCTATACGGGTTATTCATTTGCCATACCTGTGAATTTGGTGAAGAAGGTTGTCGCTGATTTGCTTCAATATGGTAATGTGCAACGGGCTTTTATAGGTGTAAGTATTAAGGATGTAAATGAAGAAATAGCTAAAACAGCAGGACTTAACAACATCAGCGGGGCTTATGTTGATTCCCTTACCCCTGAGGGTGCTGCAAGAGTTGCCGGAATTAAACAAGGTGATATTATTTTGAAAGTGGGCGGACAGGATGTAAATGATGTATCGAGCCTGGAAGAACTGGTAGGCAGGTACAGGCCCGGTGACAAAGTGGATGTTACTGTAATGCGCAATGGAAGCGAGGTGGTTATTCCTGTTACTATGCGCAACCTGGATGGTACTACCTCGGTTGTTATGCCTGATAAAACTCCCGACATGGTTTCCATATCCCAAATTGGAGCTGCTCTTTCACCCGTATCTGATGATGAAAAGCAACATCTGAATATAAAAGGCGGAGCGAAAGTGGCACAGCTAAATGAAGGAACGTTGAAACAGGTGGGGGTGAGAAGAGGATTTATTATAACCTCTATAGACCATCATAAAATTAGCTCCCCCGAAGAAGTTAAAGATATCCTTAACCAAACTTCCGGTGGTGTGTTGGTTGAAGGAGTCTATCCTAATGGAATGAGGGCTTATTATGCCTTCGGGATATAAGATTGTTTTCTTTTTTGTGTTTTGTGTAGCCTTAACCTTTTCCCTTTCCTTATTTTAAGGGGAGGGATAAAAGGGGAGGTTGAGAAGCCAAATGCTTTCTTTTGATAAACAGTGTTTTAAGGTACAGGGGTTAAATTTTGGATGGAAACCGGATTTTTTTTTCTTATATTTGCAAAAAATCTATACATCCCCACTACCACACAACTCCAAAAAATATAGATGAGACAGCTAAAAATCACTAAATCAATTACTAACAGGGAGAGTGCTTCGTTAGACAAATATTTACAAGAAATTGGTCGCGAAGAACTTATCACTGCTGAAGAAGAAGTAACATTAGCAAAAAAGATCCAGGAAGGCGACGAATTATCCCTTGAAAAACTTACCAGGGCAAACCTGCGTTTTGTAGTTTCTGTTGCTAAACAGTATCAAAACCAGGGTCTTAGCTTACCCGATTTAATCAATGAAGGCAACCTCGGGCTAATTAAAGCTGCCAAGCGTTTTGACCCAACCCGGGGGTTCAAATTCATCTCTTATGCTGTGTGGTGGATTCGCCAATCTATTTTACAGGCTTTGGCGGAGCAGTCTCGTATTGTGCGCTTACCACTTAACCAGGTAGGTTCATTAAATAAACTGAACAAGACTTTTTCTCGCCTTGAGCAGCAATTTGAGCGTGAACCGCTTCCGGAGGAACTTTCAGAGATATTGGAGCTTCCTATGGATAAGATAAAAGATACTATGCAACTTTCCGGCAAGCACGTATCCGTGGATGCGCCTTTTGCTAATGGAGACGATAATAACAGCCTGCTTGATGTACTGGTGAACCATGATTCACCTCGCGCTGACAGTATGCTGATAAAAGAATCATTAAAAAGAGAAATTGAACGTTCCCTTTCTACCCTTAATGAAAAAGAAAAAGAAGTAGTAAAACTTTTCTTCGGGCTGGATGTACCACATCCGCTTACCCTGGAAGAAATTGGAGCCAAGTTTGCACTCACCCGCGAAAGGGTTAGGCAAATTAAGGAAAAAGCTATCCGCAGGCTCCGCCATACTTCCCGCAGCAAATTGTTAAAGGCCTATTTGGGATAATCCCCCGTATTAAAGTACTAAAGGGATTGTCATGTGTTGAAACCCCGGCTTAGTCCGCCGGGGTTGTTTTTATATTATCTCACCAAGGCCACATTTCCCTTGCGTTCAATTTGGGAGCCGTCTCTCAGCGTTGCCTTTAAAAACCATACGTAAGTTCCCATATTTAGAGGCAATCCTTTATAGTTACCATCCCAGCCATCATTTACGTTGGTAGATGAAAAAACCGTATTGCCCCAGCGGTCAAATACTTCAAAGGTCATGTCGGTAATACAGTCCCCTCTTACATAGAAAAAGTCGTTATGGCCGTCTCCATTGGGAGAAAAAGCATCAGGAATAAATACATCTCCGCAAATTACGTCTACAGTTATAGTTGCTATTGTAGTGCACCCATTTTTATCCGTAATATTTACTGTATAAGTAATAGTGTTAAGGGGGCTGATATTTATTGTGGCACTGCTTCCCTGGTTATTAGTCCAATTGTAGGTATAAGGTGCTGTTCCTCCCGATGCTGATGCAGTAAGGGTACCGGTTGCTCCTGCGAGTATGGTCCCGCTCGAAGATATCGAAGCATTGAGGATTTCGGGCTGGGTGATAGTAACGGTATCAACTGCTGCACATCCATAAACATCAGTTACCATAAATGTATAGGTTCCGGGAGCCAGGTTAGTAATAGTATCGCCGGAACTATTAGTGGGGTACCATGCATAGGTATAGGGTGGTGTCCCTCTTGATGCTATGGCTTTAGCTGTTCCATTTTTTTCATCAAAGCAGCTTACCTCCTTTACATCTGTAGAGGGTATGGCAACACTGGGATTGGAGCTGGGGAGAATACTAATTGTGTCGCTTATGATAGTGGAACAATTTACCATGGCAGTAACCGTATAAGTTCCTGCACAAAGGTTATAAACAAACTCGCCCACATTACCATTACTCCATGAAATTTGTTCCGGCTCGCAGCCCGATAAGGACACATGTGCCGTACCATTGCAGCCTGAACAGGCGGGAGTAGACGATTTGGTTAGAGATGGTAAAAATGAAGGTATGGAATAGGATGCTACAAATCCATAGCCGCAGGCATAAAGAATTCCGGCAGGTAAAACATGAAGGTCGTAAACAGTATCAGAAGACGAAGGTAGATTCAACACATTGACAATATTAAAGCTACTGTCCAATACGTCAATGGTACTTCCGTTTCCAATATAAATATTTTCGCAGTAGTCGGCGTCAATTCCTCCGCAAGTAATTAACTCCTCGTTGAATGACCCTCTTACATCAGGATTAATCCATTTAGATGATAATAGTGTACCGCTATTCTTATCATAGCTTGACATAAGCCTTCCATCCCATATATATACAGTATTCGCTGTGGAAACAATCCCATTTATTCCATTAGCTGCTATTTCACCGTTAGTTTCCAAAGGAATATCATTTACATAGCTATTACTTTGCAATTCTACAAAAGCATGTGTATCATAATTCATATACGCGGGTGGAACAACCGATGGTAAAGGGCATTGCATTAGTACATTGTCAAAATCACTGCTAAAATCATTTGCAACAGATGTTGCCATATAACAATAAGGCCCTTGTCTGTCAGCTGTAAGAACAGCTATGTCATGTTTTCCGTCAATTGCCCCGAGCACATTAATAGTATTAATTCCTGATAAGGAAGTATCTGTCGTTGCAACCTGGCAAACATCCACTCTTCCACCACCTCCAATAATTATTTGGTGTGTGCAGTAATTTAAATCTATCCTCCAAAATTCAGACATTGTGGGCCCCGCCTGCACACTATTTACAATCTTCCCCAACGTATTGACTTTTATGATTTCAGCCCCCCCTGCGCCATCGTTTACTCCTTCAGCAACGTAACTTGTTCCGGTAGTTTTATCTGTTACAAAATCACCGTAATAATAATTCCCCAATGTGTCGGGGAAAGCAACGTTATAAATCCATTGCAAATTGCCGGAGCTATTAATTTTTGCCAACTGGTAAGGGCCATATCCACCATACATATAAACATTTCCGATGTTATCATAACATATATCGTAAAGGCCATCGTATTTGGTGAATGCGGGATTGGTAATCCAAAGTGATGAAGAAGTTGCAGTTTTTAGAGATAATCCTATTTCTTTATTCGACTCATCAATGTTCATGGGAATGCTTTCCTCATCTTGTTTCAATAGAATGAAATCTCCTATGTCATTTCGAATAGTAACGTTTACAGAAGTTCTTTTACCGGAGGCAACCATACCTTCATAAATAAGCTGAACATTACCGGTATCTGCCCCAGGATGAGAATAAATCGTACAGAGTAAACTACTTGCATTAGCTGGAAAAGAATATTCCAAATCTATTCCGGGATGAAGGTTTCGGCAGAGTATTCTTTTAAAAGCATGGGCAATTGTTGTATGTATTGTATCCTTTGAATGCGAATAATAGAAGCTCACTTCATCTTCAGGGATGAATTGTACAAATGGATTTGTGCCTTTCCAGTTAAATTTTGCAAGATGATTAATTTTTGTTACGATTGCCTCATCCGGGTCCCTATCTTTTTTCCCGCTTTCCCTGTGAGATTTTTTTATTTCATCATAACTATATAGAATCCCTTTATTGGTAAAATAAATATCTACTCCTCCCAACGTGGTTTTGTAAGAAATTTTCTCTCCGGCCGGAGCTTTCTCATCAAACTGGCCCTCTCCGTTTTCAATAAAAACTCTTTGTTGCAGCGGATTCTCTATTCTCCAGTTTAGTTTAGGGCTTACTGTATGTTGGCCGTATAAACAACAAGGCAATAGTAAAATAGGCAAGCAGTAAAAACCGAGTTTCATTATCTTAATTGAATCTATATTCCAAACTTACGAATTTTTAAGATAATTCTTAAATCTCAATAGTCCCTTTTAAATAGGTTTTAGCCTGTCCGCTAATCAGTACTCTGTTACCTGAGTAAGAGCATTGTAGGTAGCCCCGGCGTGGTGAAAGCTGGATAGCGCTGAGGTCGGTTTTTCCTAACCTGTTTGCCCAATAGGGTGTAAGAAGTGTATGGGCAGAGCCGGTTACAGGGTCCTCATCAATGCCACTACCGGGGGCAAAAAAGCGGGACACAAAATCAGAATTTTTACCTTTTGCAGTTACAATCACTCCCCGTATCCGTTCTTTTTTTAGTATCGCATGGTTGGGGATAATTCCTATGATATCATCCTCATTCTCATAAACGAGCATATAATCCGTTTTTCCTTTCCATTCTTCTATCGGAAGCTTATTAAAGGCACTTCTCATTTCCGTGGTCAGGGTATGTGGATTCACAATATCGGCAGGGAAATCGAGTGTAAGTATATTTCCGGTTTTGGTTACAAGCAACGGCCCGCTTAAGGAATCAAAAGTGATTACGTTGCCACTAAAACCCTCTTGCTCAAAAATTATATGAGCAGTGGCTAATGTGGCATGCCCGCATAAAGCAACTTCCACTACAGGAGTAAACCACCGGATATGAAACCGGTCATTTTCTTTTACATAAAAGGCCGTTTCAGCCAGGTTGTTTTCCATAGCTATGTTTTTGAGCATTTCATCACTTAGCCAGGTTTCAAGAGGGCAAACGGCAGCAGGGTTACCTCCAAACAGGTGGTCTGTAAAGGCATCTGCCTGGTATATTTTTATTTTCATAATTGGTTTTGTTTTTTTAGGTAAAGATTTCGGTACAATTTAGTATTTTGACTATCTCCCATCAGCTGGTAATATTGGTATAATACTTTATAGGGTTTTATAAATCCGGAATCTATAGCAAGAGATTTTTTCCATAGCGCTACCCCGTCTCTCTCATTGCTGTCTCCCTGGAAAACAACTAATCCCAGGTTAAATACAGCAACGTTGTTATTAGGGTGAAAATAGAGTTCCTTTCTCAGTTCCTTTTCTGCATCAGGGTAATCGTTCAAGTGTATATATTCTCCGGCAATGTTACTATGTGCATTTTCAACCGTAGAATCTCTTTTCAATGCTTCGCGGTAAGCTTCAATAGCATGCTGATAATCCCCAATTTGTTCGTAATGCTGGGCAAGATACATACAGGGAAGTACTGCTTTGGGTGAAGTTTCTACTGCACTCTTATCAAAACTAAAACGATCATGGAAAATAGGTAGCCGCGAGGCTGAAACAGAATAAAACTCTACAACAGTTATAAGAAGTAAAACCAACCCTGCCTTTGAGTTGACGGGGAGTATCCCGGCATTTTTCACCATATCAACTTGTGATAGTATGAGTATAATTCCTATCAGGGGAAGATATGCCCGGTGTTCTAATCCACTAAAACCTGAAAAAAATGATGGAATGAGGAAAAGCAAAAACCATAATAATCCAAACATAACAAGCGCCATCTTTTTTTGTTTGCTAAAGAATAAGAAAGCACCTACAAGTAAAATTGCTGCTAATCCAATGAGATAATTTGTATCGGCAGCAGTGGAGAAAACGGAAAGATTAAAAGGCAGGATTGCTTTGCCAGCATACTGTATAAAATAGGGGCTATTCGAAATAAAAGAGTGCAACATACTCTTAGCTGAACTGTGACTATTATTTAGTGCAAGGGCATGTTGCCGTATAAGTAGCCAGGGGATTATACAGAGCAGGTAAGCCAGCACCAATTTTTTATAAAGAGGATTGGTGAAGGGTTCTTTAAATACAGATCGCAGCAAAATGAAAATGGCCGGAATAAATAGTACCGCATTTTCTTTCGTAAATAATGCCAATAGAAAAAACAGAATATGTAGTGCAAAGGTTCTCCCTTTTTTTGATGCCCTGTATTTAATAAGTGACAAAAGCGATAACAAAATAAAAATGGCTAATAGTGAATCATTGCGCCCGGGTATCCAGGCTACAGCCTGGTTCAGCAGGGGATGAACGGCAAAAATAAGGGTTAATAAAAGGGAAGGCAGCCGGGCAACCTGCAATTGCAATAGCAACAAGAGCAATAAAATGCAGGCAAGTCCATGATAAAATATATTGGCCTTCAAAAAGGGAAGTGGATTGGGGTATGTTCCGGAAGTATTAGATAGATGAGCATCTACCATAAAAGATAATGTCATTACAGGACGATAATAAGATGCGAGGGTATCCTTTTGGTTGGGTAGTTGAAATACCCCCTGTGTAAAGGCTTTGGGAATATTATTGAAATGCTGAAGAAAAGAATAATCTTTAACTATGAGCGTTGAATCATCAAGGTCAAGGAAGTCATTGCTTAATAATGTATGATAAAGAGAAAAGATACTAATACAGATAATTAAAATGGCAGCAGGAAGAAACCATTTACTGTGGTTCGTTTCGGGTTGCTTCTTTTTTCTTTCTGTAACCGCCATACAGGGCTATAGAAATCAAAGATACCGTATATTCCTTTTAAGGAACTAAATAAAACAGGATAGTCACAATCAAACCGCATAATACTCCGGTAAGAATCATTTTTTGCGCTTTTCTCTTATCAGCTTTTCTCATCTCCGCTTCTTCCACCGAGCTATATTGCCCCAAATCGGTGAAGTTAAAAATACCTCTCATGCCAAAATTCACACAAAATTTAAAGTTCCATTGCTCAATACCTATTACCAACGATACAATAGGGAAGAAAACTAAAAACCTCCATAGTTTATCGGCATGAGTAAGTAATAATAAAGCAACAATTACTACAGTAAGCACACCTAAAAAAATAGCACTGTTCCTGCGTTTTGCTACTTCTTTCTTGCCAATATTGCAGGTGCCGGGAATATATTCTTCATCTCTCATTGAAAAGTGGTCTAATAGATTAGGCGATAAAGTTAAGTTGTTTTCCGGTAATTAAGTATAGCCCATGTATTAAGTACAAGCCCAATTAAGAATACATAAAGTAATTGCATCATTATGTCATGAAGCCCGCTGCCTTTTATAACCACCATCCGCATTACATCTATAAAATAACTTATCGGGAAAAGATGGGTTACAACTTTTGCCCAGCCTGGCATACTGTCAATAGGCGTATACAAGCCGCTCATCATGTTAAATATCATCATAAAGAGAAACATCAATGAGTTGGCTTGTTGCTGGGTTTCTGCGTAGGTGGAAACAAGCAGCCCAAACCCTAATATAGCGAATAAAAATACTAAAAGGAAAAGATAAAGAACGGCTAAATTGCCAAGAGGTACTATACCATAACCTATCCAGGCTATAAGCATGCCAAAAGAGAAAACAATCGCGCCCATTACTACAAATGGAATAAGTTTACCCAGGATGAACTGGTACTTTTTAATGGGGGTTACGTTAATCTGTTCAATGGTGCCCAGCTCTTTTTCTTTTACAATGTTAAAAGCTGCCGATAAGCCTGCAATACCCGTAATCAGCGATACCAAAATAGCCGGTACCATAAAAATGTAATAGGTGAGGGAAGGATTATACCAGAAAGATGGAACAACATCAATGGTGGGCTGGGGTTCCGTGCGTTCGGGCTGTATCCATTGAAGGCGTATATCGTTATTATAGTCTGTTATAATGTTACTCAGGTAAGCAAATCCTATGCTTGCTTTTACTCCGTTTATGGCATTCACTTCTATTGCCATTTTCTGGCTCCCTTCCCGAATTAGGTTACGCTCAAAACCTTCCGGAATTTCCATAACGATATCTGCCTTATCATCTTCAATCAGCTTGGTTGCTTTGGAATTGAAGTCGGTATAATCAGCCAGTTTGAAATATCCTGAAGATAATATTTTATTAGGCAACTTTGCAGAAATGGATGAATGGTCATGGTCGACAATGGCAATATTGATATTTTTAATAGTGTAATTAGCTGCCATTGGCAACAGGATAAGCTGAATAGCGGGTGCTATGAAAAGCCTTCCTATGAATCCCCTATCGCGGAATATCTGCCTGAATTCTTTCTGTAATAAAAACCAAAGTGGTCTCATTATTCTAAACGTATTTTGAAGTTGCGGAGAGCAATTAATAAAAAGAATAAGGTCATTCCTATCAGGATAGTGGTCTCTTTCCAGATGTAAGAAAACCCGAGTCCTTTCAGCATAATATCTTTTACAATGATGTAATACCACCGGGCAGGAACAATGTTTGATATTACTTGCAGCACGATAGGCATATTTTCAATAGGAAACAGATAGCCGCTCAGTAACATGGTAGGCAACATCATTCCCAGCATAGAAGCAAACATGGCAGATTGCTGTGACGAAGTAATGGTGGATATTAAAAGCCCCAGCGAAAGGGAAGTCATAATTAATAAGGTGCTTTCCAAAACAAGGAGCAGTATGCTGCCTTTAACAGGGAGGTCAAGCGCATAAACACTTAATAAGAGAATAGCACCAAGGTTAACCAGTGAAAGAAGAAGATAAGGGATTGCTTTGGCAATAATTATTAATACAGGTTTTATGGGCGATACAAGCAATATCTCCATAGTGCCTAACTCCTTTTCGCGTACAATGGAAACGGAGGTCATCATAACACATACAAGAAGGAGCACCATAGCCATTACTCCCGGAACAAAGTTGGGCGCGCCTCTCAGGTCAGGATTATATAGCATCCTCACTTCAGGGTGTATGGAATAGGGGAGAGACGAATTTTGTGAAAGCTGGGACTGGTAATCATTAACGATGGAAGTAATGTAGCTGGTAAGCGTGGTAGCGGTATTAGGGTCAGAGGCATCGGCGATAACTTGCAGCGATGTTTTATTCAAGTGTAGAAGGTCGGTGTTGAAATTAGCGGGAAATACTACGGCGAGTTTTATTTTCCCGGTTTTAAATGCTGCATCAATTTGTGCAGGATTCATCAACGTTTTTTGAACATTGAAAAACTTGCTTCCCTCAATTTTATTAATGATTTGCTGCGAAGCAATATCCTTAGCATTGTCCACCACTACAATATTGGCGTTCTTTATCTCGTTGGTCAGGGCAAACCCGAAAAGTATAATCTGTGCAATAGGCATACCAAAAAGCATTACGAGGGTTTTCTGGTCTCTGAATACCTGGTAAAATTCCTTTTTGATAAATGACAACAGTTGTTTCATAATTCCATTTGTTTAGTCAGCCGACCTCTTTGCTTCCCGGGCAAGTTTATAGAATACCTCGTCAATAGTAGCTACTCCGAATTTCTTTCTCAATCCCGCCGGAGAATCCAGTGCTTCAATTTTACCATCCACCATAATAGTAACCCGGTTGCAATATTCGGCTTCATCCAGGTAGTGAGTAGTAACGAAAATGGTAATTCCTTTATCGGCTCCCTCATATATCAAATCCCAAAATTCCCTCCGCATATATGGGTCAACACCACCTGTAGGCTCATCGAGAAATACAATCTTAGGTGTATGAACAATTGAAACCAAAAAAGATAGCTTTTGTTTCCATCCAAGAGGGAGGGAGCGAACCAGTTTTTTAGCTTCTTTATGCAAACCTAATTTGTGGGTAAGTTCATCGCTTTTCTCTTTAATTTCTTTATCGCTTAATCCATAAATCCCTCCATAAAACTGTATATTTTCCAATACGGTCAAATCTTCGTAAAGTGAGAACTTCTGGCTCATGTAGCCAATATTCTCTTTTATTTTTTCAGGCTGGGTAAAAACATCGTACCCCGCCACTGTAGCCTCGCCGGAGGTAGGTATAGATAAGCCGCAAAGCATACGCATGGCAGTAGTTTTGCCTGCTCCATTGGCACCTAAAAAGCCAAATATTTCGCCCTTATGAACTTCGAATGATATTTCATCCACAGCCACAAAGTCACCGAAGCGCTTGGTAAGCTTATTCGTTTTTATTACCGTTTCGTTCATTTTGTTCTTTTAACAAGCGTATAAAACAATCCTCAACCGTTGGGCTAGTTGTTTTAAATTCAAAATCATCATGCTCTTTTTCCTGTAAATATTTTTTCACTTCCTCTTCACTGCATTTAAGTGACAGGTGCAGGTATTCACCAAAAGTGTAACAGTTGATGGTTTGCTCAAAGCTTCTCAAGTTATTGAGCAGTTTAAACATATTCGGTGATTTAACGGCATAAAGCTTTTCAGGATATGCCTTAATAGTATCATCGGGAGATGCGATAGAGAGTACTCTGCCATTTATGATAAGCCCGATGCGATCACAGAGGGTGGCTTCATCCATGTAAGAGGTAGATACAAGTATTGTAATACCTTGCTGTTTGAGGCGCTTAAGCATCTCCCAAAATTCTTTCCTTGAAACTACATCTACACCGGTTGTAGGCTCATCTAAAAATAAAACCTCCGGCTTATGGATGAGTGCGCAACATAGAGCCAGTTTTTGCTTCATCCCGCCTGATAACTTGCCTGCCCTCCGGTCTTTAAAAGGCTCAATTTGTACATAAATATCTTTTACCAGTTCATAGTTTTCTTCAATAGTGGTGTTGAATACAGTAGCAAAAAAATTCAGATTTTCTTCTACCGTTAAATCCTGGTAAAGCGAAAACCTGCCCGGCATATATCCCAATATGCCACGTATAGTTTTATAGTCTTTTACTATATCAAATCCGCCTACCGTGGCACTTCCTTTATCAGGCAATAGTAGGGTAGTCAGCATGCGGAAAATAGAGCTCTTTCCTGCACCATCAGGTCCTATTAGCCCAAATATTTCACCTTTCTTCACCGAAAATGATACATCATCCACAGCAAGAACAGTGCCCTTGTTGTAGGTTTTTGTAATATTGTTTAGGGTGATAGCATCCATCTTATTGTGGTAGTAATGATTTCAATTCAGCCCGATCTTTCTGGGTCTGTATATATCCCTTGAAAAGAGAACTTAAAGCTATTGCCATAAATATTATCCTTATAATGCTTAAAATATTAAAAAGAACTGCCTTGCCCGGAATTACATCGGCATATTTTTGAATGTCGCCGAAACTTTGTTTAAAATTGATTTGTGTTAAAATATAAAATGTAATCGCCAACGACAAAACTTGAAATACGCTAGCCCATTTTAATCTATTTTTTAATGACATTTTTTGTTTGGGTGTCTTGAAATATAAAACAACCAATGTTAGTGTAGCCAATCCTACCCAGGGAGTATAATAGGCCAAGGGGCTTATAATAGAGGTGAAGTTTTTCCAAAAGAGCATTCTTTCCATAGAGGCATCCAGAAATTTTGGTCCATAAACAATCCCTTCGTAAAGGATGCCAAAAAAGCCTAGTGCGATACCGAATAGAGAAAACAATAGGAGGTTATTAAATAATTTGAGTTTCATTTTATTTATTTTGTTTCAGGATTAGAAAATTTCACTTCTCCGTACATTCCTATTTTAATAAACCCATCATTTACTACTCTTACTTTTATGGCATAAACTAAGTCAGCTCGTTCATCTTTTGTTGGTATGGTCTTCGGTGTGAATTCCGATTGGTTGGAAATCCAGTAAACAGTCCCTGTATATTCCTTGTATTTACTTTCTCCTAAATCGGTACGGACTTTTACCACTTGGCCTAATTTCACCTGGTCGAGCTGTGTGCCCGTAATGTATGCACGAAGAATGAGTGTGTCTGTTTCTGCAATTTTATAAAGTGCTTTGCCGGGAGTTACTACCTCATGGTCTTCACTGTATTTGGTGAGTACTGTGCCATGAATAGGGTTTATTATTTTGCATTTTAAAAGCTGGTCATTTGTTTGGTCAATTTCATGTTGTAAAGGAGTCACTTGTTTCGAAAGCGTATTCGTAGTGATGCCGAGTGATGATTTTTGTGCATCAATTTGCTTGTTGAGCATTTGCACCTGGGTATTGGCATCATCCAATTGCTGTTGTGTAGCTGCACTGGCTTTGAAAAGATTTGCCATTCGCTTCTGGTTTATTTCTGCTTCATCCAATTGTGCTTGCAGCGACGCGATTTGCACAGGTATATTGGGCACCTGGCTCGTGATGGAACCAATCTGTGTTTCCAGTTGCATCTTTTTTTGATATAATTGCGTACTGTCAATGTATCCCACAAACTGGTTAGGCTTCAGAGTTTGTCCTTCTTCCACATTAAACTCCATAATGGTTCCCGATGACTCGGTGGAGACAATAGTTTCTACCGATTCAAATGCTCCGGCAGCATCGTATCCATTATTGCTATTACCGCACGATGCAAACAGGGCTGCAAATGCAAGTATTCCTAAAGATGTTTTATTTATCATAGCTGGTTGATTTTTTATTTTAGTTTCCTGTTGTATTTTGGTAGTTGTATTCTGCTTGTAGTAATTGTATTTTATGAAGAATGAGGTTTTGCTTAGCTTCATCCTCTGCGTTTAATTCACCTACATATTCGTGCACTGTTATAGCTCCCTGCTCCATCTGCACCTTTGAGCTTTCTTTTATGCTTGTTCGCATAGCTATTATCTCATCGTCCTTGCCCATCATCTCCTGCAGCTTCGATATTTCTGTGTTTTGTTGTTTCATGGTTACTTTCGTGTTAAATAAAAAGGTTTCTCTGTTCACGTCAGTTGTTTCTCTGTCAACAGTAAGAAGCTGGCGTTGGTTTTTAAGCGTATAATATCCTCCGAAGTTCCAGCTTAGTTTCACCCCTCCTATATAATACCATTGAAAACCTACCTCAAAGGCATTGAGCCCGGGCTCAGCATATCCACCCTGTGCAAAAAATGATAATTTGGGCCGGTTTTGTGTATTGAGTATTGCATCCTGTACATCATAGCTCTTTTTTTGGATATCATAAAGGGCTAATTCCGGGCGGTTGATATTATCAGAAATAGTAACAGTAACGGGGCTTTGCAATACTGTAGATTCGTTT
>JABDAL010000019.1 GCA_013289165.1 Bacteroidota bacterium
AGGCACTTTGGAATCATCAAAGCGGTAGTAGGCAATAGATTTACTGTCCGGCGACCAAAAATAGGCACATGTCACCACAAATTCTTCCTCATATACCCAATCACTCACCCCGTTAAAAACATCATCGGAACCATCGGTGGTGATGCGTTTAGTATTGTATCTGCGTACAGAATTGGACCGGGGAAAATCCCCGACCCCTTCTATAATAGCAGGAGTATCAGTATAGTCAAGCATATTCAATTCATACAGGTCGCCTTTATATACCCATGCCACACTATTTCCATCGGGCGATAGAGTAGCATACATTACCTTTCTACCATCCATTAGGAGTATAATTCTTTTCTCTGCCCGGTTCCAAACATAATATTGTGCAATGGTGGAATGCCGGTAGATGCTTTCTGTTTTCGTTGAGATTAAAATATTTTTCTCTCCCTTGCCTAATTCATAGTCATCTATTCTCATCTCATACCCTGCTTTTGCAAGCTGGCTGCCGGTTAACAAAGTATCGACAGGCTTTCCGGTGGCATAACTATACGCTACAATTGCCGGCTCCTTTCCGCTCTCTGAAAGAGTTGTGTACTCGTCTCCTTCCGAAGTGGACCTTAACTCATCTATTCCCTGCGGATGAAATTTGTATTGGGTCCATACATCATCTATAGTGACATTCTGCTTTTGCGAATAAGCGGAAAATGCAACACATAAAAATAACAGGAGCATAAATTTATTTTTCATAATATTTATTGTTTCTTAGGAGCTTTTGTAATATCGTCGAAAGTATTTTGTATTCCGTGGCTTGGGTCGTCAGCCGGGGAACGGAAGAATTTTCCATTAGGGCTAAGCATAAAATATTCCGGCAAAGCTTTTACATCATATTGCTGCATCACCCTGTGGTGTTCATCAAATAAAAAGGTCCATGCAAAATTTTTTATTCGTTTTCAGAAAATTAACCAAATCATTATAGTTTTCGTCCTCATCAATGAACACAAAATTAATTTTCTTCCCATACTGTTTATGTAGTTCTGGAAGTATCTCCATCTGGCTGATAGATGCACTGCTGCTAGTTTTAAAGAATGCCAGGTAAACGTATTTTCCCCTAAAATCGAGTATGCTGTTTATGTCTCCTTTAGAATCTTTCAAGGCAAAATCGGGAGCATTATCTCCCTTCACTACATCCGAAAATGAAGCAAGCATATCTTCTGCTATTGTTTTATCTTCCATTATCCTGGTAGAGCTGCCGATAGTCTTCAGCAATATTTTAATGTTCTCCTTGTTATAGCCCCTGCTGTAATAAAATTCATACAAGCCTTTCAGCAAAACCAGTTCGCAAAGAGAGTCATTGCGCAACAAAGGATTTATTTTCAGCACCTCCATTAAATCGGGATAATCAGGCTTATCAATAAATTTTTCAATGTCGCCCCCTTCTCTTGTCAGGGTCATATTGCCCATATAATCTTCAAAATAATCGTTGAAGAATTGCATGTATTGGTAATTATTATATAAAATTGGTTTACCCTGGATATATTTTTTTGCCAGCGTTTTGTGTCCTTCCAAAATATTATCTCCTATTTCGGCAATGGTATATGTCATGTATCCCAAAAAGTCAGGGTTATGAATGTCTTTATAACGCAAAAGCATGGCATCATAAAAACTGTCAACATAATGTGCTGCTTCCTTTTTAATAAAGTGCTGGTAATTTTTCATCCAGAAATTACTGAACTGGTAATTGAAATCCATAATGAGATTATTCACCTCCGTAGAGTCATCTATATATAATTCCAGGTTCACGGTATGTTCAATATATGGATTTTCGTAATGAGTGGTATCCGGAGCAGGAAATACAACCCGGTAATAATTGCCCGGAACCGCATACAGGTCGCCCTTATAATTATCAATACTCAGGTAAACGTAGGTACAGTTCTTTAATTCATCTAAGTGAAATTTGAATTTCCCGCTATCGCTTATTTCAGCAGAAGCAATTGGCAGAGGTGTATATGTAATAAAATCTTTATACGTGGACAGGTTGACCGTTTTGCCTTTATAGGCAGGGGCATACCCCTCAATGGTCGCAGGCTGGGCTTGAACAAATGCCGGCAGGAGCCACACACAGGCACTTACATATTTCTTGTAAAATGACATGGTTATTTTAGCTCAATACCCGATGGAATAAATTGGCTCACATCTCCTCCATGTCTTAAAATTTCACGAATAATGGTGGAACGAATACCCGAAAATTCGGGAAGAGTGAGCATGAATATAGTTTCCAAAGTGGGTTCCATCATCCGGTTCATTTGGGCAATATTGCTTTCATATTCAAAATCGGTAACAGAGCGCAACCCGCGCAGAATGTACCGGGCATTATGTTTCCGGCAAAACTCGACAGTGAGGGAGGAATAATCAACTACTTTTATTTTAGGCTCCGAAGCAAATATTTGTTCCAGCCATTTTTTACGTTTCTCCAGCGGAAACATGTACGATTTGGTGGAATTACTCCCGATAGCTACAATAATAAAATCGAACAAAGGCAATGCCCTATGCACGATTGATTCATGCCCTTTGGTAACAGGGTCAAATGAACCGGGGAATACTGCTATTCGGGACATAAATTCAGAATTATGAATGAAGGAGAACAGTAAATCTTAACGCAAATATAATTATTTGACAAGGATATGCCATGTTGGTACGGAAAAGAAGGTTGGAGGTTACTTGGAAATTATTAACGATAGTCCCTTTTAGTGTGGAAGATGAATTAATATCTAAGTTGTAAGAACCTCTTATTGTACAGGAAAACAAACACGAAGTAGTTGAAGAATAGCCAAAATACAAATACACAGCCATATTCCAAGTAAAGTACCGGAAGCAATCTTCTCCCTTTTCAATCCAATTATATACCCGGTGAGTGTAGCTGCCAATAAAACAAGTGATGCGTAACTCAGAAATAAGTGACCCGGGTAATGCTGTATTTGAAAAACGAGCCAAAATAAATATGTAATACTCCCCAAAAGTCCAGTCAGCCTATACCATGCTTTTGGCTTTTCCTTGACAAATACAAAAACAGAATAAATTATAAAATAGAGTATAAGAAGAAGAGCGAAAACGTTTAATAGTATGAGAAAGGGCATATTCATATTCCCAATATAAGAGTGTTATCCTCTATACCTCCACCATCTTCCTGCTAATTACCTTTTCTGCGGCGCTTACAATATCGGGAACATCTAAACCATATTTTTTCATGAGTTCATCGGGGGTGCCGCTTTCGCCAAAGGTGTCTTTCACCGCAACAAATTCCATGGGAGTAGGCAGTTCTTTGGCTAATACGTGAGCAATGCTTTCTCCAAGTCCGCCATACATATTATGTTCCTCAGCGGAAACCACGCACTTTGTTTTTTTCACCGATTGAAAAATAGCGGCTTCATCAAGCGGCTTGATGGTATGAATATTTATCACCTCAGCAGAAATACCTTTTTCTCTTAATATGGATTCTGCTTCCAGCGCTTTCCACAAAAGATGCCCCGTTGCAAAAATACTAACGTCAGTGCCTTCAATAAAAGTGATTGCTTTACCTATTTCAAAATTCTGGTCAGCGGGAGTAAATACCGGTATCGCAGGCCTGCCAAAGCGCAAATAAACCGGCCCCACATGCTTTGCAATAGCAAGCGTAGCAGCTTTAGTTTGGTTAAAATCACAAGGATTGATAACAGTCATGCCCGGCAGCATCTTCATCAGCCCAATGTCTTCCAATATCTGGTGTGTAGCACCATCTTCGCCAAGCGTAAGTCCCGCATGAGATGCGCATATTTTTACATTTTTACGCGAATAGGCAATAGACTGGCGTATTTGGTCATAAACCCTCCCGGTAGAAAAATTGGCAAATGTTCCCGTAAAAGGAATATAGCCTCCAATGGTGAGTCCGGCAGCTATACCCATCATATTAGCTTCGGCAATGCCCACCTGAAAAAAACGTTCAGGATATTTTTTAGCAAATGCATCCATTTTCAGCGAACCTGTAAGATCAGCACAAAGGGCAACTACATTCGGGTTTTTATCTCCAAGCTCAAGCAGTCCTACCCCGAATCCTGAGCGGGTATCTTTCTTTTCTGTATACGAATATCTATTCATACTAACATTTGTTTATTCAATATTTACAATAGTGGAAGCTCCCGGTTTCACCTCAAAACCATTATCAACGGTAAAGATAGTTTGTTTAACATCCTGCGGGCGATATATGATGCGGTACCTGCCCGGCTGTAAGGTTATTACCTGTTTTGCAGCCAATTTATCAATGTTACAAACCCACACTATTTTACCTCCGTTATCTTCATAAATACTGCCGGGCCCGATGGTGTGCTTGTTAATAGTCACCACTCCCGCCTCGGGTATAGTAACCGTAGTGGTTGAACTTTGTGAAACTCTTACCCCGCTTTCATATATCCTGGGCAGCGTAAGGATTTCCATATCGTACTTACCCGTCAAATACTTTTCAGTGGATTCTACATATTGCACATTGAGTATATTGTCATCATCGTGTTTCTTTATGATAACACCGAGGCTCTTGTAATCGTTTTCATCTCCCGCCATCACAAAATGTAAATAACCCTGGGGGGCATCCAGCACTATAATATTATGCTTCCCCGATGTGAGAGTAATATTACTTTTCTCCACTTCGGGTATAGTATGTACAACCAAATGGTAAGTAACATTCGGATCAAGATATATGGTATCGGGATTGCCGTAATCATTTATAGTGTGCATAAAATCATAAATCCTCCTGCCGGTAACCTGATCATAAAAAGTCATAGCAACATCTGTTTCAGTGGGCTTTTCTCCGGCATCCATTAAATTCACTTGGGCAGTAGTATTATTGAGAGCCTGGGTAATGACGATCTTCAGCACATTCCTAAAGTTTTCTTCCTGCTTCACATCAAAAAATTTCCCTACACAACTATATGCCCCGCTAAAATCTTCGTTGCCTATGCCAATTATAAATGGGCGAAGATTAATTCCTTTATTGTGCAGTTGCTTCGACACTTCGCAGGGGTCGCCACCGCATTCTTCTATCCCATCTGTGATAAGTATAATAACATCATGACAATTCGTGCAGGGGGTAAAATCATTGGCGCATTTTCCCAGTGTGTAGGCTATGGGTGTGGTTCCTTGCGGTGATATAGACTTTATAGCATATTCTATTTTCAACCCGGTATTGACGCCAATGGGAACAAGTAAACGGGTATCTTCACAATTGCGGTTAGGGTAAAGAGAGTAGTCGGCTCCTAATGTACGCAAGCCCATTTCCAAATTTGGCACATTGCGGATGCTGTCTATTATCTCGATAAGAATTTGTTTGGCAACATCAATTTTTATATTCTTGTCCCAGGTATCGGACATGCTGAAAGATGCATCAAATATAAAAAGTACCCGTGTAGTTAAATGTTGCTGCTTAGGTTGTGCCCACGCGCCTGGGGCGAGCAACAATAAAATAAAAAAGAATAGTGCAGATAATTTTTTCACGAATTATTATTACCTATTCATTCATAATTGTCTTAGTAATCTCCTAGTGTCTCTTCAAGTTGGGCAAGAGATTTCTGTAACTCTTCTGCATTAGGAGCCGTACCGTGCCACTTGTGTTTATCTTCCATAAAGTCTACACCCTTACCCAAAATAGTTTTCATTAGTATCATTACAGGCTTGCCTTTGCCTGTATGTTGCTGTGCCTCCTTCAATGTTGCTATTACATTTTCAATATCGTTGCCATTGCTTTCTAATACAATCCACCCGAAAGCCTGCCATTTAACTTTTAAATCACCTAACGGAAGTACCTCGTCTGTCTTTCCGTCTATTTGTATACCATTCAAGTCAAGGGAACATATAATATTATCTACCTTATGAGCGGCAGCAAACATAGCTGCTTCCCATATCTGTCCTTCCTCCATTTCGCCATCGCTCTGCAGGGTGTACACAAAGTTTTTATCTCCGTTTAATTTTTTCGCCAGTGCAGCGCCTACTGCTACCGATAAGCCCTGGCCAAGGGAGCCGGAAGACATCCGTATGCCGGGCAATTTTTCTGCCGTAGTGGGATGCCCTTGTAAACGGGAATTTATACGACGGAATGTACCCAACTCACTCACAGGGAAAAATCCCCTGTGTGCTAAAACACTATACCAAACAGGCGAGACATGCCCATTGGAAAGAAAAAATACATCTTCATTTTTGCCATCCATATCAAAAGCTGAAGGATTGACATTCATGATTTCATAGTAGAGGGCCACGAAAAATTCAGTGCAACCAAGTGAGCCGCCCGGGTGGCCCGAATTGACGGCTGAAGTCATGCGTACAATATCCCTACGCACCTGGGAGCAGATTTTTTTAAGTTCAGGGATGGATGCCACGGCAATTATGTTTTGAGGATGCTCAAAAGTAAATAGATTTTTACCCCTCCTTTATGCTTTGTTAATAACAAGAGAAGAATGTTGAAAAGTAATCAGGGGTCATTATGAATTGCTTTTACTCTATTTTTGCAGCAAATTTTATTAAGTGAGTTTAAAATGTGGTATAGTAGGGTTGCCTAATGTGGGTAAATCAACCCTTTTTAATTGCCTTTCGAATGCAAAGGCACAGGCAGCTAATTTTCCGTTTTGTACAATTGAGCCAAATATTGGCGTAATTAATGTACCCGATGAACGACTGGAAGTACTTGCCAAGCTTGTTAATCCGCAAAAAATAGTTCCGGCTACGGTAGAGATTGTAGATATTGCCGGGCTCGTGAAAGGAGCCAGTAAAGGCGAAGGCTTAGGTAACCAGTTTTTGGGAAATATAAGGGAGTGTGATGCTATTCTCCATGTATTACGCTGTTTTGATGACCCCAATGTTATTCACGTGGAGGGTTCAGTACATCCTTTGCGTGACAAGGAAATTATTGATATAGAATTACAGTTGAAAGATTTTGAAACGGTGGAGAAAAGGCTTGCCCGTGTTTCGAAAGCTGCCAAAGCAGGAAACGATAAAGATGCTAAAAAGGAATTGGATATCCTCAATGCCTACTACAAAGTATTATCGGAACAAAAATCTGCAAGAAATGTTGTATTGTCTCCCGAAGATAAAATACTAGTACAGGACCTACACCTGCTTACAGATAAGCCTGTGTTATATGTCTGCAATGTAGACCAGTCTTCGTTGAAAGGAAATAAATATACCGATGCAGTGAAAGAAGCCGTGAAGGGCGAAAATGCGGAAGTACTGCTAATAGATGCCGGCATAGAAGCAGAAATAACCCAACTGGAAAGTGCGGACGACCGCAAAGCCTTTTTAGATGAAATGGGACTGGATGAACCGGGAGTAAATAAGTTGATAAAAGCTGCCTATAAATTATTGAACCTGTCCACCTACTTTACAGCCGGAGAAATGGAGGTCAGGGCATGGACCATCCATAAGGGAGACAAGGCTCCCCAAGCTGCCGGAGTTATCCATACCGATTTTGAAAAGGGATTTATTAAAGCAGAAGTGATAGCCTATGAGGATTTCGTGAAATATGGCTCTGAAAGTGCCTGCCGCGATGTAGGAAAATTAATGATACAGGGAAAAGACTATGTAATGAAGGATGGTGATGTGGTGCACTTCCGCTTTAACGTATAAGCATCTTTCACGGGCTTAAAAATCACACAAAAGAAACATTTTCACTATCTTGGCATCCTGTTATGAAAAATAATCGCGGCATAATTCTACTTGCAATAATATTAATACTCATTGCACTTTTTTTCCATTTTTTCAAGAGCGGATTTTCTACTATCGGCAGCAGCGACAATGATTTTGCGGTAAAGGACACGGGCAGTATCACCAAAATATTTCTTGCCGATAAAAATAACCAGTCTGTAACCTTAACAAGGACAGGGAAAGGAACCTGGCTGGTGAATAATCATTTTGAGGTGAGAAGCGATGCCATGAACACACTTCTGTATACTATTAATATGCTCACGGTAAAAAACGTGATTGACCCTCGTTCCTGGAATACAGTTATTCAAAATATAGCTATACAGGCTACTAAAGTAGAACTGTACGAAGGGGATAAACGAGTGAAGGTTTATTATGTAGGCGGAGAAACTTCCGATGAACTTGGAACATACATGATACTTGCCGACCCCGAAACAGAAACAAACTACAAACAGCCCTATGTTGTTTACATTCCCGGATTCGACGGATACCTCACCACGCGGTTCTTTATTAAGGAAGATGACTGGCGCGACAGGACCATTTGCCAATATTACCCCTACGACCTAAAATCGGTTTCCATCGAATATCCTGTAGTTGATTCTTCTTTCCGCATCACGGTTGCAGGTAAAAACCAATTTATGATGGATAACCCTCTGACAGGGAAAAAAATAGCCCATCTTGATACCCTGGTTGTAAAGCAATTTCTTACTTACTTCCAAAGTTTATCCTGGGAAGTGACTGCTCCCGCAACAAAAAAGGATTCTATTTTAAATTCTTCTCCTTTAGCAATTATGAGAATTGAGGATGCAAAGGGAAAAGTAACAACCTTGAAGCTATTCCATAGGAAACCGGCAGACAACGTTGTGGCAAAGTATGGTATCAACTATAAATATGACCCCGACAGGCTGTTTGCACTCGTCAATAACAAAGATTTTGTTGTGATTCAATATTTTGTATTCGGGAAAATTCTACAGCCCGCTTCCTATTTTTCCTATTAAACAGGGAATTTGTTGAAAAATAGTGAATAACTAAAGTTCTCCCCTACCCTCTTTTGAGTTGCGAGTTTCTACTTTTGTTGTTTTAAGGATTAAACTAAATCAAAATGATAAAATTTGTTGTTTCAAGCAATACACTTTTTAAAGAATTGCAGCTCATTAGCGGTGTCCTCAATACCAGCAACGCACTACCCATCCTGGATGATTTTCTTTTACAGTTAAAAAAAGGCGAACTAAGCATATTTGCATCTGATATAGAAACTACCATCAATACAACCGTGCAGGTTGAATCAAATGATACAGGGGAAATAACCATCCCTGCCAAATTATTGATGGAGATGCTTAAGAACTTTGCGGACCAGCCGCTTACGTTCAAAATTGATACGGAAAAATATAGCATTGAAATTAATTCTGAATCGGGGAAATTTAAAATCATCGGTCATGACCCCGAAGAGTTTCCCAAAATGCTTACGGTTGAAAAGCCTATGACTATTGAACTGGATGCCGACGGCTTGGTATCGGGTATCAATAAAACCATTTTTGCAGTTGCCAATGATGATCTCCGCCCGGTAATGTCGGGGGTATATTGCAATTTTTCTTCCACTGGACTGACCTTTGTAGCTACCGATGCACACCGCTTGGTAAAGTTCCAAAAACCGCTGGATGGCATACAAGGCGAAAGCTCTATAATCATTGCCAAAAAGCCTTTTAACCTATTGAAGAACATACTTGGCACAAAAGATGGTAAAGTGAAACTGGAGTACAACCAGACCAATGCATCTTTTTCCATTGATACCCTTACATTGTCCACCCGCCTGATTGATGGCAAGTATCCAAATTATGATGCAGTGATACCGAAAGAAAATCCGAACCGCTTAACTTTATCAAGGGAAGCTTTCCTCGGTTCACTCAGGAGAGTATCTATTCTTTCCAATAAAACTACTCACCAGGTAAAATTGAAAATCAGTGGTAATGCCCTCAGCTTATCCAGCGAGGATATAGATTTCTCTAACGAAGCCAATGAAAGGCTTGCCTGCCAATATAGCGGGGAAGATATGGAAATAGGATTCAACTCCAAGTTCCTGCTTGATATGCTCACCAATCTTGATTCGGAAGAAGTAGATTTGGGTATGTCAACCCCCAATCGCGCCGGGGTAATTACCCCTATTCCTCAAACCGATGGGGAAAAATTACTCATGCTGGTTATGCCGGTAATGTTGAATAATTAGAAAAAAGGTAAATTCTAATTCCCTTTTATAGAGTAGTGGAAACTTTCCATAATGGGATTGGCAAGAAGCTTTTTACATGCTTCTTCAACCTTTACTTTGGCGTTCTCCTCCGCTTCGGCTTCTATTTCCAGGGTAACATGCTTACCTATACGCACATTTTCAAATTCGGGCAGACCCATGTTTTTTAATACGGTGGTCACGGCGCGCCCTTGTGGGTCAAGCAGGGCCTTTAACGGCATGATATCTATTTCGGCAATGAATTTCATATGGGTAAGATTGTGGCGCTAAATTACATCTAAATACTAAACTCCACATAATGAATTTTTGAACCCGAGGCAAGAAATAGTTTTTCATAATAAGTTTGTATCTCCGTAAGCAGGGCAAACCTCTCCTGTCCAAGTGTTTTTATATCAGTATACACATCTTCCGAATAGCAAAAAAGTGGATAATGATTGGCATATACCTGCTCCAGGGCATACTCATATAATTCGTGGTTATCGGTTTTCAAATGAATAATTGCATTTCCCGACGCAATGTTACGATACCGTTTAATAAAAGGCGGTGCAAATAATCTCTTCTGCTCTTTTCCGGGATATGGGTCAGGGAATGGGAGCCATATTTCGCTCACCTCTTTTGCGTCAAAATAAGTTTCGACAAAATCAATACGGTTACGGACAAAAGCCACATTCGCCAAATTATCTGCCAGGGCTTGCTTAGCTCCTTTCCAAAGGCGCGCACCCTTTATATCCATCCCGATAAAATTCCGCTTGGGGTAACGTCTCGCCAGTTCCACAGTGTATTCTCCCCTGCCACAACCTAACTCGAGCGTAATGGGATTATCGTTTTTAAAATACTCTGTTTTCCAATTGCCTTTTAGCGGAAAAATAATTCCGTCTTCCGGGAATAAATGAGTTTGGAAAACATTGGAGAAGCTTGCTACTTCAGCAAATTTTTTAAGTTTCCTATGTCCCACAATAGTTACTTTTTTGCTTCACTCAAATGCTTGAGCATATCAGTGGTCATCGTACTAAGCGTATAGTTATGCTTCCATCCCCAGTCTTTGCGGGCCTCGCTGTCATCAATAGATTGTGGCCAGCTATCAGCAATCGCCTGCCTTGAATCAGGTTTATAAGTAATCTCAAACGACGGAATATGTGATTTTATTTCTGCCGCAATTTCCTCCGGCGAAAAACTGATAGCAGCTAAATTATAGCTGGAACGTATTTTAATTTTATCGGCATCAGCCTGCATAATGCCAATAGTCGCCCTAAGCGCATCGGGCATATACATCATGGGCAGAACGGTATCTTTACTTAGGAAACATTCATACCGTGCTTTTGCCAATGCTTCATAATAAATGTCTACCGCGTAATCGGTTGTTCCTCCACCCGGAGGAGACTTATAACTGATAAGCCCCGGATAACGCAAGCTGCGCACATCGGCCCCATAGCGGCGGAAATAATATTCACACCAGCGCTCCCCGGCCTGCTTGCTTATACCATACACCGTACTGGGTTCCATCACCGTGTATTGAGGAGTATTTACTTTCGGGGTATTGGGTCCAAAAACAGCTATCGAACTTGGCCAAAAAAGCTTGCTTATCACTTTTTCGCGCATCAGTTCCAAAACATTTAACAGGCCATCCATATTCAATTTCCAGCCCTTTTCCGGAAATTTTTCTGCCGTAGCCGATAATAATGCAGCAAGCAGGTATACTTCTTTTACGTTATGCTTTTTTATGGTGGCTGCAATACCTTGCGCATCCATCACATCCAGCTTTTCGAATACACATGGTGTAGCGCTTTCCGCTTTAATATCGGAGGCAACTATATTTTCATTTCCATAAATTTGGCAAAGCTCTTCAACAAGCTCTTTACCAATTTGCCCGCCGGCTCCTATAACAAGTATTTTCTCTTTCATAAGTTCTATCAGGGTGCGGCGAAAGTATTAAAATTTTGCCTTTGCTTCGTAAAATATTTCGTATAATTCACATCCTCAGCCTGTGACGCAACTACATTACATAAGCCAACAGGTAAGACCCAAAATAAAATAGTACATTTGTGCGCTTCTTAAAAATTCATATGGACGCAGGAAATAATGAACCAAAAAATAATAAAACAGAAGAAGAAAAGGAACGCCGCAGTTTCTTTTTAGGTATAATCATCACCATATTAATACTGCTGATTGTTCTGCTGGGCTGGCAATATTTTGACCAACGCCAAACAGTAGTCGAAAAGGTAAAAGTAGTAGAGGTCGAAAAATACAGGATAGACAGCCTGACCCAGGACCTTATTGGCTTGCAGGGCCAATATGCATCTCTAAAAACCAACAACAAGGATATACAAGCCCAGTTAGACAGCAAAAAGGATACCATTACCATGCTGCTGCAACAGGCCCAAAAATATAAGAACGACCCCTATATAATTGCCCAGCTAAAAAAGGAAACAGCCACACTACGGATGATTATGCAGGGTTTTGTTCATACCATTGACTCCCTGAATACGCTTAATCAAAAACTGACCAACGAAAGAAATGTAGCCGTTAATTCCCTGAATGAAGAAAAGAAAACCTCTACGCAACTGAAAAAGGAAAAAGGAGAACTGCAGGATAAAATTGTCAAGGGCTCTTTATTACAAGCAAATACCATCAACGCTGAAGGAGTATTTTTCCGTTTTGGCAAAAATGAAGTAAGCACAGAAAAAGCCCGCAAAGCACAAAAGCTAAAAGTACAATTTTCACTTGCTGCCAACCGTATTGCACAGGCAGGAAGCAAAAAGATATATATCCGTGTGATTGCACCTGATGCAAAGGAACTTTCCAAAACTGCCGACGAATCGAGCGTATTTAGTTTTGAGGGGCTCAAAGGATTTTATTCCGGGATGCAGTCTGTTGACTATGCCAACCAGGAGATGAGCCTCTCGGTATATTGCGAAAGCAGTGCTGGATTTATCCCGGGAAAGTATATTATTAAAATATATGCGGAGCAGGCAGAAATTGGAGAAACTACACTGACTTTGAAATAAACCATGGCCCAAAACAATAAACCTGCTTCCAAATCCTCCAAGCCACAAGCCAGGGACAAAAAGCTTCCGGTTTATTCATCTGCCAAGAAACAATCAACAACACTTTTTGCTTCTCTCGATACCTTGCTTGAAAAGAATTCGGGAAAGCTCTTAATATTAATTTTTGGAATATGTGCGTTGTTTTCCTTCCTGCTTTTCCAGGCAAGAATGGACGTAGGCGGTGATGATTCCGGCTACATTTTGCGTGCTTATGATTTTATACATAAAGGGGCTTTCCCATCTTTCCAGGGGCCACTATACCCTTTAGTATTAAGCATTTTTGTGAGCTTCGCAGGAATAAAAATTGTTTTTCTTAAATCGCTTTCCATTATTTTCAATCTCGTTGCCCTGTTCTTTCTATATAAAGCATTTGAGAAAAGGGTTCCACCGCTCGTTCTCTATTCTGTTCTGCTACTCACCGCCATTAATAGTTACATCTTAAACTTTGCAAGCCTCACGTATAATGAAGAATTCTTTATGGTATTGCAGTATGCATTTTTCTATTATTTCTTTAAGCTGCAAGATTCGCCTCGTTTTACTGCTAATACTTCATTGAAGGATAGCTGGCGTGTGTGGCTGCCTGTCGGCTTATTTATTTTCCTCATAACTTTCACACGTAACATCGGCATCTCCTGCCTGGGTGGATTGATGATTTATTTTGCTGTCCGTAAACAATTCCGGTATATAGTATATGTACTGATTGCTTTTCTTGCATTTGAAATCCCTGTTATGTTACTCGAAAAGCTCCTTTTGCACGACCAAAACCAATGGGGTTCGCAGGGAGGAATGCTTCTGCTGAAAAACCCTTACGATGCATCAGAAGGAAAAGAGACACTATATGGATTTGTTCTTCGCTTTTTCCAAAACAGTAACTTATATCTCTCCAATCGCTTTTTCCAGATATTGGGATTCCGTTCCGATTCCCAGCTTGAGCCAAATCCCTTGCTAACTCTATTCTTTGCGGTGTTCCTGCTTTTCGCCATTTATCGTGTCGTTAAGTCAAAAAACTGGTATTTGCTTGTTGCAGGGCTTTATTTCATAAGCATGGCAGGAGCTACCTTCATAGTTCTGCAAACCCGCTGGGACCAGCCACGGATGATTATGATTTATGTACCCCTTTTGCTCATGCTGTTCTTGTATGGGCTTTATGATGTGATTAAAAAGAGATCATGGGCATTACAAATGACGGTGTTGGTGCTTGTGTCAATTGTATTCATTTCTGAATTCAGCTCCACCCTGAAAAAGGCAAAGGAAAATATACCTATACTTACGAAGAACCTTCACGGCGACATTTATTCAGGCTTTACTCCCGACTGGGTAAATTACTTGCGCTTAAGTGCCTGGTGCGAAAATTTACCCAAAGATTCCCTAGTGGCTTGCCGCAAAGGCCCCATGTCTTCCATATATGCTAACGGAAGGCCATTTGTTAATATCGCCCGGACTGACAATATTGACCTTACTCATGCCGATTCGGTAATAGCCCTTTTCAGGAGAAACCATGTCCGCTATATCTTAATGGCAAAGCTCCGTATTGACCCCACAAATCCTGACAATGGCTATATAAATACCATGAACAGGCTGATTGAACCCCTGGTTAGGCAATGTCCACAGAAATTAAAATTCATACGGCAGGAAGGCACTTCGGAAGAAGCACAGCTTTATGAAATAAATTATTAAAAGCCTTCTTACCTTTACTGTTCATTTTAACTGTTTAAAAATGAAAATCGGTATACTGAAAGAAGAGAAGACTCCTGTTGAAAAGCGTGTTCCATTCACTCCTTTGCAATGCAGTGAACTGCTGCGGACATATCCCGGCCTCGAAATAATTGTGCAGCGCTCAAAGGACCGTTGCTATACGAATGAGGAGTATGCCTCCTTCGGAATACCATTATCCGACGACCTTAGCAGTTGTGGCATATTGATGGGATTAAAAGAAGTACCTGTAAGCAATTTAATTGCAGGGAAAAAATATTTCATTTTCTCGCACACTGCCAAAAAGCAGGAGCGTAACAGGGAAATGCTTAAAGCTATTCTCGCAAGCAATATTGAACTGGTGGATTACGAATGCCTTACCGATACCAATAATTCAAGAGTGATTGGCTTCGGGAGATATGCCGGGATTATTGGCACTTATAACGGCGTACGTGGCTATGGCATGCGCTATAACCTCTTCGACCTGAAACCTGTTTACAAATGCCGCGACAAAGAAGAAGTGCTGGAAGAAATAGGCCGCGTGAGATTGCCTAACATTAAAATATTGCTCACAGGCGGAGGCCGGGTAGCTAACGGAGCCACCGAGGCATTGGGGATGCTCAAAATCCGCAAGGTTACACCGTATGAATTTTTTAAATTGCTCCTTCCGCGAAGCGGTTTACTGCCAACTGCACTCCAAAGATTTATACCAGGCAACTGACGGCTCCTCCTGGAACCTGAAAGATTTTTATACCCATCCAACCAATTATCTTTCCGCATTTTTGCCATACACAAAAGAATGCGACCTGCTCATTACAGGGCATTTTTGGGATGGCAAAGCCCCTGCCCTATTTACTAAGGACGAAATGAAGCTGCCCGATTTTAACATCAGCGTAATTGCCGATATTACCTGCGATATTAATGGCTCCGTACCCAGCACCTTAAAAGCCTCTTCCATATTTGAGCCTTTTTATGGATACAACCCCATAACCGAACAAACCGATATACCCTTTGCAAAAAACACCATCACCATTATGGCAGTTGATAACCTGCCCTGCGAATTACCCCGCGAGGCATCGGAAGATTTTGGCAAAGAATTAATAGAAAGGGTTATGCCCTTCTTTTTAAAAGAAGATTTGGAAGGCATGCTCGAACGCGCTACCATTACAAGAAGCGGCAACCTATTGCCCCGCTATGCATATTTGGGGGAGTATGTGAAATAAAGAAACCGACACCCTTTACAGAATGTCGGTTCGTATTAACCACCAAAGAATCCTCTCTAACTACTGTGTCCGCAATTAGTCTACGTTATCGTGAAGGAAAGAGTTATTCTGTTTCAACTCTCCCTTTCTTTCTTCTCCTTCCGAAAGGGTAAATCTTGATTGGGTTGACTCAGAAGAATGTTGTGGGTCATCCAATTCAACATTTCTTCTTTTATAAGCCGGTTCATTTTCCAGTTCAGTTATGCCGGATGAAGTCCTGAGCTTATAGCTCAACTGTTTCAACTTTTCAATCCTTTCCTGTGATTTTTTACGTTGTTCTTCAATAAAGGAAGGGTCCCTCAAATCAACCTTTTCAGGCTGCTGTTGCACTGGCTGTGCGGGTGTTTGCTGAACAGGTGCTGCAGGTGCATTATTTACCGGAACAGCAGGTGTTTCATCGAGCGTTTTCTTTACAATTTCAAACTCTACACCCTTGATATTTTCCTGTTTTGCTTCTACCGGTTTAAGAAATGGCTCCTGAACAGTTTCCTGTTTAGGAGTAGCAGGTGCTTCTGCCTCAGAAACCGGGTTTTTCAATACCGGCTCAATAGATTCCTGTTTAGGCGCAGCAGGCGCTTGTGCGGCAATGCTTCGGCTATGTTCAGTATCCGCCACTAAAGGCTGGCCACTAATCAATGGCAACTGGTTTGTTTGTTCATCCAAACGGCGAACAACTCTTTCTGCCTTCTTTTCACTGAATGTTACCACCGGGTTCGCACTGAATCCGGTAGCGATAAGGGTAACATTAATTTTATCGCCCAGCGTTTCATCAATTCCATAGCCCTTGATAATATCAGCTGTTTGTCCGGCAGCCTCTTGGATGAAATCAGTAATTTCTCCAAGTTCATCCATAGTGATGTCATCGGTACCGCAGGTAATATTCAGCAATACATAACGGGCGCCTTTGATATTATTATCATTCAGCAGCGGGGAAGTAAGCGCCAGTTCTACTGCACGCACTGCCCTGTTTTCACCTTCGCAGTTGGCAGAACCCATAATAGCCACGCCACTTTCTTTCATCACCGTTTGCACATCGGCAAAATCAAGGTTTACGTGGAGAGTTACAGTAATTATTTCTGCAATACTCTTGGCAGCCGTATTCAGAATGTCATCGGCATGGGCAAAGGCATCACCCAGCTTAAGGTTGCCGTACATCTCCCTCAGCTTATCATTATTAATAATAAGAATGGTATCTACATGCTCGCGGAGTTCTTTCAAACCTTCTTCTGCTTGTTGTTTCCTTTTCTTTCCTTCAAACGCAAACGGAACGGTAACAATAGCAACCGTAAGTATTCCCATTTCCTTTGCTGCCTGTGCAATTACAGGCGCCCCGCCTGTTCCGGTTCCTCCGCCAAGGCCTGCGGTAATAAATACCATTTTGGTATTTGCGCCCAGTATCTTTTTTATGTCATCTAGGCTTTCCATTGTGGCCCTCTTTCCAATTTCGGGAAGAGAACCTGCTCCCCTGCCCTCTGTGAGTCCTGAACCTAAGGCTATTTTCAAGGGAACGGGACTGATGTCTAGAGCCTGTTGGTCTGTGTTGCATACAACGAAATCAACACCTTTAATGCCCTCGCGGAACATATGGTTGACTGCATTGCTTCCTCCTCCTCCCACACCAATTACTTTAATGATGGAAGAACGGTCTGTCGGTAAATCGAAGTTTATCATAGCGATTTTGTTTATTTGTTATTTAGGATTTATGTGTTGCTTTTTGTTGGATTTTTTCTGTCTGCGTCCACGTCTTCATTAAAAAAATTCACAGCTCCTGCGTATAGCCTCTCCATTATGCTTCGTTTATTTTTCTGGTTCGAGTGTTGAACAACTTCTGTTGCTTTAACGGTAGTGGTTTGCTGTTCTGCCTTAATTATTTCATTCCGCTGGGTTTCGTCAAAGCCTTTCATAACAAGCCCTACAGATGTGGCAAACAAAGGATGGCTCAAGTCGAAATTGCCGGCAGCAAGATGTTCATTCGGATATCCTACGCGGGTATCCATACCGGTAATATATTCGACCAATTGGGGAAGATATTTTAATTGCGCTCCGCCGCCGGTAACTACAATGCCTGCAATCAATTTTCTTTCGAACCCTGAATTTTTAATTTCGTAATACACATGTTCCAATATTTCAGACATGCGTGCATGTATGATAGCCGAAAGGTTGCGGATAGAAATTTCCTTATTCTGCCTGCCTTTCAAGCCGGGTATCACCACAATCTCATTTTCCTGCGATTCGGTCGGGATTGCACAACCAAACTTCACTTTCAACTGCTCTGCCTGTGCCTGTATTATCTGGCAACCCTGTTTAATATCTTCTGTAATCACATTCCCGCCAAAAGGAATCACGGCAGTATGGCGGATAATGTCATCCTGGAAAATAGCCACGTCCGTAGTTCCGCCGCCAATATCAATCAACACCACACCTGCTTCGCGTTCTTCGGGCGTCAACACCGCATCCGACGATGCAAGTGCCTCTAACGTCAGTTCACTCATGTGAAGTCCCGATTTAGTTACGCACTTTTCAATATTAGCTGCTGCTGCCACCTGCCCAGTTATAATATGGAAATTGGCTTCGAGGCGTGCACCGCCCATCCCAATTGGGTTTTTTATTCCCAATTCGTTATCTACAATATATTCCTGCGGAAGCACCTCTATTATTTCTTCGCCGGGAGGCATAGCCAACCTCTCCATACTGTCAATTAAGGCATCTACATCCTGCTGGGTAATTTCCCTGGAAGAATCAATGCGGGTATAAACTCCGCGGTGCTGGAGACTCTTGATGTGCTGCCCTGCAATCCCTACATTCACAAACTCTATCCTGACACCCGATTTATCGGAGGCCTCTTTTACAGCTTTCACAATAGAGTTAACGGTCTGGTCAATATTACGCACCATTCCGCGCGCAATTCCCAGCGATTCGGACTTACCGACTCCCATTATCTCTATTTTGTTTTGCTCGTTTTTACGTCCGACAATGGCCACAATTTTGGTTGTGCCGATGTCTAAGCCTACAATAATGTTTGGTTTGTTTTCCATAAGAATTTATTTTTTAGTGCAGATTATTTGGTGTTTATATTTAAGGTTGATTGTCGCGTATTCATTCCATTTTCCATTACAGTTGAATCCATCTTTATACAGGGCAAACAGCTTATCAAATTTTTGTTTGAGATCTGTCGTATCTCCCAATATGATGCGTTGCCCGCCCACACGGGGAATAAGTGTAAATTCTTTTGCACTGTCCACATAAACCTGTGTAACCTGTGCTTTCAAAAAGGGGTCATGATTTATATAGGAAGCTATTCTGTATACGGAAGGAAGAACCGAATGCACAGAAGTATCGTGTTCCATTACCTTTGCATTATTTTTATAGTTGAGCGCATACGGTTCATTGATATATCCATTTACCACCAATACGCGCGGAGTACAATTATCTGTAAGCGGCATGAAGTATCCGGCAGAGTCAACATAATAGCTCTCATCGTTGCTTGTCATTAATCTTGCAATGGGGTTTTTCTGGATTACTTTTACAGTAATGCTCCCGTCTAGCGTGGCATACACTTGTGCATTCGTTATGAAGGCGTTTTCTTTGAGCATCCGCTCCATTTCAAGCAGATTTATTTTGTCCATTGCCTTGCCTGCCAGCATACCCTGATCCTTTATTATAAGGGCATTTATTTCATCGGAAGTGATAAACAAGTTGCCGCCTTTTTGTAAAAGAATAACATCAATGGACTTGCATGGAGTATTATTCCGTTTCGATTTTGCAAAACCAAGCAACACCGTTGCACCCGCAATTAACACCACCCAACCCGATATGATTAACACACGCTTCATCATGCTATCTTTTTTAACAATGCATTCTTTAAAGGTTCTACTAATCGGTCAATATCACCTGCACCCATTGTTACCAATACCTCCGGCATATTGGAAATAGCTGCGTCCACCAATTCTGTTTTGCTGCAAAGCTTTTTATTTTTGATGTTTACTTTCTCCAACAGCATAGCCGAGGTGATTCCTTCTATGGGGAGTTCCCGTGCCGGATAAATGTCAAGCAGAATCAAGTCATCTGCTAATTCCAGGCTCTTTGCAAAACCATCTGCAAAATCACGCGTACGGCTATATAGATGTGGCTGGAATATGGCAGTTATTTTCTTCCCGGGATACATAGCTTTTACAGAGCTCAAACAAGCCTTTATCTCTTCGGGATGGTGCGCATAGTCATCAATGAAAATAAGCTTGGGCGTCTGTATCTGGTAATCGAAGCGGCGTTCTACCCCGGTAAATGTTCCAAGTGCTTTAGATATAACCTCGTCATCAATATTCATAACCTTGGCAACCGCAGTGGCAGCAATAGAATTTTCAATATTGTGTAAACCTGTTATCCCAAGCTTCACCGATTTTATTTCTCCATAAGGCGTAACAACATCGTATGTATAATGCCCTGCTTGTGCATGTATATTTTTGGCATAATAATCTGCATTTTGCTCAAGAGAATATAAGGCTGTCTTTCCACTATATTTTATAGTTGATTGTATCTTTTCCTTTGTAATCAGGCATCCTTCGGAATGTATGCGGTTTGCAAACAAAGCGTAAGATTCTTCTACATGAGATTTATCGTTATAAATATCCAGGTGGTCAGGATCTATCGATGTAATTACGGCCACATCCGGGTTTAACGTGAGGAACGAGCGGTCATATTCATCTGCTTCCACAACCATCACTCTGTTTTCATTTTTCGGATTACCTAATAATATATTCGTGTGATAATTCTTTGAAACCCCGCCCAGGAAAGCCATGCAATCAGTTCCTGAAGAACGCAATATGTGTGTAACCAATGTGGAGGTTGTAGTCTTTCCATGCGTACCTGCCACAGCAACAGTATAATGTCCCTCTGTAATCCATCCCAATACTTCTGCTCTTTTATGGAGGCTGTATTTTTTATCAGAGAAATGTTTTAATTCACTATGGTCAGCAGGAATAGCAGGAGTGTAAATAATAAGTGTGTCATTTGCGGAGGAATGATTCATTACCGCGCTATCAATCAAAGTCACATCGTCCTCATAGTGTATGGCAATCCCTTCCTTCTCCATCTCCGAAGTCAGTGAAGAAGGAGTTTTGTCATACCCGCTTACAGACTTGCCAAGAGAGTTGAAATATCTCGCAAGCCCGCTCATACCAATGCCTCCAATGCCAAGCAAATACACATATTTTAATGAATCAAATCTCATTTCCCCGATAGTTCAATTATTTCTTTAGCAATTTTTTTAGCGGAATCTCTCGCCGCAAGAGCACTTATATTTTTACTTAATGATTCGCGTAAATCTTTATCCTCAGTAAGTTTTACAACTTCTGCACCTAATTGTGATATAGCAACATCATCCTTAATTACTATGGCAGCATGCTTTGCTGCAAGGCTGTTGGCATTCTTTGTCTGATGGTCCTCTGCCACATTGGGTGATGGAACTAAAATGGAAGGCTTCGCAGCAATACATAATTCAGCTAATGAAATGGCGCCTGCCCTTGATATAACTATATCGCATGCAGCATAGGCATAGTCCATTTTCGAAATGAAATCATACACCTTTACATGAGTGTATTTTTTCGCAAGTTCATTTGCGTTATTATAAAATGCTTTTCCTGTTTGCCATATAAGCTGAATATTCTTTTCTGCAAAAAGCGGCAGGGATTTTTCGATGCTTTGATTTATGGTCCTTGCTCCCAAACTACCGCCAATCACTAATACGGTGATGCCTGTATTGTTTAACTTGAAATACTCCAATGATTCCTTACGCTTCGATTCTAAATTTTGTATGTCTTGCCGCACGGGGTTACCCGTCATAATTAATTTTTCAGCAGGAAAATATTTTTCCATCCCGGGATATGCCACACAAATTTTATTTACCCTCTTTGCTAAAATTTTATTCGTCACGCCGGGATATGAATTTTGTTCTTGTATCAGTGTTGGAATATGTTTCCTTATCCCCGCCCACAATGCAGGACCACTGGCATATCCACCCACACCCACCACCACATCAGGCTTGAAAGTTGAAATTATATCTTTGGCTTTTTTCAAACTTTTCAAAACTTTTGCAGGCAATGAAAAATTCTTAACCATATTCCTGCGAGAAATACCACTTATCTGCAAGCCCTCAATCTTGTATCCGGCTGCAGGCACCTTCTCCATCTCCATCCTGCCGATAGCTCCTACAAATAATATTTCAGTTCCTGCTCTCATCTCTTCTATAGCACGGGCTATGGCAATAGCGGGAAAAATGTGCCCGCCGGTGCCTCCGCCACTTATCAATATTTTAAGTTGTTGCGACAATATTGGTTAGTTGTTTTTCCGTTTCTGAATCTGTCTCCTTACTTACACTCAGAATAATTCCGATAGCAATACTTGAAAACCATATGGATGTTCCGCCCATACTTACCAATGGCAAAGGCTGGCCTGTTACCGGCAATAAGTGTATAGCCACGCACATATTCACCATGGCTTGCATCACCAGGCTCAGCGTTAGGCCAATTGCTAATAAGCTGCCAAACGTTTTTGGATTTCGTGCTGCTATTCGTACTCCCCGGTATAACAAAGCGAGATAGAAAAATACCATTACAATAGCCATTACAAAACCGTACTCCTCTACCAGTATGGCATAAATAAAATCGGAAGATGCCTGTGGAAGAATATTTTTCTGCACGCTATTTCCGGGGCCCTTGCCAAAAGTCCCACCGGTTGCAATAGCAACCATTGCTTGGTCAGCCTGGTAGTTGCTGCTCTTGTCACCCTTTATATAACCCTCTATACGCGACCTGGCAGTAGCAATACGGTTATTAATATGTGGAAATGCAAATACAATCAAAATAAAAAACATAGCACCTGCCAGCGCAATGCCCATAGTAGAGAATATCAATTTTGTACTTGCTCTTCCGATAAAAAGAATGAAAAGGCAGTTGATAAATAAAAGCCCTGCCGTAGATATGTTGGAAGGAAATATTAAACCACAAATAAGTAATATGGGGAGTGTTATATTAATGAGGCCCTTCTTTAAATCATGCATTTCATCTTGCATAAGGGTTAACGTACGCGCTACATAAACTATCAATGCAAGTTTTGCAAAATCAGAAGTCTGGAAGGTGAGCCCCAGACCCGGGATTTGCAACCAGCGTGAAGCACTTCCTTCATTCACTCCTTTTAACATTGTAAATAAAAGCAGGGGAACAGAAAGAATCAATGCTACCTGGAAGATGCGTGAATAGTAAGTATACTTAACATTATGTGTAATATAAATCAGGAAGAAACCAAACAGTAAAATAACTATATGCTTAATAAGGAAATAGGTTGCATCACCTGACCTGCTGCGGTAGGCAAGCGTAATCACCGAGCTGTAAACAGCCAAGATAGACACCACCGACAATAGCAAAACTATTATCCAGATAACCTTGTCTCCTTTTATATGATTGAATACAGCTTTCATTTTTTATAATGTCCTTACAGCAGCTTTAAATTGGTTACCCCTGTCTTCATAGTTTTCAAATAAATCGAAACTTGCACATGCCGGCGACAACAATACTACATCTCCGCCTCTCGCAGCCTGGGCAGCTTTCTTCACAGCCTCCTTGACACTGGAGGTTTCAGTTATAAAAGGAACGATGGTAGAAAATGCACTGATGATTTTCCGGTTGTCTTTACCAAGACAAACAATAGTGTGAACTTTTTCTTGCACCAAATCTTTCAGCACGCTATAATCGTTGCCTTTATCAGTGCCTCCTACAATCCACACCACGGGCTTAGTCATGCTCTCAAGTGCATACCATGCGGAGTTCACATTTGTAGCCTTCGAATCATTAATATATTCCACATCATGGATAGTGGCTACAAACTCCAGCCGGTGTTCAATGTTCCGGAAGTCCACCAGGCTTTCCCGGATACTGTCTTTACGGATTCCTACTACCATAGACGCAATTCCTGCTGCCATGGAGTTGTACATGTTGTGTTTTCCATGTAGTGATAATCGATTTGAACGCATAGTGAAGTGTGATTTATTTACATTAAAAATTATTTCCTCGCCCTGCAGGCTGGCTCCTTCCTCCACTTTTTCGGTAATGGAAAACGGATATGTTTTTGCAGGAATATTTCTTTTTATTACTTCGCTTTTCGTTATTTCATCGTCGAGGCAATAGATGAAAGAATCCGTTGAAGTCTGGTTTTGTACTATCTTAAATTTGGAGTTTATATATTCTTCTAGTTTGTAATTGTAGCGGTCCAAATGGTCAGGAGTGATATTAAGAAGAACAGAAATATCTGCCTTGAATTTGTACATATCATCCAACTGGAAGCTGCTTACCTCAAGCACATAGTAATCGAAATTTTCAGTTGCCACCTGGTAAGCAAAACTCCTGCCCACATTACCTGCCAGCCCTACATTAAGCCCTGCATTTTTGAAAATATGATATGTCAAAAGCGTTGTAGTTGTCTTACCATTACTGCCCGTAATACAAATCAATTTTGCATGAGTAAAGCGTGCTGCAAATTCCAATTCTGAAATAACAGGAATATTTTTTGCTCTTAGTTTTTGAATCAACGGTGCTTGTTCAGGTATGCCGGGACTTTTTATTACTTCATCTGCATGTAATATCTTTTCCTCCGAATGCATCCCCTCCTCAAAAGGGATTGCCTCTTTCCGGAGCATCTCCAAATATTTGGGTTTTATTTTTCCGATGTCAGACACCCACGTTTCCATTCCCTTCCGTTGGGCAAGAATAGCCGCACCCACCCCGCTTTCGCCGGCACCTAATACTGCTATTTTCTTTGTGCTGTTCATTCTTACCTCAGCTTAAGGGTCACGATACTTAATATGGCAAGCATTATTCCCACAATCCAAAAACGGGATACTATTTTTGATTCATGAATATTTAATTTTTGATAATGGTGATGCAAGGGCGACATCCTGAAAATCCGTCTTCCTTCTCCATATTTTTTTTTCGTAAATTTGAAATAGCTCACCTGCATCATCACCGATACCTCTTCAATCAGGAATATTCCGCATAAAACAGGGAGCAGTAATTCTTTGCGCACAGCCATTGCGAAAACAGCAATTATTCCGCCCAGTGCGAGGCTACCTGTATCGCCCATGAAAACCTGCGCGGGATAAGAATTATACCAGAGAAACCCAACACATGCACCCACGAACGCGCTCATGTAAATAACAAGCTCACTACAATTGGGTATGTACATTATGTTCAGGTAATCGGCCAAAATAAAATTGCCCGACACATAAGCAAAAATCATAAGTGTAACGCCGATAATGGCTGATGTGCCTGTTGCAAGCCCGTCGATTCCATCGGTAATATTGGCACCATTCGAGACTGCTGTAATAATTAAAATGACAATAGGAATATAAATAAGCCATGCCCACTTGCGGTATCCGTCACCAATGAATGATATCAGCCAGGAATAATCAAATTCATTATTTTTTATAAAAGGAATGGTGGTTTCCAACGATTTCGATTCTTTCTGTGCGTAACTTGGCAATGCATTTATTCCCGCTTCTTGTCCACCAATAATAGTTTGTCTGGGACTATATTCCTTTTCTTTTACCACCACATGCGAATTAAAATACAAGGTAAATCCCACTATCAAACCAATTCCCACCTGTCCTACTATTTTAAATTTTCCGCTCAATCCTTTTTTATCTTTCTTAAAAACTTTTATATAATCGTCAATGAAACCTATGGTACCTAACCAAATAGTAGTTACAATCATCAAGAGCACGTATACATTTACCAAACGGGCAAATAATAACGTAGGAATCAGAATAGACGCCAATATGATGAGCCCACCCATAGTGGGAGTTCCTTCTTTTTCTTTTTGCCCTGTCAGGCCTAAGTCACGAATGGTTTCACCTACTTGTCTTTTATGCAATATTTTAATAAGCCTCTTACCGAATACCATGGAGATTAACAGGGAAACAATAATGGCCATAGCTGCACGAAACGAAATGTAGTTAAACACATTTGCACCCGGCATATTATAGTGTTCCCTGAGGTAATGAAAGAGATAGTATAGCATTAGACTTGTAACAGGTTTAGTGATTCGGTTAATATTTCCATATCATCGAAGGGATATTTAACGCCTTTTATTTCCTGGTATTTTTCGTGCCCTTTTCCGGCAAGCAGAATAATATCTCCTTTGCTTGCCAGTTGGCACGCGGTTTTTATTGCTTCGCGTCTGTCAGCAATGGAGAGTGATTTCTTCTTACACATCAGTGTCAGGCCCTTCTCCATTTGGTGGATAATTTCGGCGGGGTCCTCCGAGCGTGGGTTATCGGACGTGAGAATCACTTTGTCACTCTTCTCGCAGGCTATAGAAGCCATAATAGGGCGCTTTGTTTTATCCCTGTCGCCTCCGCAACCCACTACAGTAATTATTTTTTCTTTGCTTACGCGAACATCCTGCAATGTGGAAAGTACATTTTTGAGCGCATCCGGGGTGTGCGCATAATCAACTACACCAATAGTACCATTGGGCGCTTTAGTGTATTGGAAGCGTCCTTCAACTGCATCCAGGCTGCTTAATGTTCGTAGAACTTCTTCTTTATTCTCGCCGAGTAACCTCGCTGCAGCATATACTCCCAGGGCATTATATGCATTAAACGCACCAATTAATTTTATCCATATTTCTCTTCCGTCCAATACTAAATCGAGACCGGAAAAAGTATTTTCAATTATTTTACATTTATAGTCTGCCAGTTTTTGCAGTGAAAAAGTTTTTTTGGTTGCCCTTGTATTTTGCAGCATTACCAAGCCATTTGGGTCATCCTTATTAACCAGTGCAAACGCAGAAGAGGGGAGCATATCAAAAAATTTCTTCTTGGCTTTTATATATGCTTCAAATGTTTTATGGAAATCCAAATGGTCATGTGTGATATTTGTAAATACTGCACCGGTAAAGCTCAGCCCGGCAATTCTATTTTGAACTACAGCGTGGGAACTTACTTCCATAAAACAATACGTACAACCTTCATCTACCATTTGATGGAGCATTTTATTCAGCTCCAATGCATCGGGAGTAGTATGCGTGGCAGGAATAATTTTATCATTGATTTGGATTTTAACGGTAGAAAGCAATCCCACCTTATATCCAAGCTTCATGAATAATTTATATAACAAACTAGCCGTGGTAGTCTTTCCATTGGTTCCTGTGATGCCTACCAATTTCAATTTTGAAGAAGGATTATCATAAAAATTCGATGCTACAATTCCCAAGGCTTCACCCGAATCTTTTACTTTCAAATAGGTTATTCCTTTTTGTATTTTCTCCGGGAACTCCTCGCACAATATAGCCTTGGCACCTTTCTCAATGCATTGGTCAATAAAGGCATTTCCATCAACTGTTAGCCCTTTTATTGCAATAAATAAGCTGCCCTTTGCAACTTTTCTTGAATCGAATTCAACGGAAGAAATGGACATATTCGTGCTGCCAATTACCTCTGTAAGTGCAACTTTATATAATATGTCTTTCAATATCTTTTCCACTTGCTACGATAGTTTCAGGGATATTCTTTCTCCTTTTGTATAAATTGTTCCCGGCTCAAGAGATTGTTCTTTTACTGCTCCCGAACCTTTAATACTAACTCTCAGATGGGCACTCTCCAATAAGTAAATGGCATCTTCTGCATTCATATTTCTTAGGTCAGGGATAATGCCTTTTTCCAACTGCCTTTGCGGATTGCAACCGGTAATTGTAAGTGTAGAATCCTGCATACCAAATTCGAGCCAGGGAGAAGCATCGGCAGGTTCTTTACTTATTAAATCAAGCGCCTGGAAAACTTTATATGTATCATCCGCATTGCCATTTTTCACAAAAAGATTATTATTTTTTGCTTTATGGATTGTATCATCGATGGCAGGGTCAATCTTGATACTGTTTGCATACACCTTATCCGCAATTTCCCGGAAAATAGGCCCTGCCGTAATATTCCCGTAATACCCGTCAGCAGAGGGGGAATTAACTACCACCATGCAGGAGTACTGGGGATTATCTGCCGGGAAATATCCTACGAACGATGCCCGGTAATCTGCTTTCGCTTTTACTTTATATTGTCCCTTCGAAGCAATTTGTGCAGTACCTGTTTTTCCGGCAATTTGGTATACAGTATTTTTCAGATTACTTGCAGTGCCTCTTAACACAACACCTTCCAGCAGTTTGCGTAATTTTTTTAACGTGTTAGAAGAACATATGGCAGGATTCATTATCACAGGCTCAAAGTTCCTCACCACTTTACCATCTCTTACTATAGCATCTACAAACTGGGGCTTCACCATCACCCCATTATTTGCCACAGCATTATACACTGTTAAAGTTTGCAGGGGAGTTATGGTAAGTCCATACCCTACGGAGAGCCAGGGAAGCGTAGTTCCATACCAGTGCTTATCGCCCGGGTTAGGTATCATGGGCATTCCCTCCCCCGGAATACTCAAGTGCAAGGGCTGATTAATTCCGAGACGACATAAGCCATCTACAAATTTTTGCGGCTGGTTGGAATAGTGCTTATATATCACTTTTGAAATTCCCACATTCGATGAAAGCTCAAACGCACGCTGTACACTCACCATTCCACTCTCTGCGTCATGTTCCGCATCCTTCATCACTCTGTCGTAATACGCATGGCTGCCACCTTCAATATTCACCGTATCCGTAGGATTTACCAGCCCGTCCTCCATGGCTACAAGCAGCGAGAACAATTTAAATGTTGACCCCGGCTCCATAGATTCACCCGTAACATAATTATACATTTCTTCATAGGTATTCGACATACTCACCGAATCCTTTCTCGTAAGATTGGCAATGGCAAGCACCCTGCCAGTTTTCACTTCCATTAATACTACACAACCATGGTCAGCATGATGTTTTATAAGTTGTGTGCGCAGTGCATTCTCCGCCACATCCTGGTAATTCACATTGATAGTAGATATTATGTCGCAGCCATTTTGAGGTTGAAGGTTCTGGCTATTATCCAGCGGAACCCAAATGTTACCTGCTGTTCTTGTCATCAGGCCCTGCCCGTCGACTCCGGCAAGATAAGAACTGTATGCACCCTCTAATCCTACAGGCTGAACATTGTCACGCTCATAGCCAATGGTACGTTCTGCAAGGTCCCTGAAGGGAAGCTCGCGGCGATTATTTTCCTCCACAATTAATCCTCCTTTATATTTTCCCATGCGGATAAGCGGAAAACGTTTCAGCTTTTGCAGGTCATCATACGAAATAGATTTATGCAGCATCACATAACGCTCTCCATTGTCTCGTGCGGTTTTCAAGACTTTATAATATTCATTCCATGACTTATCTTTAAAAAGTGAAGCAAGGCAAATACTTAGCGAATCAAGCTTACCATCGAAAACCTCGTCGGTCATATACTCCGTATTCACATCCATAGCCACATCATAATAGGGTAATGAAGTGGCAAGCAGGTTACCATCTTCCGCATAAATATTTCCGCGCACAGCAGGGATAGTACGGAATGATGTAGTAAAATTCGCTTCTTCTTGTCTCCATTTATTGCCCTGCACATGCTGTATATAAAACACACGCAGGCAAATGGCAATACCGATAAAGCTCACCAGTGTATACAAAAGATACGTGCGGATCAATATGTCTTTTCTCGCTTCCATCAACGTTTTTTCGTATTGCTGTTATACACAATTATTTTAGCCGGGGGAACAACTGCTTCCTTCGGGCCGGATACCCCGGTTGCTTTATTCACTTCCGATTCTTTGCTTAAATACATCAGCTTATCTTTTGCTATAATGTACTGTGTGCGCAGTTCGGTAATACTGTTATCCAGCGAATCTAAATCTTTCAGGCGGCTGTGAGCGTAGTATCCATTGGCTATATAAAGCATCCCCAGGAAAGCTACATACAACAGGAAAGGCAGAGATTTAATTGTGTTCTCTCCTTCCAAAAAGCCACCGCTGATGATGGACAGGAACCCGCGCCTTACCTTATTCACTGGCTTGCGTACCTCCGGCTCACTCATATCGGCAACCGGTACTTGCTCTTCCTGTTCTATGTCTGTTATGAGCCTGTTCATGCTGTTTTTTCTGCAATTCGTAGTTTAGCGCTTCTTGCCCTGTTATTCAATTCCACTTCCTTCTCTTTAGGAATAATTGGTTTACGGGTGACGGGATTAAATGGGCGTATGTCATGACCATACATATTTTTTTGAGGGATGCCTTCAAAATTTCCGGCACGCATGTAATTTTTTACTAGTCGGTCTTCTAACGAATGGTAGGAAATTACGGCCAGTCTTCCGCCCGCATTCAACAGCTCTGCACTTTGCCTCAATAATTCTTTCAGGGCACCCATCTCCTCATTAAGCTCTAAGCGTAACGCCTGGAAAACTTTTGCGAGATACTTATTAGGATGTTGCACGGGTGTGCATTCTTTTATCGCTGCTATCAATTCTGCCGTAGTGTGAATGGGCTTCTCCCCTCTTGCTTTTGTAATCACATGCGCCAGGCGGTGGGCATTGGCAATTTCCCCATATTCTGAAAAAATGAGTGTAAGTTTTGAAACCGTGTAAGAGTTTATAATATCTGCCGCTGTGTGGGCTTCCGAAGTATCCATTCGCATGTCGAGAGAGGCGTTGAACCGGGTGGAGAAGCCGCGTTCGGGTGTATCAATTTGGTGAGAAGATACCCCCAGGTCGGCAATAATGCCATCCACTTGGGTTATACCTTTTGCATTCAACTCTCTCTTCATGTACCTAAAATTGGCATGTATGGTATGTAATTTTTTATCCGGTTTACTATTTTTTAATGCGTTTGTGTCCTGGTCAAAAACAAATAATTTCCCTTCCCTTAATCTTTCCAAAATTGCATTTGCATGTCCCCCTCCTCCGTATGTTGCATCTACATATATGCCCCCGTGCTTTACATTCAATCCCTCTATACTTTCTTCCAGCAGCGCAGGCCTGTGATACGCCTCCATTAATTAGCAATTTTTAATTCCTGGTTGCAATTGCTTTTCATTACTAATTACTACTTTTTGATTGCGTATTCCCCATCACCTGTTCTGCCAGCGATGCAAAATCATCTGCCCCCTCTTTCATAAACTTATCGTACTCTCCTTTCGACCATATTTCTATCCTGTTGGAGTGAGCAAAAAGAATTGCCTCCTTGTCAATGCCTGCATATTGCATCAGGGCTTTAGGAAGCAATACCCTTCCCGAAGCATCTACTTCCACTTCAGTAGCACCGTTATTAAACTTGCGCACAAACTCACGGTTTTGCTTTACAAACAGGTTTAATTCATTTATCTGCGCTGTAATTTTTTCCCACTCTTTACGCGGGTACAGGTTTAGTTGTTTTTCAAACCCACGGTTGATGACGAACTTCTTTTGTTCCTTGGCAGGCAACTGCTTCTTGAGCCCCGTAGGAAGCATAAGCCTCCCCTTCTCATCCACCTTGCATTCGTATTCTCCTATTAGTGCGCCCACCGCCTTTTATTTATTGTGGTGTAAAGGTAAACCAAAAATTCCCACATTTTACCACTTTTCCCCACCTGTTAATAACTTTTACCATAAGTGCATAACAAAACAATCCCCGAAAAGCCCATAATTAAAAGGCTTTAGAGGGTATATTAAGAAGAGAAAAAAGCTTAATAGGTAATATTACCCCAGCGTTACGATTGTTAAAAACTCGTAAAACAACAAGCCCGAAAGCCTCTTTTAAAGGGAGATTTTATAGATGGAAAAATGTGAGGTGGGAAAAAGGGGGAAAGAATAATCGAGATAAGTTTTTCACAACAGATAAATTAATAAATAAATGGATACAAATATTTTACAATAAAATTCAGGCTATTTTTGTCGAAGAAAGCAAGAGAGTTTAGCCTCTATATCACTCCCCTCTTCCCCAACTCAATAACATCCATGTTTTTTATATCGCTTCCGTCAATGGCAAAGCGCACCATCGTACGTACGTTGTGGAAGCCATGCTGGCCTGCTGCACCGGGGTTAATGTGTAGCAGGTTTAGTTTGTTATCAAAAATTACTTTTAATATATGTGAGTGCCCGCAAATAAAAATATCAGGCTTTATTTCCTGCAACATCTTTTTCAAACCTGGAGTATAATTGGGCGGGTATCCTCCTATGTGGGTAATCCAAACTTTTTTATTCTCGCAGATGAAGTGTTGGCTTTCGGGGCAAACTGTGCGCACTACTGTTCCGTCAATATTTCCGTACACCGCTTTCAATGGTTTAATGTTGGTAAGCGTGTCTACTACTTTTATACTTCCAATATCGCCTGCATGCCATATTTCATCTGCCTGCTCCGCATAGCGGCAAATAACATCATCCATATATCCATGTGTGTCGGAAAGAAGTAAAATCTTGCGCATACGAGGACTAAAGTAAGTATTTGCACGAAATTACCTACCTTTGAATAGTCAATTTCTCTGCATGAAAAGAACGATACGCTTTTTATTTCTTCCCCTGTTATTTATTTCCGGTTTTTCAGTCAGCAGGGCAGCCTGCTTTACTAAGCCACTTATCCCCGACACGAATGGGTTGCGTAGTGATACTATTAATGTAATAAGCTATACTATCAACCTCAATGTTACCGATTTTGTAACGGACACACTTCGTGGAAATACCATTGTAAAATTCGTTCCTAAAATGAATGGCATTAAAACACTCAGTCTTGACTTACTCCATTTTAAAGTAGATTCTATATTTATAGGTGCCACACATTTAAAATATTCGTATGACGATACCTTGCTCATTATAACGCTTCCAAAAACTGAAAACATAGGAGACACGAGTAGTGTGAGTGTCTATTATCATGGCAAGCCCGTGATAGATGCATCGGGCTGGGGCGGGTTTTATTTTTCCGGCGGATATGCTTTTAACCTGGGCGTTGGATTTACTGTAAAGCCCCACAACTTTGGCAGGTCATGGTATCCCTGCTTCGATAACTTTATTGCCAAATCAACTTTTGTTTTCAATATAACTACCGATACTGCTAACCTGTCATTCTGCAATGGCTACCTTACAAAGGACGTGGTATCGGGTGCGCTGCGTACCCGCACATGGAACATGCCTTATAAAATATCAAGCTACCACGCCAGCGTAGATGTGGCACCCTATACTACCATGCGCGATACCTTTCGCGGGATAGATACTATCCCCATAACTGTTGCCGCCGAACCGGGCGATACGGCAAGTGTAAGAGCTTCGTTTGTACATCTCCATAATGCTATTTCCATATTTCAAAATTGCTATGGCAGATACCCCTGGAACAAAGTTGGCTACTCCATGGTATCTTTTAATGGTGGCGCTATGGAACATGCTACCAATATTGCCTTTCCGGTATTGGCAGCCAATGGAACTACCGACTACGAAGCAAACATTATGGCCCATGAGCTGTCGCATCATTGGTGTGGAGATTTGGTTACCTGCAGCTCGGCAGAAGATATGTGGTTGAATGAGGGTTTCGCTGTTTTTAACCAGAGTATTTTTACGGAATATGTGTATGGCGACTCTGCCTATAATACATATACAAAAGCTAATCACGAACCCACGATACATTATTGTGCCATTGCCGATCATGGCTATTGGCCCCTTTCAGGCGTGCCACAGCCCTATACGTATGGCAACCTGAATATGTGGGTAAGCACCAGCTACGATAAAGGAGCTGACATATTTCACACCTTGAGAACGTATTTGGGTGACAGTGCCTTTTTTAAAGGGATGAAATATTATTTTTCCCGGCACATGTACCAGCCGGTAAGTGCCGACACCCTGAAAAATAGTTTGCAGCGCTCGTCGGGTTACAACCTCACCAATTTTTTTAATAACTGGATATTTGCCCCGGGCTTTCCACAGTTCTCTGTCGATTCTATGCAGGTAAACCCAAATGGAAATAGTTACAATGCTACTGTTTACATAAAGCAAAAGCTGATGGGCGCTCCATCTTATTATACCAATGTTCCGGTAGAA
>JABDAL010000020.1 GCA_013289165.1 Bacteroidota bacterium
TAGACTATCCTGAGGACTATGAATTTATTAAAAATGTTTACGATATTTTGTATCCCGTTAATCCGATTTTTAGCATCAGAGATATTCTGGATCTTTTACATAAGCAACCTGAATTGATGAAAATAAACGGGCACCTTGCCGGTGTTAATTGGTACAGGAACCACTTGAGCGAATTAAAGACAGTAGCAAAAGAACAAACTAAGGTAATTTCACAGAATGGATAAAAATAAAATAGAAGGCCTTCAATTTCTTGCAACAAAAGTAAGGGAGCATATTATTACCATGTCTGCCGATGGCGGGTGCTTTATTGGTGCATCCCTATCATGTGCGGATTTGATTGTTTACTTATACAGCGAATTTTTAAATATTACTCCCAATAATCTTACGGACTCTGAGCGCGATTATTTGTTCTTATCAAAGGGACATGATGTTCCTGCGTTATATGGCACATTAGCTGAATTAGGATTCATTGAGAAAAAACGGTTAAGCAACCACCTTTCGACTACCGATAGCATCTATTGGCACCCTAACAGGGCTGTCCCCGGTGTAGAGTATCACTCAGGCTCTTTGGGGCATCTTCCTTCTGTAGGTATTGGTGTGGCAATGGATTGCAAAATGAAAAAGCAAACAAATCGCATTGTTGTTATTGTGGGTGATGGAGAAATGAATGAAGGTACCTTTTGGGAAGCATTGCTGGTAGCTAATGCCTACAAGCTGGATAACCTTATCATTCTTGTTGACAGGAACCACTTCCAGGCTAATATCCGGACAGAGGATTTGATACCACTCGAATCTCTTGAAAAGAAGTTCGAAGCATTTAATTGTTCCGTGAATAGAATAAATGGTCACGATTTTGAAGAAATCGATGCTGCATTCAAAGGGCTAAAGCAGGGTACAGGAAAGGTAAACGTAATAGTTGCAGATACCTTAAGAGGCAAAGGGCTTCCCAGTATCGAAGCACGGGCAGACAGGTGGTTTTGTAACTTCACAAGGGAAGAAACTAATGCCCTTATACGCGAACTACACGGAGAAATGAAAGCTAAAATAGAATCAGAAACACTTACAGTACGCTAGTATGACTTACGAGGAAACCCTTACAGAGCTTGCAAAAAATGATGAACGAATAGTAGTGATGACTGCCGAAAACAGGGCGCTCATACGAAATATGCCTAAAATTTTAGGAGAACGGTTTATTGATACGGGCATTACCGAACAAACCATGGTTGGAGCTGCAGCCGGGTTGGCGCTTCGTGGAAGGATTCCGGTGGTGCATGCACTGGCATCCTTTCTTACTATGCGGGCATTTGAATTTATCCGCACTGATGTGGGTATATCACATCTTCCTGTAAAGCTTTGCGGTTATATTCCCGGCTTTTTATCAGACGCTAACGGGCCCACTCACCAGGCTATAGAAGATGTTTCCATATTGCGTGGTATTCCCGGAATGGAAGTATATGCCCCGGCTGATGAGCAAGATTTAGTTACCATGCTGCCTGCCATGATTGAATCTCCCTCCCCTGCTTACATCAGAATAAATCACAGGAAAGGAGAATACCAGCATAAGGCTTATATTCCGGGCAAGGCAGAAGTAATTTCATCGGGAAATGATATCACCTTACTTACGTATGGCTTATTGTTTGAAAACTCCCTCAAAGCAAAAGCATTATTGGAGAAAGAAGGATACTCTGTAGGGCTGGTAAACCTAAGAAGCCTCAAGCCAATTGATGAAGAATTAATCCTCAACATAGCCAACGAAACCGACTTAATAGTAACTATTGAGGACCATTTTTTAACAGGGGGACTGTATTCCATATTAGCAGAGTTATTCCTGAAGAATAAAATCACCTGCAATGTATTCCCGATGGCTTTACGCGAGCGTTGGTTCAAGCCTGCACTCTTAAATGATGTACTGGCTTTCGAGGAATATACTCCTGAGAAAATAGCGGAGCACACCATACGTGAATTTGAAAACACTCTTGTAACATTAAAATAATTAATCATGACAAATAAAATTGCATTCAACGAACAATACCCTGATATTACCAATTCAGATAGGTTATATGAAAGAGCATTAAAAATAATGACACCTGTTACACAAACTCTTGCCAAAGGCCCCGGACAATATGTTAAAGGTGTTGCTCCAAAATACCTGGAAAGAGGCAAAGGCTCACATGTGTGGGATGTTGATGGGAATGAATATCTTGACTACAATATGGCCATTGGCCCCATTTCGCTGGGATATTGCTATGACAGGGTAGATAATGCCATCATCGAGCAACTGAAAGACGGTATTACATTTTCACTGATGCATAAATCGGAAGTGGAGTTAGCAGAAATGGTGCATGAAATAATCCCTAATGCAGAATCTATCCGTATAAGCAAAACAGGAGCTGATGTATGCAGTGCAGCCATCCGTGTGGCAAGGGCATTTACCGGGAGAAAAAAAGTTTTATGTTGCGGCTACCATGGCTGGCACGATTGGTACATAGGTGTCACCAGCCGGAATAAAGGCATCCCGGAAGATGTATCAGCGCTAACCTATACCTTCAACTACAACGATATTGATTCGGTAAAGGAAGCTTTGGATGATGATATTGCTTGTGTAATACTGGAACCATTTGTTTTTGAAGAACCGAAAAACAACTTTCTCCACGAATTGCAAGCGCTCTGCCGTGCCAATGGTACACTCCTCATTTTTGATGAAATGTGGACAGGATTTAGAGTATCACTTGGAGGAGCACAGGAATATTTTGACATAAAACCCGACCTGGCTGTGTATTCAAAAGCATTTGCCAACGGCATGCCCATCTCATTACTAACAGGGAGAAAAGACGTAATGGAATTATTTAACGAGGCCGTTTTCTTCTTTACCACCTTTGGCGGAGAAGCATTGTCAATTGCTGCTGCAATGGCTACTATTAGCGAAATGAAAGAAAAGAATGTGCAGGCACAACTTGCAGCACAAGGCAGAAAGCTAAAAGACGGTTATAACAAAATAGCCACCGAACTGGGAATTTCAGGGTTTACCAAATGCTCGGGCTTTGATTGCCGCACCATCATGACCTTTGATGCAAGCGCCGGGGACCCATTAGTACTAAAATCATTTGTTCAGCAGGAAATGATAAAGAGAGGCATTTTATGGGGAGGGTTCCACAATATGTGCTTCAGCCATACCGATGCAGATATTGAATATACATTGAAAGCTTACGCCGATGTATTGCCATTATTAAAGAAGGCTGTAGAAGAAAACAATGTGAAAGCTCTTCTTAAAGGTGAACCCGTGGAAGCTGTATTCAGGAAAGTAAGCAACTTCAATATGAAACCTAAAGCGGCATTAGCAAAAAACTAAGAAATGGAAATGTTTTCACTGGAAAATAAGATAGCGATAGTTACCGGTGCTTGCGGCTTATTGGGAAAAGAGCATTGCAAGGCCTTGGCTGAAGCAGGGGCTTCAGTCGTTGCTGCCGATATTGATGAAGCCAAGTGTAAAAAGTTTGCTGCCGAATTAGGCGATAAACATATGGGTATCTTTATGAATGTGGCAGATGCCGATTCCTTGCTACATGCCAAAAAGCTAATTCTTGAGAAGTATAAGACCATTGATATACTGGTAAATAATGCAGCCATCAACGACATGTTTGAAAACCCATTACTGGCAGCCGAGCAAAGCAAGTTTGAAAACTACCCTCTTGACCTCTGGGAAATGTCTCTGCATGTAAATGTGACAGGGGTTTTTCTGTGCTCGCAAATACTGGGCTCTGTAATGGCAGAAAAGAATCAGGGTAGCATAATTAATATTGCTTCTACATACGGAGTAGTAGCACCCGACCAAAGTATTTATAAAGACGAAGCAGGAAAGCAGAAATTCTACAAATCGGTTTCTTATCCTGTTACCAAAGGTGCAGTGATAAGCTTTACACGTTTCCTGGCTGCCTATTGGGGAGATAAAAACGTGCGGGTAAATACTCTTTCTCCCGGCGGAGTAGAAAACAACCAGGATGATTATTTCCGGACTAATTACAGTAACAAAACAGTATTAAAAAGAATGGCAACTCCTTCTGACTATAAAGGAGCGATTGTATTCCTTGCAAGCGATGCCTCTTCCTATATTACAGGGGCAAACCTGATAGTAGATGGAGGCTGGACCGCTATATAAAAATTAAGGCAACACATAACAATCAAATCATAAAACATGAAAACAATAGAAATCAGAAACAACAGAAGCATCGGCTACGGTCAACCGGTTTACATTATTGCCGAAATTGGTATTAACCACAATGGCTCTGTAGAAATCGCAAAAAAACTAATCAGCGAAGCTGCCGCTGCCGGCTGCGATGCTGTAAAATTTCAAAAACGTACACCGGAGTTATGTGTGCCCAAGGACCAATGGTATTTGGAAAGAGATACCCCATGGGGCAGAATGACCTATATTGATTACAGGCACAAAATAGAATTTGGTAAAGCAGAATATGAAGAAATAGATTTCCATTGCAAATTGCGCGGTATAGATTGGTTCGCTTCCTGCTGGGATGAAGAAGCCGTAGATTTCATGGAAACATTTAATACTCCTGTCTATAAAATGGCTTCTGCTTCTTTAACTGATTATTCATTGATTTCGAAAGTTAAATCTACAGGCAAACCATATATTCTCTCTACAGGCATGTCTACCATGAATGAAATTCAGGCTACTGTTGAAAAATATGGAACCGATAAATTATTAATAGCCCATTCCACGTCAGCTTATCCATGCCCGCCTAAGGAATTAAACCTTAAAATGATTCAGACCTTGCAGGTTATGTATCCTGATGTTCCGATAGGTTACTCCGGCCATGAAACAGGGTTATCACCAACTGTTACTGCTGTAGCTTTGGGAGCTTGCTTTGTAGAAAGGCATTTTACACTTGACCGCGCTATGTGGGGTTCTGACCATGCTGCTTCTGTTGAGCCACAAGGTATGCAACGCCTCGTAAGAGATATTCGTGACTTTGAAATTGCACTGGGCGATGGTGTGAAAAAAGTTTACGAAAGCGAAATGAGTGCTTTAAAAAGACTCCGCAGAGAAACTAAGCAAACTGCTTAAATAATAAATAAGAAGTGAGTTTAGAAGCTGTCAATATAATTACAACTGCACTCCTCATTGTTGGTGCATTAGTGATTATTATCCTTGAAAGAAAATTTCCTTACCGTAAAGGTCTGCCCATTTTCCGTGATGGTTTTTGGGTAGACCTTATCTGGTATACTTTCATACAAAGTTTCTTCCTTAAGATATTCATCTTCGATGTAATTCTTTTTCCACTGGACCAGCACTACAAGCTTTCAGCCTTACACTTGGTAACCAATTGGCCCATTGTTCTGCAAATCTTATTCTTTGTAGTAACCCATGATTTTTACATCTACTGGTTTCACCGCTTCCAGCATGAGAATAAAGTCTTGTGGAGGCTTCATGAGGCCCACCACTCTGTTAAAGAAGTGGATTGGCTGGCAGGTTCCCGTTCACATATATTCGAAATTATTATTAATCAAACCATAGAGTTTGCTCCTATTATTTTGCTTGGTGCCAGTCCTATGGTTATTCCAATAAAAGCCCTGATAGACGCTCTCTGGGGAATGTTTATCCATTCTAATATGGATGTGAAATTGGGCAAGATTGGAAACGTAATTAATGGGCCGGAACAGCACCTTTGGCACCATGCTGATAAGAAAGAAGTATTTTTTTCCAATTATGCCACTAAGTTTTCCTTATGGGACCGCTTGTTTCACACAACTTATTTGCCCGGGTACAAACCCGATAAATATGGCCTGTATTATGAATACCCGAAAGATTATTTTGTTCAACACGTTTTTTCGGTAAAACGAGTAGATGAAAACAAATTGAGAAAAAATAAAAAACTGAAATGGTATTTCGATTTAAGACCCGTAACCCTCCATTGGATGGCCAAACATTTTCCATTTAAAGAGAAATTTAAAAAATATAAAAACCGCCTTTCGGTTCATTTTACCGATTATAAAACCAGTTGATTATGACAATGTCGCTTGTACGATGGATATACCTCCTCATTGCAGCAATTTCAGAAGTGTGGTGGACATATTCCCTCAAGTACATTGATTTGAAAAAGATATTTTCTACTCCCGTCAAGTCCTATTTTGTGGAGCCGCAACATACCCGGATATTGGCGCCCGCATTAGGTTACCTGCTCTTCGGTATATGTAACATATTTTTCTTCTCACTGGCCATGAAAGAAATCCCAACCGCAATTGCCTTTACCGTGTGGGTAGCAATGTCCATTGTGGGATTAAAGATTATGGATGTTTGGGTATTTAAAGCCTCCTCCTTTAGCAATATAGATCTGCTATACTATGCCCTTATAATTATTGGTATATTAGGTCTTAAGCGGGGGGCTTAAGCTATTGCTTGTTAAACGCCTTTAAACGCAACTTAGTAATTACTCTTTTAGTAGATAGGGAGAAATCTCCTTCCATCATCCAGTTATAATAGGATGGTTCGCTTTTAAATACCTCTGCTACGGGTTTACCTTTATGTTTCCCGAAGTTAAATACTTCAATCCCCTTTTTATCACGAATAATGCGTCCTGCCAGGTCGACACTTTCATTAGCTGAGCTAAATTTTTGAAGGAAAGCAACTGTTCCTTCCAAGGTATCATATTTCTGTAGTTGGGCCAACAATACTTCGAATGTAGCCTTTGCATCCGCCTCTGCCCCGTGGGCACCTAATAAATCTTTATTGCAATAAAACTTATATGCTGCCGCCAATGTACGTTGCTCCATTTTATGAAATATATTCTGCACATCAATAAGCTTCCTACTCTCAATATCAAAGTCTATTTCTGTTCTTAAAAATTCCTCTACTAATAAGGGAATGTCAAACTTATTGGAGTTATATCCTGCCAAATCACAATGTTCCAATATTTTCAGGAATGCAGGTGCCAATTGTTTAAAGGTAGGGCTATCTTTTACATCTTTATCATAAATGCCATGAATGGCGGATGAATCAGGAGGGATAGGAATAGTAGGATTTAGCCTGAAAGTTTCCGTATGGGTAGTATTATCAGGCATTAATTTAACAATAGATATCTCTATAATCCGGTCACTGGCAATGCTAGTACCGGTGGTCTCAAGATCAATAAATGCAAGAGGGCGGTTTAGTTTTAATGCGGGCATATCATTTCCTGTTTTTAATAAACTATTGAAGGGGCTAAGTTATTGTATTTTATTTTGTTCACACCGCATTCTTGTATACCTGCAAATTTCTATACTCAGCTTACCTTATATCCATATTTTCCATCTGTAATTCACCAAAATTATTACTTTTGCGCTCCATTTTATCAGTATATAGTATAATTTAATAAAACTATGACAAAACGAAACATTTTTCTCGCCTCTCTGTTTTCATGTATAACAGTTATTTCTACTGCACAAATTAGCGACCCACTTATACTTATGACAGTGGGCGACCGACCGGTAACACTGAATGAATTTAAGGCCATGTATTATAATAATCTTTCAAAAGATTCACTTAATAACCCTCAGGCACTTAGCAATTATCTAAAACTTTTTATTGAATTCAGGCTTAAAGTAAATGCCGCGATAGACACCCGTTTAGATACAACCACTGCGTTTAAACAAGAAATGGATGAATATCGCCAAAAATTGGCTGAACCTAAAATGCGTGATACGGCTGTACAAAACCAGCTTATCAAAGAGGCTTATGAAAGGAGCAAATGGGACGTGAGGGCAGCGCACATACTTATTAAAGTAGCTCCTGATGCTTCACCGGCAGATACACTGGCTGCTTACAAAAAGATAATGAAAATACGTGAAAAAATACTCAAGCGTGATACCACTTTTGAAGGTGCAGCCAAAAAGTATTCTGACGATACTTATTCAAAAATCAACGGAGGAGACTTAGGTTATTTTAGCAGTATGGGTATGGTTTATCAATTTGAAACGACCGCATACGATACAAAACCCGGGGAAATATCAAAACCTATCCGCACACAATATGGCTATCATATCATAAAAGTTATCGATAAGAAACAAGATGTTGGCCAAATTGAAGTAGCTCATATTATGATTCGCACAACTCCTAAAATGGCACCAGCAGATTCGATAAAAGCAAAAAGATTGGCTGATTCTGTTTATCAATTAGTAAAACAGGGACAAGACTTTGCCGATCTGGCAAAAAAATATTCTCAGGACCAGTCTTCTGCCCGCCGGGGTGGAGTCATTCCATGGTTCGGTGTAGGCAGGATGGCAAGAGTCCCTGAATTTGAAAAAGCCTCATTTGGTTTACAAAATGTAGGAGACATAACAGGACCCGTAAAAACTGCTTATGGCTGGCATATTATAAAGCTAATGGGCAGGAAACCTATACTGCCCTTCGATTCAGTAAAAGAATCGATAGCCACAAGACTTGCGAAAGACCCCCGCTCTGAAGAAGCGGTGGATGCATTGGTAACGGAAGTAGAAAAACAATATAACTTTAAGGAATACCCTGAAGCAAAAAAAGAGTTTACTGCCTGGATAGATGACTCATTTTATAATAACAAGTGGTCTGCAGATAAGGTTAAAGGACATACCTCGCCCTTATTTTCTTTAGGAGGACAAAATTATACGCAAGAGGATTTTGCTCTTTTCATAGCTAAAAACCAACAAACAAACGAAACACCAAAAGGTGGGGCGTTTGCTGTAAGTTTGCTTTATCCTAAATATGTAAAGGAGTCGGTACTGAAATTTAAAAATGAGCATTTGGAAAAAGAAGACCCCAAGTTTGCTGAAATGCTTATGCAATACAGGGATGGAATATTATTGTTTGATATCACTGACCAAATGGTGTGGTCAAAAGCCCTGAAAGACACAGCAGGGCTCAAGGCTTTCCATGAAATGCATAAAAGTGATTATATGTGGCCGGAACGCTGTGATGCTTCTATCTATACTTGTTCTACCAAAGAAGTGGCAAAGGAAGTACGGAAAATGATAAAAGCCGGTAAAACTGACAAGGATATAACTACTGCCATAAATGCAAAATCTGCAAACTCTGTTACAGTTACCAGCAATAAATACGTAAAGAAAGATAATCCGCTGGTTGATGCCAATTGGAAAAAGGGAGCATCAGAAAATATGGACAAGGATGGTAAGATTGTTTTTGTAAATATTAGAGCCGTTCTTCCACCCCAGCCAAAAACATTGGATGAGGTAAGAGGACTGGCAACTACCGACTACCAGAACTACCTGATGGACCAGTGGTTAAAAGACCTGAAAGCAAAGTATCCTGTGAATGTTAATCAACAGGTATTGGCACAGGCCATGCCAAAATAAAGGCACATTTAGTTCTATTTACAGCCGGCTTGAAGTATCTTTAAGCCGGCATTTTTATTTAAAATGACAAATTTGCGGCAAGACTTTTACGGATTCCTGGCACAAACCAGCAAAACTCCCGTTGGGTTAGAAATTGTAAGTGCAAAAGGATTATGGCTAAAAGATAATACGGGGAAAAAATATCTTGACCTTATTTCCGGTATTGCAGTAAGTAACTTAGGACACGGGCATCCCAAGGTGATGAGTGCTATAAAAAAGCAGGCCGATAAGCATACCCACCTGATGGTGTATGGAGAATATATCCAATCGAAACAAGTTCAGTTTGCTAAAAAAATATGTGGTTTACTACCGAAGTCTCTTAATTCAGTTTACTTTGTAAATTCCGGAAGCGAGGCTGTGGAAGGAGCCCTTAAACTTGCTAAAAGATATACCGGGAGAAAGGAAATTGTTTCTTTCCGAAATGCTTATCATGGTTCTACACAGGGGGCTTTAAGCGTGATGGGAGATAGAAAGCTGAAAACACCTTTTAAACCTTTATTGCCCGGTGTACATATATTACCTTACAATAGCCATTCAGCTTTAAAAAAAATCACCCGTAAAACGGCCTGCGTAATTATTGAACCCATCCAGGGAGAAGGTGGAACAATTGTACCTGACAAATTCTTTTTTAAGGTGCTGGAAAAAAGGTGTAAAAGAGTCGGAACACTTCTTATTGTTGATGAAGTACAAACAGGCTTTGGGCGCACAGGTAAACTATTTGCTTTCGAACATTTCGGAATTAGACCGGACGTTATAACCATAGGAAAAGCTATGGGGGGAGGGCTGCCTTTAGGAGGTTTCGTTGCTAACAGGAAAATCATGCAAACACTTTCAGATAATCCTCCGCTAGGGCATATAACCACATTTGGAGGGCATCCTCTTTGTTGCACCTCGGGACTGGCAGCATTAGAAGTACTATTAAAAGAAAAATTCCATGAACAGGCAGCTCAAAAGGAGACATTATTCCGAGCATTACTCAAACATCCTGCTATCAAGAAAATAAGGGGTAAAGGGTTAATGCTTGCCATAGAGTTTAATGACGAAGAATTATGCAAGAAAGTAATTGAAGAATGCCTTAAAAATGGTATTATTGTAGACTGGTTCCTCTTCAGGCCGACAGCTATGCGAATTGCACCACCGCTTATTATACAAGAAAAAGAAATAAGGGAAGCCTGCTTAGTAATATTAAAAGCGATTGATGAAACAATCCGGATACTTACACCTAATCCTCTTTACTCATAAAATATGAATGTTCTCATTATAGAAGATGAAAAATCACTTGCCAAGGAAGTACAGGATTTTCTGAAAAAGGAAGGATACACCTGTGAGTTGGCTGCTACCGGGAAAGAGGCATCGGAAAAAATATTTGTTAATCCTTATGATTTTATTCTACTCGATCTGGGCCTACCCGATTATGACGGGATGCAACTATTAAAAGAAGTAAAAGAAGCCGGACAGGAAGCTGCTGTTATTATTTTAACTGCCCGCGGCAGTACCGATGATAAGGTCAAGGGACTTGATTTGGGCGCAGATGATTACCTGGCAAAGCCTTTTTCATTGCTTGAACTTTCTTCACGCATGCAGGCAATAACACGTCGCAAGCATGGATTGAAAAGAAGTATTACGGAAATAAATGGATTCCAGATTGATTTAACGAATCGTTCTGTTCATTTTAATAATACTCTTATCAATCTCACTAAAAAAGAGTTTGATATTTTGCAATACCTGCTTATTAATAAAAACAGGGTAATAACCCGCATGCAGCTTACGGAGCATATTTGGGATAATGCACTGGAGGTAGATTATGATTCTAACTACGTGGATGTACACATTAAAAATCTGCGGAAAAAGTTGACTCCGTTTGCATCTGTCGATTGGATAGAAACTGTAAGAGGAATCGGATACCGGCTTAATTTAACTTAATCCCCATTTCTACATGAAGCTCTACTATAAGCTAACGCTTATTAATGCGCTAACCCGCATTTTGATAGTAGTGGCATTTTTAATTTTTGTACCTGACTTTATCTACAAAGCAGCCATCCTGCACACAGACGATCTTTTGGGAAGAAAAAAGACAGAGTTCCTGCACATTATGAATAAAATGGGGATAAACCAATTTATCCAGGAAGGCTCCGATAGTACCTATGCTGATTACACCATTTTCAAAGAAAAATATGTTTCTATTGAAGCAACCAAAAATTTAATAAACGATACGATTGTAACCGGGCGAAGAGACATTGAGGGAGATACCGTAGAAGCCCGCATTTTAAAACATTCCTTTAAATATAACAATGCTATTTACCTGCTTGAAATTGGTGAGAGCCTACAATACGTAAATGACCTGAAAGTTGTATTAAGCGAGGTTGCTTTATACATCCTTTTGGGTGTAATTTTCCTCACCGTATTTGTAGACTTATCAGTCATGCAGTACCTGCTGAGGCCCTTGCAAAAAATTGGAGACAAATTAAAAGGTGTCCGGACTCCTGAAAAATTTGATTATACACCTATAAAGACCAATACCACTGATTTCCGCTATCTTGACAGTACTATACGAAATATGATGCGCAAAATTCGCAATACATTCTATATTGAAAAGGAATTTATCGCTAATGTCTCACACGAGTTACTAACCCCCATTTCGATTTTACAAACACGCCTTGAAAATATGTTGGAGGCAGGTAATTTGAACGAAGAAGCAGAAACAAAAATTATTGAATCACAAAAAACGTTGGGCAGACTCTTGCAAATTATACGCGCATTACTTCTTATCTCACAAATAGAGAATAACCAGCCCCCGAAAAATGATATGGTCAATATACCTGAGTTATTAAAGGAAGTGGAATCAGAAATTGAAGTCCGCCTGGCAGAAAAGGGCATCACATTCAATCTAACCGTTCTTGAAGATTATGTATTTGCTCCATGTAATCGCTCCTTACTGTATACATTATTCTTTAATTTAATTAACAATGCTATAAAATACAATACGCAGAATGGCAATATTACTGTCACTTCCGAAAAAAGAAAAAATGAATACATCGTGCATATCCGGGATACAGGAAAGGGAATTGCACCTGAGAACTTAAAATCAATTTTCCACCGGTTTAAAAAGTTCAATAATTCAGAAAATGAGAGTTACGGACTTGGGTTAGCTATGGTAAAAACCATCGCCGATTTTCATGATATGGACGTAAAAGTAGAATCTAAATTAGATGAGGGTTCCACTTTTACAGTAGTTTTTAAAATTGCATGAAAACCGGTCCTGCCTTGACTGAAAAGGAATTAAAGAATTTCCTCGATGAAAAGTATGAACTTTATAACCGCCCCTCATTTATTGAATCTGACCCCATCAGCATTCCCCATAAATTTATACGAAAAGAAGATATTGAAATTTCAGCATTTTTTTCGGCTACAATAGCCTGGGGACAAAGGCCCACCATTATAAAAAATGCAATCCGTTTAATGGAGCTAATGGATAATGACCCCTACCAATTTATACTTACTTCAGGAGCAAAAGACTGGAAACAGTTTAAAGGTTTTGCCCACCGGACATTCCAATACGAGGATGTAATTTATTTTATTCAATCGCTGCAAAATATTTACCTCCGCTATGGTGGGCTGGAAAATGTGTTTTCCAGAGAAAGCAAAAAAGACATAAAAAATGGTATTCAGCATTTCCGGGAGACCTTTCTCGAAATGAACCCAAAAGGGAGAACTGCCAAGCATATAGCTAATACAGAAAAAAATGCTTCAGCAAAAAGAATAAATATGTTTTTGCGCTGGATGGTACGTAATGATAGGCGCGGTGTTGATTTTGGATTGTGGAAAAGTATATCTCCTGCTCTGCTCTATTGCCCCCTGGACCTTCATTCGGGCAGAGTAGCCCGTAAATTAGGGCTATTACAACGGGACCAAGATGACTGGAAAGCAGTGAATGAGTTAACCCAGAACCTACGGACTTTAGATAATAGCGACCCGGTAAAATATGATTTTGCCCTATTTGGGCTAGGCATCTTTGAAAACTTCTAACCGTCATTTCTAACCTTTTATCGATGAAAACGTTAGAGTTAACGAGTGTTATAAATAATATGCAAAAAATTACCCTAAATTTGCTTTTCAGCAAAAATACAGTTATAAAAAACAATTTAAACCCAAGTGCTATGAAAAAATGCGTGTTAATAACAGCCATCTTGCTTGTTGCGTTAGCTACTAATGCACAAGTAAATGATATCCCTATTATTGGCAATAAATTTACTTTTGGGGTCGATGCCGGTTTGTCCCTGCCTTCCAGTGATTATGGTACGGCTAATGCCGGTATCTCAAATACTGAAAATGCTTTAACAGGCTCTGCTAAAAGTGGGTTCTACTATGACCTCTATGGAGGATTCAAATTTTCTAAACTTTTTGGGGTAATGGTTCAGTATGGAGGAAACAGTAACTCGTTTAATACTTCTAATTTGGGCAGTAGTTCTTCAGCAAGTGGAGGGTATACTGTAGCAGAATACCTGGTCGGTCCTTACTTATCCATTACACTGGTTAAAATCAAAATTGAGGCAAAGCTTTTGGGAGGTATGGTTACAAGTAATTATCCCACGCTCAGTTTTAGCAGTTATGGAACCTCTGTGGTAGATGCTTTTCAAAACGGAAGCGGATTTGGGTATTGCGCGGGAGCAAAAGTTAAATACATGCTCTTAGGTGGTGCACTGGGTATTGGAGTAGGATTAAACTATGTTAGTTCGGATGTAAAATATTCTGGTTGGACTGAGACAGTAAATGGGAAAGAAACCAGTAACGGTCCTGTGAAAATGAATATTGGCTTGGTACAGCCTACCGTTGGATTATCATTGGATATTTAAGATACATAACCCATTATTTTATAAGCCCTTATATTAACAACTAAGGGCTTTTTTATTTATAAACGTTCTTTATTTGTACGTTTGCACTAAAATAAACTAAAAATGAAAAAGGGATATATTGTTCTAATTGCTGTTATTGCATTCATCTTGATAATATTTATGTGGGTGAAAAGTGTTTACAATAATATGGTTACCCAGGATGAAGCTGTTACAGCCCAGTGGCACCAAGTGGAAACCCAATACCAACGGAGACTGGATCTTATACCTAATCTTGTAAGTACCGTACAAGGTGCAGCCAATTTTGAAAAATCAACTTTGACGGATGTTATTAATGCACGGGCAAGTGCAACTAAAGTCACAATAGACCCGAGCCATCTGGATGCGGCAAGTTTGCAACAATTTCAACAAGCACAGGCACAAGTGAGTTCTTCCCTTTCCCGTTTGCTTGTTTCAGTTGAAAACTACCCCGACCTGAAAGCCAATCAGAACTTTAGGGACCTCCAAGCACAATTGGAAGGAACAGAAAACCGTATTGCTACTGAAAGAAGGCGTTTTAATGATGTGGCACAGGGATTCAATACTTACATACGCCGTTTCCCACAAAATATTTTTGCGGGTATGTTTGGTATGCAAACCAGGGCTTATTTTGAATCAGACCAGGCAGCCGCCACAGCCCCCAAAGTAAACTTCCCGAAATAATTAGAGAAGCTTTTTTACTCTTTCTATTACTATGTCGTATTCAAATCCCTTTTGAACGGCATAGCTCATAAGTTTTAGAACAACAGGTGAAAACATATCATTGCCCGGATAATTAGTATTGTCCGGTTTGGTTTTTAGTTGTTTCCATTTCTTTAACAGCAACTTATCCAGCACTTGCAGGTAATCTTCATTTGTTATTTCATTAAGCCCTTTTTCAAGCAGTTCTTCCGTGATACCCTGTTTCTTTAACTCCATCTCTATTTTTCTTTTACCCCATTTTTTATTATTGAATTTACCTCTTGCATAAGCTGATACATACCTATTTTCATTTAAAAACCCTTCCTGTTTTAGCTTTTCAATAATTAAAAGAATTTTATCTTCCAATACTCCTAATTCAAGAAGTTTTTTACTTGCTTCTTTCACACTTCGCTCACGCAAGGCACAATATTTGCGTATCCTTAGCAATAGACCTTCATCGGAAAGCCTTTTTTTCGTTCTTTTGTCCATTGATTTTTGTCCTGTAAATGTGGGATAAAATTATTGCATTTTATGCTGGAACGATTCAGAAACCTTTTAGGGTCCAAAAAAAACATGTCATTTCTTGACCACCTTGAAGCATTAAGGTGGCATATTATCCGTACGGCTATAGTACTTTGCATTGTTACTGCAGTAATGTTCTTTTACAATGATTTTATTTTTAAAACGGTCCTTTTCGGGCCCACACATTCTACTTTCTTTACATACCGGGCATTGCATCATCTTTCTAAAGTTTTGCACCTGGGAGTAGATTTTAACATGAACCCAGATATAAACCTTATTAATACGGTTATGGCCGGGCAGCTTATGATGAGCATTTGGGGAACATTTATCGCGGCATTGATTGTTACGATACCCTATATGCTATGGGAATTTTGGAGATTTATCAAGCCTGCACTAAAAGACAAAGAATTGAAATCAGCCCGTGGATTTGTTGCCATCAGTAGCCTTTTGTTCCTTATAGGGGCATTGTTCAGCTATTATATTATTGTGCCCTGGACGGTTACTTTTTTAAGCAGTTTCCACATGAGCGGAGTTGATGTGAAAAACTTTATAGATGTGCATTCTTATATCTCCATGATTACAACATTGGTATTATGGTCAGGGGTAATTTTTGAACTTCCAGTAGTTTCTTATATACTTACCAATATTGGTATTATTTCTTCCTCTTTTTTAAAAAAATATCGCCGCCATGCTGCTGTAATCATTCTTATTGTTGCTGCCCTAATTGCCCCCCCCGATGTAGCTTCGCAGATAATTGTTTCAATACCATTGTTTATCTTATTCGAAGTAAGTATTTTTGTATCAAAATATGCAGAACGTAAAAAACGATTAAAAACCATTTAATATCAACATATATGAATAAAATTCTTGTGACAGGCGGAGCTGGATTTATAGGCGGCTCAATGGCCGAAAAATTAGCTTCCGACAAAAACAATGAGGTCATCATTATTGACGACCTGTCGACAGGGAGCATGAGCAAAGTACCCATATCAAAACATGATAATGTACGCTTTATAAAATGCGATGTGAATGCATGGAAAGACCTCTCCGGTATTATGTATTCCCAGTCGTTTGATTACGTATTTCATTACGCAGCATTGGTGGGTGTTGACCGTACATTGGAGAACCCTGTGAAGGTGCTAAATGATTTGGCAGGTATTCAAAATTTATTAACGTTTTCTAAAAATAGCGGCGTAAAAAGGGTTTACTTTTCTTCCTCTTCAGAGGTATATGGGGAATCCTTCCATTTTCCACAACATGAAGAAACCACCCCTTTAAATTCCCGGTTGCCTTATGCTATTGTAAAAAATGCCAGTGAAGCATTTCTAAAAGCATTTCAACAGGAATATGGATTACAGTATACTATCTTCCGTTTTTTTAATACCTATGGTCCGCGGCAAACAAAAGACTTTGTAGTTTCTAAATTTATTGCTGCCGCTATAAAGAACAAGCCCATTGAATTATATGGAAATGGAAAACAAACCCGTACTTTCTGCTACATTGACGACAATATAGATGCCTGTTACAATGCTTTCAAAAAGAACCTTTATGTAAACGATGTGGTGAACATAGGGGGTGATGATGAAGTAACAATTGTTGACCTGGCAAAGATTATCATTAAACTTACCCGTTCCAACTCTGAAATTGTTAACCTCCCCCCCTTGCCTGAAGGCGATATGACACGCAGAAAACCTGATCTTACACGGATGATGAAGTTGCTATCAAGAGAGCGTACGCCTCTGGAAGAAGGAATAAAACGGATTCTGCGCAATATGAAAATTATCTCATAACCTTGTCTCGGTGAACATACCCGAATCTATACAGGAAAGGATAAAGAAAGAGATAAAAGATTTTTGTAAGAACCTTCCCGGAGACCCAAAAGAATTATATGAGCCCATGCAATATATGCTATCGCTGGGTGGGAAACACATTCGTCCGTCTTTGTTGTTACTAACCTGCAAAATGTTCAAAGGACAAGTGAAAGATGCAATCTCCCCTGCTATTGCCATAGAACTCTTCCATAACTTTACATTAATTCACGATGATATTACTGATAATTCCCCGCTTAGACGGAACAGTCCAACGGTTCATGTAAAATGGAACTTAAATGTGGCGCTACTCAGTGGCGATGCGTTGTTAATAAAAGCTTACAAGGAGTTAAATAAGACCCCGGCGAAATATCTTCCTTCCGTTTCTAAACTATTTAACGATGCTGCCTTAAAAGTATGTGAAGGACAGCAGTTCGATATGAACTATGAAACAAAAAGCAAAGTAAATCTAGAGGACTATCTTGCCATGATAGGCATGAAAACAGCTGCTCTATTTTCTGCTTCTATGGGAATAGGAGCCATGGTAGCAGGAGTAACAAAAACTGATTGTAATAAAATGCAAACCACAGGGGAAAGCCTGGGGATGCTTTTTCAATTGAAGGATGACGTGCTTGATGTATTTGGCAAACCTGATAAAACAGGAAAACAAACCGGGGGCGATATAATACAAGCCAAAAAAACATTTTTGCTCCTTAAAGCATTTGAATTGGCAAAAGGCAAGGCAAAAACGGAGCTTGTTTCTTTAATCCGGAGCGCAGAAATATCTCCTAAAGAAAAAGTGGACGGAGTGAAAAAAATATACAAAGATTTGAATATAGAAGAGCACGCCAATGAGCAGATGCAGCTCTATTTTGATAAGGCAAGAAAATCCCTTTCTACTATAAAAGCGCCTGAAAAGGAAATAATACTTGACCTTGCTGAGGATTTAATTAGCAGGGAACTATAGATATTGAGTAACTCGCTTTTGCAATTCTTAATACCCCAAATTAGGTCTGAGCCATCTTTCCACTTCTCCTATGCTCATGCCTTTTCGCTTGGCGTAATTTTCTATTTGCTCCTTATTTATTTTCCCCAGTGAGAAATAATTAGAATTGGGATGAGCAAAATATAAGCCACTAACGGCAGCGGTAGGATACATAGCCATACTTTCGGTAAGTTCTATACCTGTTTTTGGATATACCTCAAATAAATTAAAGTGCAGTATTTTTTCGGTATGGTCAGGGCAGGCCGGATATCCCGGTGCAGGGCGGATTCCGCGATAAGTTTCTTTCATCAGTTCTATGCGGCTTAAATTTTCATCGGGTGCATAACCCCAAAATTCTTTCCGTACCTTTTCATGAAGCAGCTCAGCAAAGGCCTCCGCCAAACGGTCAGCAAGGGCTTTAATCATGATACTGCTATAATCATCGTGCTGCTTCTCAAACCTGCGAATCAGGCGTTCAATACCAAGCCCGGTTGTAACGGCAAAACCTCCAATATAGTCTACCCTCCCACTCTCTTTAGGTGCAACGAAATCTGCCAGGGCAAAGTTTTCCTGCCCATCAGGCTTTTTAGTTTGCTGGCGAAGAGTATGTAAAACAGTTTTTACTTTGGTCCTGCTTTCATCTTCATAAATCTCAATATCATCCTCATTAATAGTATTGGCAGGATAAAACCCAGCTACTCCCATTGCTGTGAGCCACTTCTCAGCGACAATTTGATTCAGCATTGCCTGGGCATCATCAAAAAGCTTTTTAGCTTCAACACCACGCTCAGGGTCATCAAAAATTTTCGGATAGCTCCCTTTCATTTCCCAGGCATGGAAAAAGGGAGTCCAGTCAATATACTTCGCAATTTCAGCAAGCGGGAAATCAGGCAGAGAAATATTGCCCACCACCATAGGAGTTGTAATATCAATCTCTTTCCAATCCGATTTCATTTTGTTCCGGCGTGCTTCAGCCAGGCTAATAAATTTTTGCTCTGAGTTTTTATTATGATGTAGTTTCCTTAATTGGTCATATTCCCTTTCAACATTTGCAAGGAAATCATTTTGATTGGGAGATAAAAGGCTACTCAACACATTCACGCAACGTGATGCATCATTCACATACACTACAGGATTATCATATTCCTGCGCAATTTTTACGGCGGTATGCACTTTGGAAGTGGTTGCGCCTCCTATCAATAAAGGAATTTTAAAGTTATTCCTTTTCATCTCTTTGGCTATATGCACCATCTCATCCAGCGAAGGTGTAATAAGTCCGCTTACGCCTATGGCATCTACATCTTCCCTAATAGCTGCTTCGAGAATTTTCTCGCAGGGAACCATCACTCCAAGGTCAATTACTTTGTAATTATTACATCCGAGCACAACGCCCACAATATTTTTTCCAATATCATGCACATCGCCCTTTACAGTAGCCATCAATATTTTGCCTGCCACATTTGTGCCTTCGGCTTTTTCCGTTTCCATAAAAGGAGTAAGGTAGGCAACCGCTTTTTTCATTACGCGGGCACTCTTTACCACCTGGGGCAAAAACATCTTTCCTGAGCCAAATAAATCACCTACTATGCCCATGCCTGTCATCAATGGACCTTCTATCACCTCCAATGATTTGGAATAGTTTTTCCGCGCTTCCTCAGTATCTTGTTCAATGTAATCGGTAATACCTTTAACCAGTGCATGAGACAAGCGTTCTGCTACAGGCAGTTTTCTCCATTCTTCATCCTTTTCTATCTTCTTGCCTTTCGACTTAATAGTTTCAGCATAATTCAACAATTGCTCTGTTGCATCTTCCTTCCGGTTGAGCAACACATCTTCTACTAATACCAGCAAATCTTTGGGTATTTCATCATAAATCTGCAACATGCCCGGATTTACAATGCCCATATCCATACCGGCTCTGACCGCATGGTAAAGGAATGCAGAATGTATAGCTTCCCGTACCATATCATTTCCCCGGAAAGAGAAGGAAACGTTACTCACCCCGCCACTCACCTTTGCAAATGGCAAATTTTCTTTTATCCATTTGGTAGATTGAAAGTAGTCGAGGGCATTGTTTTTGTGCTCTTCTATACCTGTCCCGACCGGGAAAATATTAGGGTCGAAAATAATATCCTGTGGAGGGAAATCTACTTGCTTTGTCAGTATATCGTATGCCCTTGTACATATTTCCTTTCTCCTTTCCAGGGTATCTGCCTGGCCTTTTTCATCAAATGCCATTACAATAACAGATGCTCCATATTTTCTTACTTTCCGGGCTTGTTCAATAAACTTTTCTTCCCCTTCTTTCAGGCTTATAGAGTTTACGATGGACTTGCCTTGTGTACATTTTAATCCGGCTTCAATTACTTCCCATTTGGAAGAGTCAATCATTATAGGAAGTTTGGCAATATCAGGTTCAGCAGCTATTAAATTTAAATATTTCACCATAACAGCTTTAGAATCTATCATGGCTTCATCCATGTTCACATCAATCACCTGTGCGCCCCCGTCCACCTGGTCCTTAGCTATAGCCAATGCACCTTCAAAATCACCGGAGGTTATAAACTTTGCAAACTTCTTCGAGCCTGTAATATTGGTACGCTCACCAATATTCATAAAATTACTACCGGGGAAAAGAGTGACCGCTTCCAATCCGCTTAGGTGAAGTAACTTATCAGCTTCCGCCTTTTGATGCGGTTTGGCTTTAGAAGCCGCATGAGCTATGGCTTTTATGTGTTCGGGCGTTGTACCACAACACCCGCCAATGATGTTTACAAAACCATTACTCAAAAAGTCATCCACCTGAACACACATGGTTTCGGGTGTTTCATCATATTCCCCGAATTGATTAGGCAGCCCCGCATTAGGATAACAACTGATATAGTAGGGAGCTTTTTGAGCCATTTCTTCCAAATAGGGGCGCATTTCTTTTGCACCTAAAGCACAATTCAAGCCAATGCTCAAAAGGTTTTCATGCCTTACCGAAGTAAGAAAAGCCTCCACAGTTTGGCCTGAGAGCGTTCTTCCGCTGGCATCGGTAATAGTTACTGAAACCATAATAGGAAGACGCTTACCTGTCTTCTCAAAAAAGGATTCTATAGCAAACAGGGCAGCCTTGGCATTCAGGCTATCGAAAATAGTTTCTACTAAAAGCACATCCACTCCCCCATCCACCAATCCCCTGATTTGTTCGGTATAGGCGGCAGCCACATCATCAAAGGTCACGGCACGATAACCGGGATCATTCACATCGGGAGAAAGTGATGTAGTACGATTTGTTGGGCCTAATGCACCTGCCACAAAACGGGGTTTGCCGGGATTTTTAGCCGTGTATTCATCCGCTACCTTTCTTGCAATTTTTGCCGATTCAAGGTTTAATTCATACGTCAACTCGACCATGTGATAATCTGCGAGCGAAAGGGGATTTGAGTTAAAGGTGTTTGTTTCAATAATGTCTGCACCCGCTTCTAAATAAGCGGCATGAATTTCCTCTATCATCTTAGGGTTAGTAATAGAAAGAAGGTCATTGTTGCCCTTCACAGAATATGCATAATCTTTAAAGCGTTCCCCTCGGTAATCCTCTTCTGTAGGCTTATACCGTTGAATCATGGTGCCCATAGCGCCATCAATTACTAAAATACGTTTCTCCAACTCTTTTTCTATTGACATATCACTTTTAATTATAGTAGGCATTCCACAGTTTGTTCTGGAATTTATTTTGCGGGTCCAATTTCTTTTTTAATTGAAAGAAATTAGCGGCATTAGGGTAACAAGAAGCAAATTGTTCAGGAGTTGCAAAAATCTGATAGGGCAGATAATAAGAACCCCTGGAGGCAATAGCTGCATCAATTAATTCCCTTGTCCATATTTTCGTTTTTTGATTATCCTTTTCTTTAGTTCCCTGTTTGTAATAAATTACAAATGAAAAAACATCTGATTTTGCCCATGCAAGTATAGAACCCGGATCTTTTTTTGCATGGCGTATGGAAATATTAATAACATTCACCTTTTGTTTACGCAGAATACTTGCCATTTTTGGATAAAACACATTGAAACTATCTTCCGGCACAAAATATTCCTGCAAAATATAGGTTGACTTTTTGCGTGATTTGGGTTCCAATTCTTTCACATCTGAAGCAGCTTCGTAGTTGCGCCATTCAACCGGAGAAGCAGCTATATAAGTAACAGGGTCAATCATGTGCTGGCGTATCCATTTACCCGCGGGCCAACCAGATACTACTTTAAAGACGAATTGGTTAAAATGATACGCTTTTTTTATGGGTTTAAGCCTGTATCGTACAGTCACTGCTTTATTAGTTTTATTGAATGATACAAACCGGATTTTTTTATACCTGTTTGGATATATATCCGAACTCTCCAGAACTATCAAAGTATCATTTTTTATCTTGTCAAAATAATATTTCATAAAATCTTTACTTGACATAACTCTATCGTGCCTCTCAACTTTACAGTTATCGTCAAGGGCCAACGTAGCCTCAGTTATTACTCCAAGCCCCCCATATCCTCCAATTGCTCCATAAAATATATCTGCATTTTCCACAGGGCTTGCAGTAGCTAATGTACCATCGGCCAAGACAATCTTTAGTTGCTTCACTGAGGAAATTATAGGGCCTTTTCCTTGGTACCTTCCATGGCAATTTACACTCAAAGCCCCTCCCACAGTAAAATTAGAATATGATTGCATTATCATCACAGAGAGGTTAAATGTGTCAATATATTCCTGTAGCTTTCTCCACCGTATCCCGGTTTGAACCGTTATTTCCTTTTTTTCTTTTGAAAAGTTTATAACCTTGTCAAATTTCCGCATATCAATTTGCATTGCCCTTTCAGTTGCTGTTTGTCCTCCCATGCTGTAACGTCCCCCACCTATTGAAATGGGACCCTTAAAGCTTTTTACGGCGGTTACAATTTGTTCGGTAGTTGTAGGAGTAATAATAGTATCTACTCTTATTGGATTAAGCTGGGTAATATCATTTACAATATGTGAAGTATCCTGCGAAAATACCTCGCAAGAAATTAAACATATAATTAATGATATAATACCTCGTAAATTCCTCATTTAAAATCACTATAAATTAACTTATACATATCCTAACTTCTCCCTCACTCTTTTTAACGTTGTTTGAGCCACCACTCTTGCTTTATCCGCCCCTATTTTCAGCTTCTTCTCTAACACATCTTTATTAGTCATGTAGTGATTATAAAGTTCTCTTTCCTTTTTGAACTTTTCTACTATAGTTTGATATAAAGCTTCTTTTGCCGTACCATAGCCATAACCACCATGCAAATAGCTCTGCCTCATTTCTTCTGCCTTATCCTTTTCTGCTACCAAGCTATATAGTTTGAATACGGTACATGTATCAGGATTTTTTGGTTGTTCTATAGGAGTAGCATCGGTAACTATTCTCATAATAGTCTTACGTAATTCTTTATCCGGTAGAAAAATATTGATGGTATTGTTGTATGATTTACTCATCTTTTGGCCATCAATGCCGGGAACTATCATTACCTGCTCATTAATTTTTGCTTCAGGTACGACAAAAGTTTCTCCGCAGCGGTTATTAAAAGCATTGGCGATATCGCGGGTTATTTCAAGGTGTTGTTGCTGGTCCTTGCCTACCGGTACAAAATTGGCATCATATAATATAATATCGGAAGCCATTAATACAGGGTAAATAAACACCCCTGCATTCACCTCCGACAAGCGGTCCAGCTTATCTTTGAATGAATGTGCATTGGCAAGCATGGGATAAGGAGCAAAGCAGTTTAAGTACCAGGTAAGCTCACAAACTTCAGTTACATCTGATTGGCGGTAGAAAACCGTTTTATCGGTATCTAAGCCAAAAGCTAACCATGCGGCTGCTACCCCATAGGTATTTTCTTTGCGGACGTTAGCATCAAAAACAGTAGTGAGAGAATGCAGGTCAGCAATGAATAAAAAGGAATCATTATCCTTATTAGTTGACATTTCTATAGCCGGCTTAATAGCGCCCAATATATTTCCTAAGTGTGGTATACCTGTACTTTGTATACCTGTAAGTATTCGTGACATTGATTTATAAGTTGATGCAAAATTAGATAATTCCTATTGTAGCTTCTGGAAAGCCCTTTGGCTTATTAAACAGGGTTTAGTTAAAAACCCTAAAAGTTATTATCGCTTCTCTCTTGTAAGCTCCTCAGAAAGAAGCTATAAACATTCGCCAACGGGTGGCAAGGCTACGCATGAAGTAGCGAATGCGATGACGAAAGAAATAAATGGCAAAAGCTGTAAAAACAAGGTAAGTTATCGTCAGAAGATAAAGTATCCCCGAATTTAGACCTTTGGCAAGTTCTCCGCGATTGCGTGTACTGGAGGCTACCCCCGCAGTACAAACGGAACACTGGGCAGCAGTCCATAAGGGCAGCAGCAGGATGATGAGAGACAAATATATTTTAGAAATCTTTTTCACAGTGCAAATATATAACAATCAGAAATTATAGTAAGGAGAAATCATTAGATATACTACTACTCCGGTAGTTGTAACATATAACCAGATGGGCAGGGTCCACCTGGCAAGCTTGCGATGTTTAACAATTTTATTAGTCAGCCCCCTGTAAAAGCTAATAAGCACCATAGGCAATACTACCGCAGCCAATATTATGTGGGAAGAGAGAATAAATATATATACAGGTCTGAGTGGATTATCCTTGGGATATAGGGTTTCCTTGCCAAACGAATGATATGCTACATAGCTCAATAAGAACAGGGCAGAAAGTACAAAGGCAGTAACATTCAGTCTTTTATGTAGGGTTACCTTCTTGTTGCGGATAGCAATATAGGAGCATATAAGTAATATGGTACATGTCCCGTTAAGGGTAGCATTAAGAAGCGGACAGTGCTTTACAATATCAGGCACCGTGTCCGGCTTGGGCATAAAGTGAAGAATAGTAACTACAATTGGTATGGCAATGGTGACGCCGATTATTATCCTGGAAACAAGTTTATCATTCATGGCGACAAATGTACGCTTTTATGAATTTCTTCTCTATTATTTCATATCTCTTATCGAACCATTTCTCTTATAATAATGCACTGATTTCCTTTAAGTATCTTTTATAGGGACGGTTATTAAAAAATAAAAATTGTATTTTGCAAAACCTGCAAATTTTATTTAAAGCAATAAAAACTATTTAACGTCTACTAAAAGTAAAAATTTCGTTAAGTACATATGCCGCCAATACTTAATAAAGCTCCTGTTACTATAGGTACCACCAAATACGAAATAAAAGACGGAATTGTTTATGTTGAGAGACTTGCACGGATACAACATACTATTGAAAATTTCAAAAAAATGATTGCTCAAAGACTCGAATACACGGAAGGGCATTCTTATCCTGTTATTATATTTGGACAGGATATGATTTCGATGGATAAAGACTCCAGGGGCTATCTGACAAATGAAGGCTCTAAAAGTACCTTGTCGAGAGCTTTTGTTGTAGATAAAAAACAGGGCAGGCTGCAATTGAATTTTTTCATCCAAATATATAGCCAGCCTATCCCCACCCAGATATTCGAATCGTTAGAACCTGCCGTTGAATGGTCGAAACAATTCAGGCAGCCATAATATATGGCTAATCTGTATCTTTGGGAGCATGAAAATAAATCCGCCTCAAACACTTGAACAAATTGCTGCCATTATAGGGGCAGAGTTCGAAGGGAATCCTAAACATCTTATTACCGGGCTAAATGAAATACACCGTGTAGTAAAAGGAGATATTGTTTTTGTTGACCACCCAAAATATTATGATAAAGCCCTTCAATCGAATGCTACCACTATTATTATTAATAAAAAGGTAGCGTGTCCTGAAGGTAAAGCTTTATTATTTTCTGATGACCCTTTTAGTGCTTACAATAAGCTTATTCGCCATTTTTCTCCTGAAAGTTTCACACAAAAGGAAATGGTTAGCCCCACAGCAAAAATTGGCAAAAACACAACCCTTATGCCCGGAGTTTTTATTGGAAAAGATGTACTTATCGGTGACGATTGCTTTATTCATCCCAATGTTACTATATATGACAAAACTATTATTGGAAATAGAGTAACCATTCAATCGGGAACAGTAATTGGCGCCGATGCATTTTACTATAAAAAACGAGCAGCTTATTTTGATAAAATGCTCTCGTGTGGTAATGTAGTTATTGAAGATGATGTGGAGATTGGTGCATCATGTACCATTGACCGGGGAGTATCGGAACAAACCATTATAGGTGCAGGAAGCAAACTCGACAACCAGGTGCATGTGGGGCACGACACCCATATAGGCAAAATGTGCCTGATGGCTGCGCAGGTGGGCATTGCAGGAATGGTAACCTTGGAAGATGGAGTTACCCTGTGGGGGCAGGTCGGTATCCCCAGTAATATTCACATAGGTAAAGGAGCCGTTTTATTGGGGCAATCTGCGCCAAGCAAATCATTGGAGGGGGGGAAATCATACCTCGGGAGCCCTGCAAGTGAAGCAAAAGACAAAATGCGGGAGCTCATTACCTTGAAAAAGATTACCGAAGAGAGAGAGAAGAGCTCAGAATGAAGAGCAAAAAGCAAGTAATGGAAAATGCATATATTTGCATACCTAATCAACCACTTTATCATGAAAAAAATTAATACCCTCTCGTTTATTGCCTTATGGTGTATGTTATTAACATTTTCAGCACAGGCATTTGGTCAAATTACCCTTTCCGAATCAGACTTCCCTTCTGTTGGATTAACGGTTGTTACAGACTCCGTTCCATACCCCGCTATAATGCCCGGAGCTCACAGCAACAAGCCTCAGAGTTGGGACTTTTCTTCCTTAGTCAAAACATATCCGCGCACCATTAAATTTGTGTCTCCATCCTCTACAAAATATGCGAGCGCATTTCCCGGAGCCACTCTGGCAGATACAACTTATGGGGTATCAGGATATACATTTTTTATACTAAATGGTTCCGGTTTCTTTGTAGCAGGTAATGAGCAACCAGTAAATTTCGAATACAAAAGTCAAGATTATGTATTTGAGTCAGAGGTGGTCTTCTATCCCCCATTTGAACAAATGCCTTTCCCCGGTAAATATTCTATTACTACAACAGGACTTTCCAGGGCCAGCGAATCCTATAGCGAAGCTATTCCGACCTATTCTGTGACTGCAGAAAGAATTGCGAGTGGTATTACTTATTGGGATACTCTTGATGCTTTTGGGACATTAAAAATGCCCAATAAAAAAACCTACGATGTTCTGCGCCGGGTACATCATGAGCTAGATAACGATACGGTATATATGTACGTTCAAACAATTCTAGGAGGCACTTGGGTTCCAGCGAGCATTACTGAATTTAAAAAGACCCAATATAGTTGGTACTCTAATGGCTTGAGCTTTCCACTGGTTCAACTGAATATGGATACCACCAGTTCTACAGTAAGAAGCATAGTATGGGATACCACGGCCCCTGCGCCTACCGGAATTAATGATATTAGCAATAACTATCATGTACTTGTGTACCCTAACCCTGCTAAATCTGAAATTACTTTCAATACGTTAGAAAACACAGCAGAACAATCTCTATCGGTATACGACGTAACGGGAAGATTATTAGACAAAGTAACCGTAAAAAATAATATGGTTACTTTAAATACATCAACCTACTCGAATGGCTTATACATTTATAATTTAAATGAAGCCGGTACAGGCGCATTACTTGACCAGGGAAAATTTATAATTCAACACTAAAGCTTTATTTCAGAATATATAAAAGGCGCTTAAATAGCGCCTTTTGTTTTTGTATTCAACTCATTTATTTCAGTGAACCCACATCGTCAAGCCTTGGAAATTGCATATCTTTGCTTCGATTTAATTATTCTGATATGTCATACTCGAATATACTGATAGCAATAGATGGAAGCAGTTGTTCAATGAATGCTTTGGAAAAAGGTATTGAACTTGCTAAGGCACTTTCGGCCAATGTGATGTTACTGAGCGTGGTAGATATGACCACTATGATTGATACGGCGGGTGTAGGTGCAGTAATGGATACGAATGCGGAAAAAATATTTCAGGAAGAAGCACAGAAGTTGCTTAAGCGGGCCATGAAAAAATATCCTTATGCTAAAATGACCCCTATTACCGAAGAAGGCATACCCAAAGAAGCTATTAATCCCATTGCAGAAAAACATCACGCAGATTTAATTGTAATGGGAACCCATGGACGAACAGGATTAGAACATTTTTTTATGGGAAGTGTTGCTGAACAGGTTATACGGCATGCAAAAATTCCTGTTATGGTAGTTAATTCATCAGAAGATTAAGGCATTCCATAAGCATTAGTAAGTTTATCCCGTGAGACACAGCTAATCGCGCGAAAACGGCATTCGTGTACTGTTTCTGTTTGCAAAAAATAATTACTTTTGGTTTCAGTTTGCCTTTTCTCTATGAATTATTCCATACATTTCCGGGAAATAGATGCTGCTTTCATAGCGCGTGTAGTTCTTGGGGTTTTATTTTTTCTTCAAGGATTTGATAAGGTTTTCCGATTAGGATTAAAACAAGTTTTCCAAACCGTACATGCCCCCTTGGCTGCTAAGGGCATCCCTGCCTTTGTCAGCCACATCGGCGTATGCTTTACATCCTATGTTGAACTTATTGGCGGGGCATTTCTCATTATAGGTTTTTTGAAATACTACTGCCTTTGCCTCCTGGGGTTTGATTTGCTTTTTGCAGTGATTATTTTTGGAATTATAGAGCCAGTATGGGATATGAAGCATATTTTTCCACGAGTTGCTTTGCTATTATTTTTGCTTATTATACCTGCCCAATGGGATATTTTGTCCATAGACCATCTATGGTCATTGAACCAATTTATTAAATCAACTTTTTAGTTATGAAAATCACCATTACCGATCACCGAAAGATTTTTGCTGTACAAAAAGAATTCAGCGAAATGTTTCCTTACTTACGATTGGAGTTTTACTCTAAACAATATAAAAGAGGAAACTCTTTAGTTAAGAGCCTGATGAAACATATCAGCAAAAGTATTGCAGAGTGCCGTACTAAAAATTCTTCCGATAATATTGAAATCCAACCTCAAACGACTGTCTCGGGATTGAAGCAGGGGTTTAATGATGTATATGGACTTACTGCGGAGGTATTCCGTAAGTCGGGCAACCTATGGCTTGAGATTACCGATTCTACTGACCAGACGCTCGAGCAACAAAATGGAGAAGCAAAAGAAATGAGCAAGTTACAGGGTGTGATGTAATTTAAAGGAATAAAGCTACAATACCTGCTATAATAAGCAACAAAAAGCTGGCAAAAATTTCTTTTCTAAGTTTCTTTTCTGACAGTGTAAGTGCATATATCATTTTCAATACATTATTACTTGTAATTGCATTTAGCACAGCTAAGGTAATTACCGTTGCATCCAAATTCCATTTACCCTGGAAAAGGTTAATAATGAATGGATCAATATCGGTAACCCCTACAACAAAGGCTAACGTTTGGGCTCCATGGGCTCCATATTTATTTACTACGTAAGTAGTTATAAGGGCAAATAAAATAAAGAGCCCTCCGAATAAAACGGCTGTTTTAAATTCGAGCGGGTTCTGATGAGAATCGCTAGAAACCACTTCATTTTTTGTACCCGTGCCAGCTTTTTTAATCACAATGAAATATACTGCAATTAAAGTACTAAGTATAGTAAGGACAATAAAATAAGGCAACAGCCTCATGGCTACTTCCATATTAAAGAAAGCAGCCAGAATGAATAGGCGTAAATACATCATGGTTATAGCAAGAAACATGGCGGCAATTATCCTGTTTCCTGAAACATTTTCCTTGCTTTTTCTTGCTAAAATTACAGTAGTGGCGGTACTACTGTATAATCCCCCCAATAAGCCTGTGAGAAGAATACCTGTCTCCGGAAAAACAAATTTCCTTAGCAAATAACTGAAATAAGAAATAGCCGATACCACCACAATGGCAAGCCAAAACTTATATGGAGAAATACTGATAGCTGCTGAAATGGGCTGGTCAGGAAGCAGAGGGAGTATTACACCTGCAAGAACTAAAAATTTAGCAAGAGAAATGAATTCATTATTATCAAATTTGTGGGAGAATTTTAAAAGCATTTCTTTAATTTCAGAAATAACCAGGACTGTCACAACAATCAAAAGAACTAACCAGCGAGGTTGAGTATAAACCAAAGGGGCAAGTGAGTAGGTAATAATAGCAATCACCAGGGAGGTCATTCCAAACTGCTTTCTTGCCTGAATTTTCTCATAGTAATAAATACCCAATAGGCTCCCGAAGATAACAGCACCAACAATAAATGGCAAAAAGTCCTTTGGGCTTATAACATATAGAATAAAACCCGCAATACCTGTAAGGGTAAATGTACGGTCTGTTCCAAAAACAGATTCGGGTGGTGCTTCTAAATAGTGCCTTCTTTGTTCTAATCCGATTAACAAAGAAAATACAGCTACCAATGCAAAATTGATAAGATCGTGTGGTATGTCTTGCAGTATAGGAGTATTCATCGGGGAGTACTTAATAAAATACTAAGATACGGATTTTGAAATACAGTTAGGGATACTTCATTTTGAGAGACTTTAGCTTTTTAACAATTTCCTTCGCTACAAAATTGTTTCTGTACCATTTATGATTGGCCGGTACAATAAGCCAGGGAAAATCGGGGCTGCACCGTTCAAAAATACTCTCATATACTTCCATATAAGCATCCCAGTTCGATGCCTCCCTTGAATCGGCAAGGTCATACTTCCACTTTTTCTCCGGGCTTGTAAGCCTGTCTTCTATACGTTCTTTTTGTTCCTGTTTAGAAATATGTAAAAAGAATTTCAAGATACTGGTTCCGGAATCAGAAAGGTTTTGCTCAAAACTATTGATGATATCATATCGCTCTTCAAGTCGTTTTTTATCTATTGTTTTGTGTACGGAAGGAACAAGTATATCTTCGTAATGTGAACGATTAAATAGTTGAATCATACCCTTTGCAGGGGCATACGGATGCACCCGCCATAGAAAATCATGCTCCATTTCTTCGGCAGTAGGCTCTTTAAATGCCTTCACCATTATACCCATAGGATTCAGGGAAGAAAACACGTGCTTTATAGTACCATCCTTGCCCGAAGCATCCATACCCTGTAATATAATCAACAGGCTATTTTTCTTTTCGGCATACAATAAGTTCTGAAGAGAACCCATTTCCTCCATAAGAGCTTCTGTTTCTTTTTCGATAGTTTTCCGGTCAATGCTTTTATCGGCGTCAGGTGATGTTTTTTCGAGTATCTTACCCATACAGTTTTGAAATACAAAAGTTCAAGTACAAATATAACTCAAATATCAACTGAAAAATTCCTCCCTCCGAAATGATTTTACCCACTATTTAAACGGCAAAAACTGTCTATTTAACCCCGATTATTCTAACATTAGGCTAAAACTCCTTTGCCAAAATATTAATTTGAACTAATTTAGTAAGCCTAAAAACACTTTAACTATGAAAGCATCCAACTTAGTTTTTGTCGCCTTGATTGCAATGGCGTCGTGCAACAGCACAAGCACCGAGCAAGTACAAAAAATAAAAGACCTAGCCAAGGAAGACTCTTCGAGAGCAGCACAAGCCAACCAAAAAGATTCCATGATAACATCATACCTGAATGACCTGAATGACATCCAGGAAAATTTGGACCGGATAAAACAGCGTGAAAAAATAATAACTATGAAACCAGCTGAAATGAATTCACCAGATAAACAAACCGTAGTAGAAGAGGTGAAAGAACTGGATGAGTGGATTGTGGCTAATGACAAAAAGATGAACAGGCTGCAAGCAAGATTAAAAGGCATGGATACCAAAAACAATAAGCTGGAAAGTTTAGTTGCCCACCTTACCCAGGAAATATCACAAAAGGATGAAGAGATAGCAGTATTGCAAGCCAGCTTGGGTAAGGCCAACGATTCGTTAAAATTGCTTACCTCGAAATTTAACGATAGTATTTACGTGATTAAAAAACAACGCTCCCAAATAGCTGTACTCACTACAGTTTATTATGTAAGTGGCACGTTAAAAGAGTTGCAAGATAAAGGAGTAATTGATAAACAAGGAGGATTTGTTGGCTTGGGAAGAGTAGCCGAAATAAATTCTAATATTGACAACAGCAAGTTTTCACAGGCAAACCTAAATAGCTTGAAAGGAATTTCTCTGCCGGGAAAATACCGCCGGTTTATTACTATACATCCTGACGATTCATATGTAGTTATTTCTAACGGAAAAACCGACTCCATTGCTATAACTATGCCATCTACTTTTTGGAGCGAAAGTAAATATATGGTAGTGGCTACAAAATAAAAGAGGACGGAATAAGGCTGCTATATTGCCTCGTAATACGAATACGAGGCAACATTTTTTATTTAAAAACCCAGGTAAAAGTCCCTGGTAAGATTTCTGTACTCGTTGGAGTAAGACCTGTCTTCATTCTCAATTACAAGTATCTCTTCAAATAGCATAGTCTTATCAAACACAAACTGCATCAGCAAGCGCTTTTCCGGCTTTACACAAGTTGTTTTTACACGCATAATCCGGTTCGGATAAAGCCTATAGCGCCTGGCAATAGCTGTTAAATTCTCCGCTTCTTTTAAAGGTAAAATAGTAGCAAAAGACCCTTCCCGGGTAAGCAGAGAAGCTATACCATCTATCAATTCTTCAAAACTCAGGTTGCACGTATGCCTTGCCATGGTACGTGATTCGGAGGCAGCCTGTACACAATTGGAAAAATAGGGAGGATTGGTTAAAATCACATCGTACTTTTTAGATACCGATTGCACAAACTTTTGAAACGATATATGGTGCACATATATCCGCTCACCCCATTTGGATTTTTTACAATTCTCATGTGCTTCCCGATATGCTTCC
>JABDAL010000021.1 GCA_013289165.1 Bacteroidota bacterium
GAGCTGTACTCCAGGAAAATTTGGCTTTGTCAGTTTTTATAGTAAATATGGTGCCGGGAAAAGCCCAGAACCTGCCACTTGGCCAATGGCAGGATTTTCTTTCATACCGGCAGGGGCTTGCTGTATGCGAGGGCGGTGGAAATGTTTATTGCTGTACTTCTTCAGGAGTATTTACTTATAATTTATCAGACAATTCCCTACAACGATATAGTAAAGTATCGGGCCTTTCAGACATAGGCTGTACCGTGGCGCGTTACAATACCTTTACAAATACTCTTGTTATTGGTTATTCAAATGGGAATATAGATTTACTTAATAACAACCAGATTATTAATCTTCCTGATTTAAAGAACAGCCCTGCTGAAGGAGCTAAAACAATTAATAATATCTATTTTAATAATAATCTTGCTTACGTTTCCTGTGGACAGGGTATAATGGTAATTGATTTAACTCAAAATATTATTCTTTCTCTATATAAAATTGGTAATCGTGGAACTGCCCTAAATGTTTACTCGATTACTATTTTTAACGATACCATTTTTGCTGCAACAGAAAATGGAATCTATAAAACTGCAGCGAGCGACCCGGACCCGCAAAACTATCAAGATTGGAAAATCGTTTCCCATCCCGCTCCGGTAGGGGTTTATAATGCGATTGTAAGTTGTGGAAATAAAATGTATGCCAGTTTCTCAATGCGCCTTACGGGCAACAATCTTGCAGCGTTTAAACAAGATACATTATATGTTTATAATTCAGGGAAATGGTCTCTCGACACCATCACACATAATGGGCACCATGATACCGATGGAATACATGAAAATATGCTTTCTTTACAAAGCATAACCTTCAATGATACTTCCTACCTTACTTATTGCGGCGCCAGCAACGTAGTAGTTCTAGATAACTTCGGAGATACAGCAGTGCATCTGTTTAGTTATAACTTTTCTAATAACGTCAATGCTGTTGATGCTGTGTTTGATAATACTAAGCATTTATGGATGGCTGACCCTAATTATGGGCTTGTTAAAGCAAGCAACAGCTTCGATGGGGAAAACTTTTATCCTTCCGGGCCTTTTTCCAACTCAGCATTCGCCATGGCAATTCAAGGCTCTACCATTTATTTGGCGCCCGGGGCATATGATAATTCATATGCTCCTGAAAGTATAACCAATATTGGTATTTCAGAATATTTTGACAACTTCTGGTACAGATTGATTGACGATGCATCGCCCGATACTATACAAAACTTGTGCTGTGTTGCCATTGACCCGAAAAATTCTGCTCATGCTTTTGCCGGCAGCTGGAACAACGGACTTGTAGAATATTATAATGACTCGATTGTGAATTTTTTTAATGGCTCCAATAGCTCACTCCGCAGCCTTATTGATGCCCAGATTCCCACGTACTATTCCCTTCGGGTAGGAGGCGTCGCCTTTGACTCCAGCGAAAATTTATGGGCTACCAATTCGGGTGTGGACTCTAAATACCTTAGTGTGAAACAACGTAATGGAACCTGGCAATCCATGGATTTCAGCGATATTCCTAATATTCCCATCGATGGTATAGTCACCACTCTTATTGTTACCCATAGCGGTGCAAAATGGATGATATTTCCCGGGAATGGAATACTGGCATACCAGGATAATGGAACATTTGCCCAACCTACCCCTTCTAATTCCGTATTTATCAATGGTTCTGTTAACAACGGACATTTGCCAAGTCCCAATATCTATTGCATAACAGAAGACCAGAATGGAGCAATCTGGGTAGGGACTGACCTACAAGTCGTAGTATTTTATTCGCCTGATAATGTTTTTAATGGTCCCGGAGGCTGGGATGCACAGAATATATATGTACAACAGACTGGCTACACGCAATACCTCATGCAAAACCAATTCACCACGGCCATAGCAGTTGATGGAGCAAATCGTAAATGGATAGGAACCCTGGGAGGAGGTGTCTTCCTTATGTCTGCCGATGGGACCCAGCAAATACTTAATTTCACCTCAGCTAACAGCCCTTTACCTTCTAATAATATTCTCTCCATAGGTATTAATCAGATAACAGGAGATGTATTTTTGGGTACTGACCAAGGAGTTGTTTCTTATCGTGGAGAAGCCAGCCTTGGGGCCACTGGTTTCAGTAATCTTTATGCTTATCCCGATCCTGTTCCACATGGCTATTCAGGGCCGATTGCCATCAATAACCTGGTAGCAAATTCAGATATAAAAATTGCCACTGTCAGCGGAGAAGTTGTGTATCATACAGTAGCCCTGGGAGGGCGTGCCATTTGGAATGGCACTAACTTTAGCGGTGAGCGGGTGCAAACCGGAGTTTACCTGGTTTTCTGCACCAGCCCCGATGGAACCCAGTCGGCTGTCACCAAATTACTGTTTGTAAACTAATATCAGATGTTTCATTCGGTTGAAGCAATTGTTCTGCACCTAATACCGCATAAGGAACATAATGCAATTGTAAAACTGTTTACTAATGAATCGGGCTTAGTTTCCTGCTGGATAAATTCCCTTCACTCCAAATCGTCGGGCATACGGTCTGCCGGCTTACAACCACTGACTATTGTAAATGCCATAGTTGATCAGAGGGAAATAAAGCAACTATCTACATTGAAAGAAATGCAGATTTCCTTTTACCCTGCAAAAATTAGTACAGATATTGAAAAAAGTGCCGTTGCTATCTTTATTTCCGAACTACTTTCCCATTGTATAAAGCAAACTGAAACCGATAAAACACTCTATTATTTTATACGGGAATCTATTGTACTTCTCAACGACACGAATGAGAAGTGTACCAATTTCCACATCGTCTTTATGCTAAACCTTTTGAACCATCTAGGCCTTTTACCTAAAAATAGTTTCTCTGCGGAAACCCCTTATCTTAATTTGGAGGAGGGTACTTACCAGGAAAAGAAGCCTATGTATACTTCTTTTCTACATCCTGCTGAAAGTGAATGCCTGGGCAAATTATCTGTATTGCTTATTTCATCTTTTGCAGTGAGTGAAATACCCACAGGGCTGCGTAAAAACATCTTGCATGGGTTATTAAAATATTTTGAAATACATGCAGGGATAAAACCACTTAAATCTCACCTGGTGCTGGAGGAAGTGTTTTAATACGAGTATTAATAACTTTTCATAAATCGCTTACCGGAGTACATTTTCAAGTAACAATCGTGTCATAATATTGCACAATGGTACAATTGGAACGAAACAAAGCCATCCTAAAAAAATATATTCCCGAAAGTGCAGTTGCAACCATTGCCCAATGGATATATACCTATGATTTTAAACTAAAGATAAAACGTTCACGAGCGACAAAATATGGAGACTATCGCCCCCCCATTAAAGGCTTAAATCACCAAATTACCATCAATTACGATCTGAATAAATATGCATTTCTTAATACGTTGCTGCACGAAATAGCCCACTTAAGCGCCTGGAAAAAATATGGAGATGCTATCCAATCGCATGGAAAAGAGTGGAAGCATGAGTATAAGTTAATATTGCTGCCTTTTTTAAGAGAAGATGTTTTCCCTTCAGATGTAATTTTAGCATTGAAGAAATACCTGCAAAACCCTGCCGCTACAGTGTGCACCGATAAAACGCTATTCAAAACCTTGCGGAAATATGATGAAAACCCTGATGGGCGGATATTTTTAGATGAATTGCCCTTGCAGGCAACTTTTATTGCTGAAGATGCATATACTTACCGTAAGCTAAAAAAAATAAGAACCCGGTATTTATGCAGCCGCATCAATACGAGGCACGAATATTTTTTCCATGGAACAGCGCAGGTAAAGCCTGTTCCCCAAGAAAACTAACTAATAAAAATCTTATTGTTGAGGTTGCTGGGGTTGTCCACCACCTTGTTGTTGCCCCTGGGTGGGCTGCTGCTGTGGTTGATCAGGCGTAGGAAGCTGGTCAGCCTGCTGCTTTGAAACAGAAGTACTTGTAGTGCTTCCAGTCGAAGGCCCACCAATTACCGCACTTGCCATAGAAAGCACTATCACAGCTACTGCAAAAGCCCAGGTAGCTTTTTCCAGAAAATCATTTGTTCTGCGAACACCAAGTATCTGGTTTGATGCACCAAAGGAAGAGGTTAATCCACCACCTTTAGAATCTTGAATAAGAACCACTAATATCAGCAATATGCATGCTGCAACAATTAAAATATTCAACAAAATCTCGGCCATTTTTCTATTTTATTATTTCGTTCCGGGTTTAGTATGTTCACGCATTAAAGCTTTCAATTCTTCAATGCGGGGCGCAAATATATTCTTTTTTTCCGGGAATTGAAGCAAAAGTATTTGATATGCTTTCAAAGCCTTTTGCAAATTGCCTTGTACCACAAATATTTCTGCAAGAGTTTCGCTCATAAGCTCATCATCTTCTGTAATACTCATTTTAGCTGCCTTAGTAGCAGAAAAAAACTCTGCCTTGGGCCGGGAAATAGTAGGTGCCTGTTTTAAAAAGTCATTGATAATACTGGCTTTATCACGCTGATTTACAGGTTTTACTCCTTCATTTATTTTTTCTACGCTTATCTCAGGTAATACCTTTAACCATTCATTGAAACTATATTTTAGGTTACTATCGGGTATGGGTTGATAAGTTATCCCCAATTCTTTCACTACAGGTGGCTGTAAAATAGTAGCTTCTATTTTTTTATCTCCTGTTAAAGGCTTTTCCACCTTAGCTGGTGGGGGTATTATAGTTCCGGAAGTGCTTTTTAAAGGCGGTACAGCAGTTATTTTGGGTTGGAAAGAGGGTAGTGCTGATTTCTTTTCTTCTGTCTTCGGAGAAACAGGTTGAACTTTCCCCATCTCTTCCTGCCGGGCTTTAACTGGTGGGGCCTTTATTTCAGATTCTCTTTTAATGAAAGCTTCGGAGAGCGATGATTTTTCAGCTTCCTTTTTTGCCGGCGGATATGTTACCTCAATATTAGTATCTTTTGTGGAACTATAAACGAAATTATAGCGTACTTTTTCCTGTTTTTTTAAAGGCTCCGTAGTGGGCTTCAGCGTCTTAATTTCTTCACTTGTTTCAACAGGTTTCTTAAATAATAGATACATAGCTTTTCTATCAGGGGCATAAACCGATGCCAGTTTAATACGCCCTGAGGCATCCGGTTCATTAGCATCATATATCTGTTTGGCAAAAAGAACCTGAGCGAGTTGAAAATAGGGAAAAGTATGCAAAACATCCTGGAGAGCAGCTTTATATTCTGCTCCTGCCGGGATATTTCCCTTGACAAACATCGTTTTTAAATTTTCTTTTACCAAACGTAGAGCTTACTTATTACGTTTTCTATATTTTTGAGACATTTAAAGCCAAGCAAATGCAAAGATATACCTTCCCTAAAACTATTATTCAGCTATTTTTCCTTTGTCTCTCTATTTGTAGTGACAAAGCAAGTGCGCAAATTACAGCCAGATCTGAATTTACCACCATCGACCTCAAAGATATAAAAGTAGGAGCTGAGCGTACAGACCAATACCTTTCTTTATTGCAAGGTAAAAATGTAGCTGTGGTATGTAACCAAACATCACTTGTGCAAAAGAAACTTTTGGTAGATACATTGAAGAGCCTGGGAATTAAAGTGGTAAAGATATTTGCTCCCGAACACGGATTTTATGGGCAAGAAGATGCAGGCGCAGATATAGATAATTCTAAAACTTCAAAATCCTTACCCATTATTTCCCTTTATGGTAAACACAATAAACCTACCGCAGAAGACTTAAATGGGGTTGATGTAGTAGTATATGATATACAGGATGTAGGGGTACGGTTCTTTACTTATGTTTCTACCCTGCATTTGGTGATGGAAGCCTGTGCCGAGAATAATAAAGTCCTTATTGTGCTTGACCGCCCTGACCCCAATGGATACTATGTTGACGGCCCAGTGCTGCAACCTGCTTTTAAGTCTTTTTCAGGTATGGACCCGGTGCCTATTGTATATGGTATGACCACTGCTGAATATGCCAAAATGCTAAATGGGGAAAAATGGCTCAATAACGGAGAACAATGTAACTTAACCTGCATTCCGGTTAAGGGTTATAGCCACCGGAATTTTTATAATATTCCTGTAAATCCCTCACCCAATCTGAAAACTATGGCTTCTATATACCTGTACCCTACCCTCGCCCTGTTTGAAGGAACAGTGATAAGTGTAGGCAGAGGAACAGATATGCCTTTTGAAATAATTGGTAACCCATTATTGCAAGATGCCCCATTTACCTTTACGCCTGAAAGTAAGCCCGGTGCACAACACCCACCTTTTGAAGGGCAACTATGCCACGGTTACAACCTGGGGGATTTTGGCAGTATACTCATTAAGAACTACCAAAAGCTTTACCTGTTTTGGTTGAAGGGTGCTTACAAGGACTACCCTGACAAAGCCAATTTTTTCAATTCCTATTTCAAAAACCTGGCTGGTACAGATGTGCTTCAAAAGCAAATTGAACAGGGTATACCGGAAGAAGAAATACGTAATGGATGGCAGCCGGGCATTGATGCTTTTTTAAAGATACGGAAAAAGTACCTGCTCTACCAGGATTTTCAGTGATTTGAGTGCAATTGTTTTCCTTTCTCACAAGTCATAGGTCTTCTAAAAGAAGTAGTGGCTCAGTTTGAAATACTATTTAATGTTCATAATTTTTCCGGCTTTTATTTTATAATAGTTGGCGGAAAAGAAAAATTACTATCTTTGCGCTCCATTTTTTAAAACCACATGAGTATAATCAAGTCTTACGAGACTGTATTTATTTTAACACCCGTACTGTCGGAAGAACAGGCAAAGGAAGCTGTAGATCATTACCGCAAACTGGTTAAGGACCACGAAGGTAAGGTAATAACCGAAGAACATTGGGGTTTGCGTAAACTAGCCTATCCCATCCAAAAGAAGAGTACCGGTTTTTACCACGTACTCCAATTCAATGCTTCTCCTACCATAGTAAAGGAACTTGAAATTGCCTACCAGCGTGACGAACGCATTTTGCGCTACTTAACCGTAAGCCTTGATAAACATGCACTTGCATACCTTGAAAAACGCAAGGAAAGATTTGGAAAAAAAGAACCTAAGAAAGAACCTGCAATTCAATAAAAATGGCCACAGTAGACACCAACGAAGTACGTTATCTTACCCCTCCTCCTATCGAGGTTAAGAAAAGTAAATATTGCCGTTTCAAAAAATATGGCATCAAGTATATTGACTACAAAAATCCGGATTTCCTGAAGAATTTCATTAATGACCAGGGTAAGTTATTGCCTACCCGCATTACCGGAAATTCATCGAAATACCAACGGAAAGTGGCGCAAGCCGTAAAAAGGGCACGTCATTTGGCATTACTGCCTTTTGTAGGCGATTTATTAAAATAATTAACGCATTACAGCATCATGGAAGTTATTCTGCAAAAAGAGGTAGAAAACCTCGGTAACCAATACGAATTAGTAAAAGTGCGTCCGGGCTATGCACGCAATTTTTTGATCCCACGTGGATTGGCTATTGCTGCTACGGTATCAAACCGCAAGGTGCTTGATGAAATTAAAAAGCAACGTGCCCACAAAGAAGAAAAGCTGAAAAAGGACGCTGAAAGCTTGGCAACCAGGCTGAAAGATGTAACCTTGAGAATTGCAGCCAAAACCGGAGAAAATGGAAAGATATTTGGTTCTGTAAATGCTATTCAACTGGCTCAAGCATTGGAAGAATTAGGCTATAAAGTTGAACGCAAAAATATTGACCTGAAAGCCGACCATATCAAAACTACCGGAAAATATACTGCTAACGTAAAACTTAGCAAGGATATTACCGCTGAGATAACTTTTGAAGTGGTAGCTGAGTAAGCAAGCCCTTTTACTTTATTAGAATTTTATTTAGGCAACATTTCTGTTGCCTTTTTTATTCTGTTTACCACCTCGTCTTTCCCCAACAATTCTATTGTTTCAAAAAGAGCAGGCCCGGCAGACATCCCGGTTAAAATTACCCTGAGCAATTGCATTACAGAGCCGGGCTGTATTCCGCTTTCTTCCGCTGTCTTTTTAAATGTGGCTTCTACATTATGGGCAGTAAAATCACTCAGAGAGGCAAATATATCAACAGTTTTAGCAAAAAACCCGGGAACAGTATCTTTCCAACGCTTTTGAATTACACTTTCATCACACTTGTCTGGGGCAATAAAAAAGAAACTGCCTATATCCCAGAATTCCTTTACAAAATGGGCTTTTTCTTTTATAAGGTGGCAGACTTTTTCAATGTATTCTATAGTCCATTTATTTGCGCTGCTTCCTAACTTTTTGTCAATATCTACCTTAAATAACATTGCTAATTCAGCATTCGTGCGCATCCTCAGGTATTGCTGGTTGAACCAGCGGGCTTTGTCAGGGTCGAACTTGGCACCTGATTTATGTACCTTTTCCAATGAAAAGGCTTCCACTAGTTCTTCTTTCGTAAATAGTTCCCGATTATCACCCGGGTGCCATCCCAATAAGGCAAGTAAATTGATCACCGCATCGGGGAAATAGCCACCTTCTCTATAACCGGATGACCACTCCCCACTTACAGGGTCCTGCCAATCTAAAGGGAACACAGGGAATCCCAGCCTGTCCCCATCGCGCTTACTTAATTTGCCATTCCCATCAGGCCTTAATAATAATGGAAGATGGGCAAACTGGGGCATAACATTTTCCCAGCCTAAATAGCGATACAAAAGCACATGCAAGGGAGCAGATGGTAGCCACTCCTCTCCTCTTATAACATGGCTGATGTTCATTAAAAAGTCGTCCACTACATTGGCAAGATGGTAAGTAGGCATCCCATCTGATTTAAACAACACTTTATCATCGAGTGAACTAGTGTGCACCACTACCCATCCCCTAATTATATCGTGAAAGCGGACTTCCTCGTTGCGCGGAATCTTTATGCGGACAACATAAGGCTCTCCTGCTTCTAATTTCCGCTTGGTTTCATCTTCAGAAAGGGTAAGCGAGTTTTTCATGGAGGAGCGTGAAATAGCATTGTACTGGGGAGCCGCCACTTTGGCAGCTTCCAGCCTTTTGCGCATAGCCTCTAATTCTTCAGTAGTATCAAATGCATAATAGGCATTGCCACTATCTACCAGTCTTTGGGCAAACTCGCGGTACATCAGTTTCCGCTCCGACTGGCGATACGGAGCATGAGGGCCTCCATTTACTACGCCCTCATCGGCGCTTATTCCTAACCATGCCAAGGCATCGGCTATATATTGTTCAGCTCCGGGAACAAACCGGGTTTGGTCGGTGTCTTCTATACGTAAGATAAATGTTCCATTATGTTTTTTCGCAAAAAGATAGTTATACAAAGCTGTACGCACTCCGCCTATATGCAAGGCTCCCGTGGGGCTGGGAGCAAATCTCACTCTTACTTGTCTGTCTGACATTTAATTGCTTTTAGAAAACAAAGATAGGTGATTTACTCAGCCCCTCCCCCTCTCTATCTAATAGAGAGAGGCTTAAACCATAAATAATTTGTAGGTTTGCGGGCCATGAAACCAATACGGCAGAATAAAGTAGCCCGCCTTTTGCAAAAGGAAATGGGAGAAATTTTTGAACAAAACCTGAGAGATTTACTACCGGGTTCGTTCCTTACTGTTACTGGTGCGGAAATAAGCCCAGACCTTTCTATTGTTAAGATATATTTTACCATCCTGGGAAAAATAAAGCCGCTAGAAGCCCTTGAAATATTAATGACCAATAAAACGCCGATACGCAAAGAGCTTTCTATACGCGTGAAGCACCAAATGCGCATAGTACCTGATTTGCGCTTCTATATTGATGACTCGTTTGAGGCAGTTGCAAGAATTGATGAATTGCTGAAGAAATAAATTATGGAATACGACCCGATTAAAAATAAGCTTGGTTTACTTTTTAATAAGTCCCCTTTTTTACGGAAGACTTTTTATAACCTGCTGGATTTGCTTTTGCTCCGTACCTGGCATATCCATAAAGAAATAAGGAAATGGGAAAAGAGTGCACCTGCTAAAGCTAACATTTTAGATGCCGGAATGGGCTTTGGGCAATACTCCCATTATATGGCACGAAAGCACCGCGATTGGAATATATTGGGTGTAGATGTAAAAGAAGAACAAATAGCAGACTGCAATAATTTCTTTTCAAAAATCGGGTTAAAAAATGCCCGTTTTGAATTCGCTGACCTTACTAAGTTTTCGCATCCGGATACGTACGATTTTGCCCTTTCAGTGGATGTGATGGAGCATATATTAGAGGATGTACAAGTATTTATCAATATTTATGCATCCTTGCATAAAGGGGGAATGCTACTCATCTCAACTCCCTCCGACCAGGGAGGCTCGGACGTGGAAGAAGGCAGTGAAGAATCCTTTATTGGTGAGCATGTACGGAACGGATATAACATAAACGAGATAGAAGAAAAACTAAAAAGAGCAGGCTTCTCAAAGGTAGAAGCACATTATTCTTATGGCAAACCCGGTCATATTTCATGGGTGCTCTCAATGAAATACCCTATGAAAATGCTTTCATTCAGTACCGCTTTGCTCATACTTCTGCCCTTTTATTATTTGGTTACTTTCCCATTTGCACTCATACTTAACCAAATGGACACCATTGGACATCATGCTAAAGGCACAGGGTTAATTGTAAAAGCCTGGAAGTAATCAAACTTCTTATTTTTGCATAGATGAACCTTTCCCTATTTATAGCCAGGCGTTATCTCGTATCTAAAAAGTCGCACAATGCGATTAATATTATTTCGGGTGTGGCATTAGGTGGCATTGCTGTTATTACTATGGCGCTAATTATAGTACTCTCTACCTTTAATGGGATATCTGACTTGGTGAAAACTCTTTACAATTCTGCCGGGGGTGATATTGAAATTACGGTTGCCAAAGGAAAAACATTTATTCCTGCAGGCTCTCGTTTTGATAGTGTCCGCCACTTGAAGGGAGTAAAGTATTTTGATGAAACCATGCAGGATAAGGCTCTTTTAAAATATGGAGACAGGCAATGTCTTGCATATATAAAAGGGGTTGGGAGTGATTTTGCCCCCATGACCCGCTTTAATACACTGATAAAAGAAGGAAAGTATTCGTTACAAGCCGGTGAGACTTTTTATGGCGAGTTTGGTATTGGAGTAGCAGATAAGCTGGGTATTAATTCTTCCGATAATAACTTTAATTCAGTGACTTGTTATGCGCCCAAAAGAGGGCTTGATAATAATACTGCCAACCCGGAAAATGCCATCACCCAAAAGCATCTTTTCCGGTCCGGTATTTTCTCTATAAATGATGACTTCGACAGCCGCTATGTAATTGTATCAGTAGATTTTGCAAGACAGCTTTTTGATTATACTGGTAAGTCTGTAACTTCTATTGAAGTTGGCCTTGCAAAAGCCAGCTCTTCCGCAATTGTAAAAGAACAAATCAAATCGATATTAGGAGCGGATTTCAATGTAAAAGACCGTTTCGAGCAAAATGAATTGCTTTTTAAAACCTTGAAGTCGGAAAAGCTATGGACATTTATCATACTGGCATTCATATTGGTCATTGCCACATTCAATATTGTAGGTTCGCTTTCCATGCTCATTATTGATAAGCAAAAAGACATTACGATACTCCAGGATATGGGTGCAGAAATTAAAACGGTTCAACGAATTTTTATGTATGAAGGTATCTTGATTACAGTAATAGGTGCCGCTATTGGTTTATTATTGGGTACCATCATCTGCCTTATTCAAATAAAATTTAAGCTCGTACCAATGTCAGAAGGTTTTGTAGTAAGTGCTTACCCTGTGTCTATCCAGCTCAACGACTATATAAATATTTTAGCCTGCGTATTGGTTATAGGCTTTCTCGCTTCCTGGTATCCCGTAAGGCGATTCACAGCTAAGAAAATCGCAGTGTAATCATTTTACCCATAAAGGGTAAAATAATCTTTCAAATTATTTTTGGCTTCTTTATCCAGGGCGTATTGTATGGCAACAGCAAAGTTTATGTAATCTTTTAAGTTGTGCTGCTCCAGCCATATTTCAGCTTCTTCATCCTCATTCAGCATATTGGCCACGGCAGCCAGTTTAAATTGCTTTTCTTTCAATAACATTTGTATGGCTGTTTTATTCCCATCCACTGCATCTGCAAAAAGAGCCAGTGTTTTATCATGTTGTAAGAGCCAATTCATGGCACGTACATTGCCCACCAGGGCCGAACCCAGTGCGGCATATTCAGGAGACTCCTTCATAAGTACCGCAAATAGCTTTTTATCGCCCGCTAATGCCTTTGTAAGCATTTGTATTTTCTTTAAAGAATAAACCATTTGTTAAATTTGCGCAATAAATTAATAACAGGCTCTACAAATTTAGACATTCTTAAAATGAAGACATTCTTATTTATCTCATTTTTTCTTCTCACTACATTAGTAGCTGCGCAAAGTGCTCCACCCCCTCCTCCTCCGGGTGAAATGAATGAACCCGATACCTGGGGTTCACGGTATTTTCATTTCGGATTAAACTTTACTCCCGGGATATATTGGGTTAGCCCCAATACAGCAAATAATACCGCTAATGGTTCCTCTTTGGGCTACGGATACGGAGCAAACTTAGAGTTTTACTTTACGCGTAATTATGGAGTTGTACTGGGCATGGAGATTTCTACCTTAGGTGCCAAGTATACAAATTCTACTGACAATCCCGCACAGGGCTGGGGAAAGGATTCAATCATCAATCATGATGAATCTCTCCAATATCTCCAGCTCCCTATAATGTTAAAAATGAAAACAAGCCCCTTTGGAAGAATACGTTATTTTGGATTAATTGGACTGGACTTCGGTTTTCGATTGAAAGCTACGGATAATTATAGTGGCAATAATGAACTATTCAGGTCTCCTCCTATGCCAATAACTATACCTTTTTCAGCTAATAATGTTGACATTTCAGACCAAACTAATTTCTTTCGGGCCTCATTTATCATCGGACTTGGGGCAGAATATGAATTGGCAGGCAGCACAACACTACAGGCTTCGCTGGTGTATAATAATACGTTTACGAATTTAAATAGCACCGACAGTAGCGAAGTGGCTGTAAAAGGTATTGAATTAATGGTAGGGATATTGTTTTGATATGAAAATTGCTCTTATACAGCTCAATTATCATGTTGGCAATATAGAAGCAAATGTTGCCAAAATAAAAACCGGAATTAGGCAGGCTAAGACACAGGGAGTGGATTTGGCTGTATTTGCCGAGTTAGCTATTTGCGGCTACCCACCTAAAGATTTGGTTTTACAGAATGGTTTTGTAGAAAAATGCGAAAATGCAGCAGTAGAGATTGCCCGGGAATGTGATGGAATAGCAGCTATTGTAGGAGGCCCTTCAAGAAACTTATCGAAAAGAGGACGGTTAGTATTGAATTCTGCATTTTTCCTGGAAGATGGCAAAGTAAAAGCGAAAATCAACAAGTCATTGCGTCCCTTTTATGATGTATTTGATGAATACCGCTATTTTGAACCGGGGGCAGACAATAAACTTATTTCTTTTAAAGAAAATAAATTAGCTATAACCGTTTGTGAAGACATCTGGAATCAGTATCCGGATGAGACCGGACATTATTTTCACCAGCGCTTCCCCTTGCAGGAAATGGGTGTTGATAAAGCTGATTGTATCATCAATATCTCCGCATCACCATTTTCATATATGCACCGCTATGAGCGTGACAGGGTTGCTTGCGGAGTAGCCGCCCACTATAAAACCCCATTGGTTTATGTAAATAATATTGGTGCCAACACCGATTTGATATTTGACGGAGGCTCTTTCATAGTTGACAAAGAAGGCTCTATTGTGGCTCAATCAGTCTTTTTTGAGGAGGCTTCTTTAATTTTTGAATTAGATAAAAAGGAAATAAAAGCCTCACAAAAAAATGGCAGCGGTAAAAACAACACGAAAAAATCCCCTACGGTTTGGTACTGTGCCCCCCAGGGAGATTACGATACTATAATAACTGAATCCGTTTACGAAGCCCTGGTATTAGGTATACGGGATTATTTTAATAAAACAGGTGCTAAGAAAGCTGTATTGGGTGTCAGCGGAGGCATTGATTCTGCATTAGTATTAGTACTTGCACAAAAAGCACTTGGAAAAGAAAATGTGATGGCTGTAGTGCTTCCTTCTAAGTTCAGTTCTACTGAAACAATGAATGATGCTATGCAATTGCTGAAAAATACAGATTGCCCATACCATCTTTTATCAATTGAGCCGGGTGTAAAAGCAGTGAATGAATCCTTGTCAGAAGCCTTTAAAGGATTAGCAGCAGATGTAACCGAAGAAAATATACAGGCTCGTATGCGTGGACTGTTGATTATGGCGGTATCAAACAAAATGGGTGCATTGATGCTGAATACTTCTAACAAAAGTGAATTATCTACCGGATATGGAACTCTTTATGGAGATATGGGCGGGGCATTATCGGTGATAGGTGATTTATATAAAACACAGATTTACCGGTTAGCAGAATATGTGAATGAAGTAAGCCCCGGCCTCATTCCTGGAAATATACTTACCAAAGCTCCAACCGCAGAATTAAAGCCCAACCAGAAAGATACCGATACGCTACCTGAATTTGAAATATTGGATAATATCCTTTGCCAGTATATTGAACAACATAAATCATCCGACGAAATAAAAGTAAATGGTGCTGATGAGGCCTTAATCAAAAAGGTGGTAAACATGGTAAATAAAACTGAGTTTAAGCGACAGCAGTTTTGTCCTATACTTCGCGTATCTCCCAAAGCCTTTGGAATTGGAAGAAGAATGCCTGTTGCAGGAAAGTATGAGCTATAGGGGTTTGGGACGCATCAACCGACCTTCAAATCTTCCACCAATCGTTTCATATCGATACCATTAAAGTTGCCTGAGCTCATCATAAGTAAGTTGGTATTTTTCCATGATATGTTGCGAAGGGAAGTGACAAGAGCATCTGTATCCGTATAGACCTCTATATTGCCTCCAAAAAAGTTTTTTACTTCCTCAGCAGAAATAGTTGGGAGCTTTTTATGTTCCAGTACATGCGGATTAAAATAGACTTTGCTTACATCGGCATTGTCCATTGTCCCTTTATATTCTTTCAAAAATTCTTTGGTGAGACTACTGAATGTATGAAGCTCCATGCAAGCAACTAAAGTACGGTGCGGAAATTGCTCCTTCACTGCCTCAATAGTAGCACTAAGCTTAGAAGGCGAATGGGCGAAATCCCAATAAACATTACATTCTTCGTTGCGTGAAATTAATTGCAACCTCCTTGCGGCTCCTTTAAAACTCGCTATTCCCTGGTTAAACTCCTTCTCAGATAATCCAAGTAACATACAAACTTGCTTTGCCCCACTTAAATTAAGCAAGTTGTGCCGACCAAAAACCTCGAGTCGTGTAGTTCCGCTGCTATTTTTCAAATAAGTAACTCCATTCTCTACATAGTTATCGGGAAGTTCGTAACCGAAAGTTTTAACGCGACTCTTTGCAAAGGGAACAAGTTTTTTCACTTCCTCATCGGCATCACAAAAAATTAGCGAGCCTCCTTGTGGTATCTGCCGCACAAAATTTTCAAACTGTTCCACATAGCTGCGATAAGTAGGAAAAACATTAACGTGGTCCCATGCAACGCCTGAAATTAAAGCGATGTCAGGCTTGTATAATAAAAACTTCGGACGCTTATCTAACGCAGATGCTAAATACTCATCACCTTCAAAAATAGCCACAGGAGCATCATCTGATAATTTTAAACTGGTTTCAAATCCTTCGAGTGCAGCTCCTGCCAGGTAATCGAACTTTTTATTGTTATACTTCAATACATGCAGAATCATAGCAGTGATGGTAGTTTTCCCATGGCTCCCTGCAATTACAACCCTTGTTTTATTTTTAGTCTGTTCATACAAATATTCAGGATACGAATAGATACGCAAACTCAATTCCTGTGACCGTTTTAATTCCGGGTTATCAAGCCGTGCATGCATACCCAGTATAACAGCATCTAAATCGGGAGTTATTCTATTAACATCCCATTCATCAGTTGCCGGAAGTAACCCGTATTTTTCCAAATGACTTTTAGCCGGCTCAAAAATCTCGTCATCCGAGCCGGTAACTTGTATTCCTTTTTTATGAAGTGCAATAGCGAGGTTATGCATGGCACTTCCGCCAACAGCAATTAAATGTATTCTCATGTGCAAAAATCCAAAATTAACATAATGTTACTGATTTTTAATTCCTATTTTCTAATTCGCAATTAACTTTAACTTTGGCGCATTAAGATATGGAACTCTATAGCATACATACCGGAAACTTTAAGCTGGACGGAGGAGCCATGTTCGGCGTGGTGCCCAAATCCATTTGGCATAAGCTTAATCCTGCCGATGAAAACAATATGTGCAGTTGGGCCATGCGTTGCCTTTTAGTACAGAATGGTAAGCGGCTTATATTGATTGATAATGGTATTGGCAATAAACAGGATGAGAAGTTTTTTGGGTATTATTACCTGCATGGGGATAATAGCCTCGAAAAATCACTTGCTGCACATGGATTTACAACCGATGATATTACCGACGTATTTCTTACCCACTTGCATTTTGACCACTGCGGCGGGAGTATTAAATGGAATGCAGATAGAACAGGATACATCCCTGCATTTAAAAATGCTGTCTATTGGAGTACGCCTGCCCACTGGGAATGGGCAACAAATCCCAACCCACGTGAAAAGGCCAGCTTCCTGAAAGAAAATATTTTACCTATAAAAGAAAGCGGGCAATTGAAAATGGTGGAAGGAACAGGTGAAACTCAATTACCATTTTCAGTTATATATGTATATGGACACACCGAAGCGATGATGCTGCCCAAAATTATCTATCGCAACCGTCCTTTAGTTTTTTGTGCCGATTTATTACCTGCCCACTGGCACGTTCCTCTGCCTTATGTTATGGCTTATGACGTGAGGCCATTGGAAACAATGAAAGAAAAAGGAAGGATTTTACAAGAATTTGTAAATACCAACACAGTATTGTTTTTTGAACATGACCCCACTGTAGAATGCGCCACATTGAAGCAAACAGAAAGAGGAATTTCGATAGAACAAACCCATTCATTAAAAGAAATTTTCGGCTAGGATGTTACGCACCAAAAAGTCAATATATGCTAAATGGGCAGACTGGGTGGTACTTCTGCTTATCCTGGTTAGTTTGTTTTCTCTGCTCAAGCTTGCATATTATGCTCCTGCAGAAGCGAAGTCCACACCTATTTCCTTAGGGGTTCGGTACATTCCTTATTATGCAGGGAGGTCAATGTTTCGCATGATAATGGCTTATATTCTTTCCATACTTTTCTCTATATTTTATGGGTATGGGGCAGCAAAAAATAAGCTTAATGAAAGAATTATGCTACCCATACTTGATATTTTGCAAAGCACACCAATTCTTAGCTTTCTCCCTGTATTTGTATTTGGTTTAACTGCGATAATGCCCCAGAAATTAGCTCTTGAAATAGCTGCTATTTTGCTAATTTTCACAAGCCAGGCCTGGAACATGACATTTGCCTGGTATCAATCGCTTACTACCATACCGAAGGAACTGCGTGAAGCATCCAATATTTTTCTGCTTAATTCCTGGATGCGCTTTAAAAAACTGGAACTGCCATTTGGTTTTGTAAGTCTTGTATGGAACAGTATTATGAGTTGGGCCGCAGGATGGTTTTACCTTATTGCAGCCGAAATATTGACTGTAGGGAATAAAAATTTTGAAATGGTAGGACTAGGCAGTTATATGCAGGAGGCTACCAATCAGGGTAATGTTAAAGCATTAATTATAGGAATAATAACACTTATTGTCATTATAGTAGTACTTGACCAATTTGTCTGGAGGCCTTTATTGTCCTGGGCTAAAAAATTCAACCTCGAAATGGTAAGTGCCGGAGCCGAAACAGAAACCGTATCCTGGTTTTATCCCGTATTACGCCAGTCAAAAATTATTCTTTGGTTTGAAGCCAAGGCGCTTAAACCACTTACTGCTATGTTGGACAAGTATTTTAACAAGAGACTCTCTAGAAAAAAAATAGTAATAGTAAGTGCAGACGCGCCTGCCAGTAAAAAAGTATTAATTGGAATTAGTATTGTGCTGGGACTTCTATTATTATTTGGTGCCGAACGGATGTTTACATTTATGAGCAACATTAAAGCTGCCCAATACTTGTATATATTGGAAGCTGCATTTGCTACCACACTCAGGGTGTTTGCAGCACTGGCAATATCCTTATTATGGACAATTCCTGTGGGTGTATTGATAGGAAGTAATAAGCGTGTAGCTTTGTTGTTACAACCCTTGGTACAAGTCGCTGCATCGGTTCCGGCAACAGCATTTTTTCCTTTTTTAATTCTGTTTTTCATTAAATTACCATTTGGCATAAATATTGCTGCTATTATACTAATGATCCTTGGCACACAATGGTACTTATTATTTAATGTAATTGCCGGCGTAGCAACTATTCCACAGGATTTGAGATATACCGCCTCACTGATGCGTTTAAAAAAATGGAATTATTGGAAAACACTTATTCTTCCGGCGCTTTTTCCTTTCATTATCACAGGCTCTATTACGGCATCGGGAGGAGCATGGAATGCAAGTATTCTAGCTGAATACGTCGCCACGCATGATAAAATATACTCTACAATAGGGCTGGGTTCTATTGTAGCTGATGCTAATGCTACAAGCAATTACCCTATGCTTTTTGCCGCCACCTTCGTTATGATTGTGTTTGTTACCTGCATCAACCGCTTCGGCTGGAGAAGGCTTTATGCGCTGGCAAAAGAAAAATATAAAATGGAATAATTTATTAACTTAGCACGTATGGAAAGCAAACAAAAAATATTTGAACTGGCAGATATTGGGCAGGTGTACCTCACCAGGCAATACAGATTTACGGCTTTAAAACATATTAACCTTACTGTAGAACAGGGTGATTTTGTTGCTTTGCTTGGCCCTTCAGGATGCGGGAAGAGTACATTACTTCGTATCATTACGGGCTTACAACAACCTACCGTCGGGCAAGTTCTTTATAAAGATTCTCCCTTAAAAGGAATTAATGAAAATGCAACCATCGTGTTCCAGACGTTTGCTTTGTTTCCCTGGCTCTCGGTATTGCAAAATGTAGAGTTGGCGCTGGAAGCAAGAAATGTGCCAAAAGATGCGCGCACCCCAAAAGCAATGGATTTATTGGACCGTGTAGGATTAGCAGGTTTCGAAAGTGCTTATCCACGTGAACTTTCCGGGGGGATGCGCCAAAAGGTAGGATTTGCACGTGCTATGGCTGTGGAGCCTGAGTTGCTTTGTTTAGACGAACCTTTTTCAGCGTTGGATGTATTGAGCGCTGAATCGCTCCGCGGCGATTTATTGGAACTATGGATGGAAGGAAAAATTCCATGTAAAGCCATTTTATTGGTTACGCATAATATTGAAGAAGCAGTATCCCTTGCCGACCGCATTATTGTGATGGAAAAGGATCCCGGAAGAATGGTAAAAGAAATAAAATTGGATTTAAAACATCCGCGCGATCCTCAATCACCGGCATTTCAAAAATACATGGATGAAATATATGAAGCGCTGGCAGGTAAAACGAAAACCCGCGCCATTGAAGCAGGGGGTGCACCGGGCGAAGCAGGAACTATACGTCTCTTGCCACACGTGGTGGTGAACGCTATTGCAACTTTCCTGGAATACTCCTATACACATACTTCGAATACAACCGATATATTCCGCATTGCCGATGAATTAGGTATTGATGCCGATGAAACATTGCAATTAACCGAAGCTGCCGAAATTCTTGGATTTGCTACGGTTGACAAAGGAGATATTACTATTACAACTTCAGGTAAGGATTTTGTGGAGGCAGATATTTTATTGCGAAAAGAAATATTTGCTAAAGCTCTTATGGAACTTCCTATCTTCAAATGGATGGTTTCTATTATCCAGAAATCAGCGAAAAAGAGGCTGCACCGCGAAATTGTGCTGGGTGCGCTGGAGTTGGAGTTCCCCGAAAAACAGGCAAACAGGTTGGTAGATACACTTATTAACTGGGGACGTTATGGAGAAATTATTTCGTACGACGACAATACAGAATTTATTTATTCAGAAGCTCTCCAACTAGCTAAAAAAGAGGATTAATGGCCGATAGCCGGACAAACATTACAGACTCCGGTGAGAAAGAAAAGGCAAGCCCCATGCTCTTTTCGCTCTTCATAAATTTGCTTTTTGCCATAGGAAAAGGAATAGCAGCATTTTTTGGCCGCTCGAATGCTTTAATGGCCGATGCCGGTGAATCTATGTCGGATGTGCTTACTTCTTTTATCGTATGGGTAGGGATTAGAACAGCTGTAAAAGGCCCCGATGCGGACCATCCGTATGGACATGGCAAAGCAGAACCTTTGGCCTCTATTGCGGTAGCAACCTTCCTGATGATAGCCTCTGTAATTATTGCCAGCAGGGGCGTAGAAAGGCTTTGGAACAAACCTAACAGCCCTCCGGAAGTATTTACTCTAGGTGTTTTGATTGCAGCCATCCTTGTAAAATTCATTATTTATTATTATTTAAAATACAAAAATAAAAGTGTACGTAGCAATGCGATTTTGGCAGAAGCCACTCATAACCGCAGTGACGCCATAACTTCTCTTGTAGCTTTTGCCGGCATTTCTATCTCTATATATGGCGGCTCCCGCTACATGGCCGCCGATGCCTATGCATCGCTCATTTCCTCGGTAATTATCGCCTATAATTCCCTAAAAATATTCCGCCCGGCATTTGATGAAATTATGGATGCAGCACCTTCCCATGAACTCATAGAAAAAATAAAATCTATTGCCGAAAAAGTACAAGGGGTTAACGAAGTGGAAAAATGCCAGGTACGTAAAATGGGTATGAAATACCTGGTAGATATGCATGTATATGTAAATGGAAGCTTATCTGTAACTGAGGGCCACGCTATATCACACCTGGTAAAAGATGCTCTCAGGGCGAGTTTACCTGAAATATCAGACGTACTTATTCATATTGAACCTACCTTATAAAATTGCAGATAAATACAAAAAAATCTTTCTATTATATTTTCGCAGGAATAGCTATCCTACTCTTCCTGCTTATTTCAGCTAACCGACGGGCTGACTTATTTATATATGAATTAGGAAGCAAAGATATTTTTGCAGGGAAAGATGCTTATTCCATCAGCTATGTAGATGGCTTTCACTACTACTATTCCGTACTGTTTGCCATCCTTATTTATCCTTTAACATTCCTACCGGTATATATTGGAAACCTTATATGGCTTTGCCTAAATGCATTTTTGCTATACAGAATATTTATTCTCGTATTTAACTATTTTAACTTCACTACTTTATCAAATAAAAGCAGGATACTTTTCATTTTATTTTCCTTTATATTTAGTTTGCGATTCATTTTGTCAAATTTCCACAACCAGCAAATAACTATTTGTATACTTTATTTGACACTGGAAGGCCTGCGGTTTATTTTCACTGGTAATAAGATTGCAGGTGCTTTGTTGATTGCATTGGGTATAAATATCAAACTATTGCCAATTGTACTCCTACCCTATCTTCTGTACCGTAGAGAATTTATCGCATCATTCCTGGTAATTGCTTTTTATGCTCTGATGCTCTACCTACCCGCCTTAATTATCGGATACGCCCAAAACAATATGCTCATCTCCAGTTGGTGGGAATTGATAAACCCTGCCAATACCATACACAATCTTGATGTGGACGAAAGAAGCTTTCATAGCCTATCTACCCTGCTTGCAACCTTATTGGTAAAAAATATTCCTGATAAGTTTGCCTTGCCAATCCGCAGAAACATTATGGATATTAGCTACGAACACCTGCTTATCATTTTAAATATCACACGGTTGATTCTAATTTCTTTTTCTCTTTATTTTCTGCGTACAAAACCATTTATTTCAAAAGTTGGTACAACTCATCGTTTCGTAGAAATCTGTTATATGTTATTACTAGTACCTTTAATATTTCCCCATCAGCAGGATTACGGCTTCTTATTTGCCATGCCTGCGGCTACTTACATTATTTATTATTTAATAGTAGAGAAAACTGCTGCTACATATAGAATAATTATAGGGTGCATGGTTTTCTCTTATTTGCTCTGCAATTTGAGCCTGCTATATGGCCAGTACAGGAATTACTATGATCATTTTAAAATATTAACTTACGGTGTATTATTACTCATTCCCCTTTTAGCTGTTTGTTTTCCTTTCAAAAAAGCTATTACCGAAAATTAGTTTTACATAAAATAAAAAATCCCCCCGGAAGGAGGAGGATTTTTTAATCTTTTTGAGCAGTGATTACTTGTTTACCTTGGTTGCCAAGTCAGCACCAGCCTTAAATTTAGCTACTTTTTTAGCTGCAATTTTAATAGCTTTTCCGGTTTGTGGGTTTCTTCCATTACGCGCTGCTCTTTTAGCAACTGAAAAAGAACCAAATCCTACTAATGCCACACGGTTGCCACCTTTTAAGGCTTTGGTAGTTTGGTTTACAAATGCATCGAGAGCTTTTTCTGCAGCAGCTTTTGATAATTTTGCTTCAGAGGCAATGGCGTCTACTAATTCTGCTTTGTTCATGTTGGGTTGAATTAAGGGTTTAATTTTAAGTTAATTGGCTGTGAAGATATGGAAAATCTTCTTTGTTGGTAGGGGTTTCGGAATAATTGCCTCAAAAATATTTTTTTCATATTAAAATATCTTTTGCATGATAAATGTCCTATATTTGCAAATATAAACAAAGCAAGTTTTTGATTATCAGTGACATGAATTAATTTCTTGTGCTACTGTGATTGCCCCCAAAAGGGAAAAGCAGCTTAAATCCCACATTTCTTCCCATGTTATCTATACCCTGTCCTTGCTGGGCTACGGTAACCGGGTTTCCGTTATATGCGAGGAAATACTGGGCAAGATTTAAATGGTCAGCGTAAGCGATACTAAGCAAATTGGTACAATTAATATAAAAAGAACATATTACCCTGCCTGTTTTAGGATTTACAAGATTTGTACCTACACCTGTATTGAATACGGTATATGCAAGAGATGGTATTTCGCTATACAAAGCGCTGTAAATATTATTCTGTGCCCAATATTTTGCCATCCCGAATTCTATATATGTGTTCCTTAGAATAGAAGTTTTCCGGTTTGCCAGCTTAAATTTAATTTCACTTGTAAGGCGTGGAGCAGGTGTCCAGGGAAGATGCCGGGTTGAATCTGTTTGATTGGGAAGATAGGAATAAATAAAGGTAAATCCATTATCCAATTCGAGCCATTTTACAGCGATAGGATGTATATTCAAATACCCTGAAAACCCTGTCAGGATTGCCTTATTAGCTATATATTGGTAAAAAGGAACCCCCTGTAACATGGAATCCCCCCCCAGTTTAGACTGTACTCTGACAGGAAAAATAAAATTATTTATACTGTTGTAAAACCCGTCCGCTCCAAAGCTTACATTCTTTCCATTATTGCCGTAAGCAAAGTCTACCTGGTAACCTTCCTCTGCCTTAAGGTTTAAATTACCTTCCTGGAAGGCATTTACTCCAATGTTTACCCCATTGCTGGTAAGTTCATCAATAGATGGGGCACGGAAACTTTTTGAAACATTTAATTTCAAATAGTTATTATCTGGCAACTGGTAAGAAGCACCTAAACTGCCTGAATAACCGGTATACGTCTTATTGAAGGCAGCAAATTGCATAGTATCTTCCGGAGTTGAGGCAGGAACCACTTTTTGTTCAGGCGTGCCTGCATTCAACAGATACATAGACTGCCCTATGAAATTGTTATAATCATAACGCAGGCCTCCACTAAGAGTAAGGTTTTTATAATCTTTTTCGAGAATAGCATAGCCGCCGGCCTGTAAATCGGTGTAGTTTGGTATTTCAAAATCGCCTATGTATGGAGCAGGTGGTTCGGGGTAGTTATTCTCAAACTCATACGTACCATTGATTCCGGTAGTAAGTTTCAATCCCGAATTTTCGCCAATTACCTGGTATTTTAACGAATATGGAATATCCTTTACTTCAAAGTTACCCTGTCCAACTATACCGGTATCAATATCATGGTGGATACTCTGGGTAAAACCAATATCAAGGCCCAGTTTCCCCTTTCCCACATTAATACTGTTTTGCCACCATGTTTGTATTTCATCCAAAATTTTGTCGCTGGCAATAGTGGGATTATATGCCAAAAAGTTACTCCGGTTAGGATAAAGTTGGCCATTTTGCGGGGCATCAAATTCAAATTGCCCGGTAGCACTGTCGCGGTTTCCGCCGGGCACTTGTATACGCCGATCGAGCATACTTACTGACAAACGGCTGTAACCCCATGCCCTATTCAATCCCAATGTTAACCTTGCATTGTCCTGGTGCCAGGCTGTTCCCCATACATATCCATCCTTAGGATCCCAATAATCATGGGCTTCTTCATTACTCGCCCGTAAATTCCATACAAAACCATTATTATTTCCTCCAATACCCACTGAATTTCCTATCAATCCATTGTTAGTTTGATACTCTGCAAGAATATTACCCTGTATGGTACCACTTTCGACAAAAGGCTCCGTGTTAAAGCTGATAACACCTGCTTCAGCACTAGCCCCATATTGCAATGAAGCAGGCCCGCGTATTATCTCGGCATCATAAACAGCATAAGGGTCTATCAAGATGCCATGGTCATCGCCCCATTGAAAATCTTCCTGTCTTAAACCATCTGTTAAAACCAACACACGGTCAAACCCTAAACCATTAATTTGTGGCTTGGTTGTGCCTACGCCTTCGGTAGTCATATTCATACCGGGTTGCGTAGATATTGCCTCAATAATTGTGCTATAAGAATTTTGCAACAGCATATCATGTGTTACAAGCGTAACAGGCATAGGTGAGCGCTGTATACTGGTAACGTTACCAAGCGCTGTAATAACTACTTCATTGGCTGCGCAACAGGAAGCACACATACTACTTCTGCAAGTACAAGTACCTTTTATAGTTACCTGCTGGGTCATAGTTTCATAGCCCAGCATCCTTACCTCCATTTCATAGGTTCCGTCGGGTATGGGATTTATTTTAAACTTTCCGGATGAATCGGTAGTAGCACCTAATTTCAACTGGGGAATATAGACAATGACTCCGGGAATCCCCTTGTGGTCCGAAGAGTCTATAATAGTTCCGCTTAACGATTGGGCATTTATTCCCAATGAAAACAGGAAAATAACAAATAGCAAAATATAGCACTTCATACATAATATATAAATACCGATTAAAAAACTTGTGTTGTGTTGAAATAAGCCGAATATGATTATTCCGGATTTATTCCGATACTCGCATTTCAACTATTTTGATAAAATTATTCATCCCATAGCGGGGTGAAAGCAATTATATCTATTGCATTAGCAACTGGGAGGATGAAAAACGCTTGTACCTTCAAAAAGAGATTGAAGGCTTAAATTGGAAGAACCAAAGATGAGTTTAGTATTTTCAGGATACTTCAAAAAGGAGAAACTATCGGAACAATATAACTGTATATCAGTTTTTATATCAGGAAATGAGGGAAGTTTTTGTTCTTCTTCCTGCTGTGCCAGTTTTCGTTTTAAAAGACATTTTGCACAGCAATGCATTTCGGGCTTGTCTTTGTTTATACAATATTTTTCCGTTAGCTCTTTCTTATTCATCTCATAGTTCACAAGAATAATAGATTTACTCAGGTTCACCATAAGGAAAGAAAACAATATAACTATGGATAAAATACTTTTCACCGGGCGCATATGCGCCACAAATATAGGACTTTTCTATTTCCCGTAAAGTTCCTCTAGTGCTGCGGCAAACGAGTCCCATTGAAACCGCTTTTTCTCCTCTTTCACATTAGCCGAAAATGCTTCTTCGCGGGAATTATCATAAAAATCATTTATGGCATTTGCAATTGCAGGAGCATCAGGTTGCAGCACATAACCTACTTTTCCATTTGGTACAGTTTCTGCCAGCCCACCTACATCTGTAACCAGCATGGGCCTTTCAAAATGATAGGCAATTTGCGTAACACCGCTCTGTGTGGCACTGCGGTAGGGTTGTACTATCATATCAGCCGCGCAGAAATAGTATTTTATATCCCCCGAAGGGATATAGCTGGTACGTAAAATCAACCTATCTCCTATTCCGTATTCTTTAATCTTATTTTCATAATACTTTGCGTCTTCATAATACTCTCCGGCAACAATGAGTCTTACATTCCTCCCTTTTATTTTGGCATCCGACATAGCTTCTAACAGCAAATCGAGTCCTTTATAATGCCTGATAAATCCAAAGAATAAGAGGTATGAGTCTGCAGGGTTTAAGCCTAACTTCGCTTTTGCTTCCTCCTTACTAATCTTTTCCCCAAAATCATAAATAGGATGCGGATGAAAAGAGTATTTGGCATGGGGATTAAAGGTCAGCAGGTCAGCAGCCACACTACGGCTCATAACCATAAAGGCATTATTACGTTTAATAAAATAACCCGTTAATATCTTATCGTAGAATTTACTTTCATGCGGAATCACATTATCTAAAACAGCAATATTGTAGATTCCTTTCTTTTTTAAAATACCGGCAACAGTGCCCAGCGAGGGGGCAAAGTAAGGCATCCAGTATTTGATAATGGTCATTTGCGGCTGAAATTTTAAAATTTCATTTGCCGTTTTATAATAAGTAAAAGGATTTATAGTGTCAAGCACTCGCATTGCACCCACATCACCGTAAGTGTCTCCTTCCTCCTCATACTGCGTCTTTCCGGGAAACAATAGCTTGGGGTATTGACGCGTGAAAGTAAAAGCTTTCATCTCATGTCGTTTACCCAGAGCCTTGTAGAGTGCAGCCCCCGAGTGAGCAATGCCACCGCGATACGGATAAAAGGGAGATAAAAAAGCAATTCTCATTGTTTAGCGGATAACTGCTTCACCGCATCAAATACTGCATCTACCGGCAAATCAAGCATACAGTGCCTTTCACGGGTACAGGTATTTCCATAAAAACAATCGCATCCGCTGGTGGGTTCAAGAATAATTCCTCTTCCATACATCTCGAACTCACGCTTGTTAAATATATTATTGAACAGCACAAGTGGACGTTTTAATCCTGTTGCAATGTGCATCATCATACTTACGGCAGATACAACAACATCGCAATTGGCTGTGATGGCAATAAATTCTTCCAGGGAATGTGTCCCGGGATAATAGGCTCCTGTTACCTGTGCTAGTGATTTATTTTTTTCATCCTCGTCCACTCCGCCCAATAATATGGGATAATATTCTGCTTTTTGAAGAGCGAACACAAGATATTTCCAATTCTCATCGGGCCATAAACGTGTGAGCCAGCGATTGCCACAGCCGGTATTAAGCCCAATTACCTTTTTCCCATCTGATTTTTGATTCAGTAGTTTCCACTTATCTACCAACGCAGTATTAAGATTTAGAACCGGTTCTTCCTTTTTAAAATCTAGCTCACAAATATCAAATATCTCCTCCGGATAACTTTTGGTGTTGGCTTTCGATTCATCATCAAAAAACCCGGTAATCAGCTTTCTGTTAGCAGCAGCATTGCAGTCTGCAATATGATTATCAGTCCATATAAAACCATATTTCACTTTTGCATTTACCTGCGAAAGCAATGTGCAGGCTTCTTTGTCTTTATCTAAGTTTATAGCAATGTCGAATTTTTTATTTAATATAGGAAGTATAGCTTTATATTCAAATTTACCAATCAAATCAATACTACCATCGTGAGGTAGTACTTCCGGAAAGTGCGTAATCCATGTAATATGCGCATTAGGATACATCTCGCGCAAACGCACTAATAAAACGGTTGAACGTATTACATCACCCAAAGAGCCTAACTTGATAATAAGTATCTCATGCGATATCTTTACATATTCATCACAAGAGCATTTCTTTCCTCTAAGTTTATTGGGTTTGCATGGCACATCTCCTTTGAAATGCCTGCAATCAAATTTTACGGATTGAATTTCCATTAATCAAATACGATTAAGTATTTCAGGCTATTTAATTTCTCCCGCTGTTTTTTCAATTTGGTAAACTGTCTTATCGTTGTTGCCTTGCGAAATAAGTTCACCAAGAAAACCCGCAAGGAAAAACTGGGTACCCAATATCATGGCAAGAATACCAAAATAAAAAATAGGGCGGTCGGTCATTTTAAAAATATCCAGGAAAACCTTATCAAAAGCCAGTTTTAAGGCTATTCCAAATCCAATTAAAAACAATATTGTACCTATAACCCCAAACAAGTGCATGGGCTTTTTACTAAACCTGGTTATAAAGGCAATGGAGAGTAAATCGAGAAAGCCATTGATAAAGCGGTTCAATCCAAATTTGCTTTTGCCATATTTACGGGCACGGTGCTCAACTACCTTCTCCCCTATTTTTGCAAAGCCCGCATATTTAGCAATTACAGGAATGTAGCGGTGCATCTCCCCATGAATCTGCACATTTTTTACTACTGCATTTTTATAGGCTTTCAGCCCACAATTAAAATCATGCAGGTAAATGCCTGACATTTTACGCGTAGCCCAATTAAAAAGCTTGGTAGGAATCGTTTTACTAATCGGATCATGCCTCTTCTTTTTCCATCCCGAAATAAGATCAAATCCATCCTTCATAATCATAGTATAGAGAGCAGGTATCTCGTCGGGTGAATCCTGCAAATCAGCATCCATAGTGATTACTACATCGCCCTGTGCACGCTCAAAAGCCACATTCAGCGCAGCAGACTTGCCATAGTTCCTTCTCAGTTTAATACCTTTAACGGCACTATTTGCAGCACTTATAGATTCTACTACTTTCCATGAGCCATCACTGCTGCCATCGTCGGTAAGCAACATTTCATAGGAAAAATCATGTTCTTTCATTACCCTGTCAATCCATGCACAGAGTTCGGCAAGCGATTCTTCTTCGTTAAATAAGGGTACTACAACTGAAATATCCATTGCGACAAAGTTAACAGAAGTTTTGACTGATTTAAAACCGTTTAACTTTTATTAACCACTTGTCAACCCCTTGAAAGGCTACTATATAATACCTATTTACACCTGCGGCGTTTGGTTCTCATCACCCGGTACTTCATTTACCTCATCAAACATGGGCTTTTTGCGGGTGCAAAGACCGGCAGAAATCAAACTAAGTATCGCACCGAAAAATAATTCGCCAATAAGAACAAAAAGAATTATCATGGGAATTGTACTGAACATCTTGACATAGTGCATCCCCACTTCAATCTGTTCATCCGTTCTACCCTGATTTATCATATCATTTTTTGCTTTTTCAAGCATTTTATCAATCATGTCTGGATGAAGGACAAAATCCAATGCAGTCGCAATAACCATAATAACGGCAAGGATTAAAGTCATCAAAAATGCCGCTTTAAATCCCTCACCAAAGGTCAGGTATCCTCCATTTGCTTTATTCCTGTACATCATGGTGCCAATAAACAGCCCAAGAAACATAATAAGTACATTAAACCACCTCAGCTGTGAATCTTCCTGGCTGGTAGCATACAGTAATTGATAAAATATTACTGAGACTACACCGGTAGCACCGCCCCAGAGCCATATAACTGTCGATTTTTTCATAGTAAGTAAAATAGATTTATATTTACAAAAGTATTTTTTTTCATAATATAAATTAAAGAATATGGATAAGCATTTAATAACCACAGGTTTTGATTTTGAAGGGTACCGCATTACCAAATACCTTGGAATAACCAAGGGAATTATCGTACGCTCACGCAACGTTTTTGGCAATATTGGCGCAGGTTTCCAGGCTATGTTTGGAGGTAATATTACCATTTATACCGAGCTCTGCGAAAAAGCACGGGATGACGGTTATACCCTGATGACACAACACGCCGAACAAATGGGAGCCAATGCCATTATTGGTATGCGTTACGATGCTAATGATATTGCTCCGGGTATTACCGAAGTATTGGCATATGGTACAGCGGTAGTAGTAGAGAAAAGCGAATAATTTTAGCTAAGAACCTGCCTACGGTCTCAGGCAGGCTAAAATAAAAAGAGCGGCTTTCAAGGCCGCTCTTAGTTCTTATCTCTTAGCTTACTTATGCGTTTGCTTCAGCTTCCTTGGCTTTCTTAGCCTTAGGAGCCTTTTCAGCAGCGCCTTCTTCACCTGCTGATTTCTTTCTTCTTCCGCGGCGTGTAGTTGGTTTCGCTTTTTCTTCAGCAGCTTTTTGTTCTCCACCGCCGAGCAGTAAGTCATTAAAGTCTACCAATTCAATAAAACACATATTGGAGTTGTCGCCGGGGCGGCTTCCTGTTTTAAGGATGCGCGTATATCCACCCGGACGGCTTATAATCTTAGGAGCCACCACACGGAAAAGCTCTTTTACAGCTTCCTTATCGCTCAGAATAGCAAATGCAGTTCTGCGTGAGTGGGTGGTATCACTCTTAGAGATTGTCAATACAGGCTCAAGAAAGGTGCGTAATTCTTTTGCCTTGGCAACGGTAGTATTTATCCTTTTGTGAAGAATTAAAGAAGATGACATATTAGCCAGCATCGCCTTGCGGTGCGAACTTGTACGGCCTAATGCATTATGTTTATTCTGGTGTCTCATTTTATTTAGCTAATGACGGCTATTTTTATTCGTTATCGAGCCTGTATTTGTCAACATTCATACCGAAGTTGAGGCCTTTTGTTTTAATAAGGTCTTCAATTTCGGTTAGTGATTTCTTTCCGAAGTTGCGGAATTTCAAAAGGTCGTTCTTATTGAATTGAACCAATTGTCCGAGGGTGGCTACTTCGGCAGCTTTTAAGCAGTTAAGCGCACGAACGGAAAGGTCCATATCAACCAACCTTGTTTTAAGCAACTGGCGGATGCGGAGATCCTGTTCATCCAGTTCTTCACTTTGGTTCTTGCTGTCCAAATCAATGGTGATTTTTTCATCAGAGAACAATGCAAAGTGGTAAATGAGGATTTTAGCTGCTTCTTTTAATGCTTCCATAGGATGTATCGAACCGTCAGTAACAACCGACAGTAAAAGCTTTTCATAGTCGGTCTTCTGTTCAACACGGAAGTTTTCTACGGTATATTTTACATTCTTTATCGGGGTAAAAATCGAATCAATAGGAACTAAGCCAATTTCAGGAGTGAGTGGCTTATTTTC
>JABDAL010000022.1 GCA_013289165.1 Bacteroidota bacterium
CCTATTGAAACTGCAAAGATTAATTACGGGAATTCTGCTTTTTCTACAATCCAAATTAAGCGATATACAAAACAAGCCCAAGAGTTACTTACAGAAACACTTGAAACTATTAATAGTGATACTCCACCGGCTTTTTACAGAAACTCCCATTGCCCGGAATGTCAGTTTTGGGGTTCTTGCTATAAAAGGCTTAAAGAACGTGACTGTATAAGTTTGTTGGGAGGTATATCGGAAAAAATCCTTAAAAAATATCATAATAGGGGATTCTTTTCCATTGAGCAACTTTCCTATGCTTTTAGACCAAGGAGACGAAGGCAAAGAAGTCCTCAACCATCTGGTAATTTTCTTTGGGAGTTAAAAGCATTAGCAATTCGGGAGCAAAAGACTTTTATAATGTATCCTCCAGAAATAGTTGATTCCATAAAGGCTATTTATATTGATTTTGAAGGCATTCCAAGCGAAGGGTGGGTTTACCTGATTGGAGGAATATATAGAGTAGAAGGAAAATCCGATGAATATTTTTCTTATTGGGCAGACAATAAAGAAGAAGAACAACAAATTTTTAATAAATTATTATTTTTTCTTAAAGAGCATCCTGATACTCCTATCTATCACTATGGACGTTATGAAACTACTGCACTAAAGCACATTTTTAAAAAATTGTCAAGGGGCCGAAAAAAGGAACTGGCTGAACTTGATAACAGAATGATAAATCTGTTGAGTTATTTAAGAACAAATGTGTATCCTCCTACTTATACTAACGGACTTAAAGAAGTTGCAGGGCTACTCGGTTTCAAATGGAGTGAGCAGGATGCAGATGGAAAAAGTAGTATTTTATGGCGTAAAGAATGGGAAGAAACAAGGGAAGCTGCATTGAAAGAGCGACTTTTACAATATAATCACGATGATTGTGCTGCCCTTATTATGGTAAAAGAGTGGTTTCAACGACTTACCTTGGACAATAAGCAGGAAAATGTCCGGCTGGTAGCCAATATGAAAAGACATAGCCCATTTAAGTTTCAGGATAATCCTGAATTTGGCGAGGATTATAAAATTATAAGCCGGGCTTCTTATTTTGACTATCAGCATAGGAAAATATATTGGAGAAATAACCGGAAATCAGCTTTGAGAGGTTCTTCCCTTAGTTTTCGTTCCATACATCGTCCCGGAAAAGGTAAGCCCTTTTGGAAACCCAAAATAGCAAATGAGGTAATCATTGCTCATCCGTTAAAAAAGTGCAAGAAGTGTGGGCATACTAAACTTTATATTCTTAGCGAAGAACGAGCATTTCGGCAGACAGACCTCAAGTTTACATCTTCTGGAATAAGGCGACATATTATAGAATATAGGACTGGCAGGGTTAGTTGTGCAAAATGCGCTACTAAACAAAATAATGGCACTATAAGAAGATTACATTACGGTGATAATCTTTTTGCATGGGCAATAAATCTATACGTAAAATATAATCTCAGCCATGAAATGATAAGTCGAATGATTTTGGAACAATTTGGTATATGGATGAATCCCATGTACCTTATACAGCGTAAGTATAAATGGCTAAAGAAATGGAGACCGGAAGTACAGTACCTATGGGAAATAATCAAGAACAGCCCTGTAATACATATTGATGAGACTTCAGTAAGGCTTTCAAAAGATACAGGATATGTTTGGGTATTTGCAACCCCTCATACAATATTTTATCATTTTACTTTTTCCCGTGAATCGAATTTTCTCACGGAATGGCTTAGGGGGTATAATGGGGTTATAGTAACGGATTTCTTCCCCGGTTATGAGACGGTAAAAGTCAAACGTCAGGCATGCCTTGTTCATTTAATACGAGACCTGAATGACGACTTGTTTAAAAACCCTTTTGATGAGGAATATAAAGCGATTGTGACAGCGTTTGGAAGAATGCTTCGTAGGATTATTGAAACCATAGACAAGTATGGTCTTAAAAGAAGTCATTTAGAAAAGCATATAAAGGATACTGAGCATTTTTTAAAGAACTTTATAGAGTGTGAACATAAAAGCGAACTGTCCATTAAATGTATTAAACGATTACGTAAACATTGGGATATACTTTGGACTTTTTTACACTACGATGGTGTTCCTTGGAACAATAATAATGCGGAAGCAGCAATAAAGGCGTTTGCAAAGCACAGGAGAATGGTAAATGGGCAAATGAATGAAAGGGGTATAAGAGAGTATTTGGAAATGCTAAGTATTGAGCAATCCTGCCGTAATCGAAAACTTTCTTTTCTTGGATTTCTAAGAGGTAAGGTAGGGATTTGGGAAAATATTGACCCGCAATACTTGCCGGGATATTTGCCTTTTAGCCAAGCCCGGCTTTACATACATAAATTAAATTTTGAACGTAAGAGAGAATGGCTTGAATGGGAATCTAAGAAAAACCCTGTATTTATCCCGCATACTCCAAATTCAGTTTATAAAAACGATGGATGGGTAGGTTGGCAAGACTGGATTGGGTTTAGTTTTCTGCCGTTTCAAAAAGCTCGTACTTATATGCGTAAATTAGGTTTACGCAATAGGGATGAATACTGGGCATGGCTAAGAAGTGGAAAACGTCCAAGATATATTCCTGCATGTCCCGAAATAATATACGAGCATATTGGCTGGAAAGATTTAGGAGATTGGCTTGGTACAGGGAATTTGGGTAGGCAACCAAAAAGGAAAATGCCCTATCTCCAGGCTAAAGCCTATGTACAGGCATTGGGGATAAAAACGCAAAAGAGTTTTTTTGAATGGAGGAAAAGCGGTCAACGTCCGGAAACTTTGCCATCTGCTCCTGAAAGAGCATATTATGAATTTGAAGGATGGGGTAAATTTCTTGGTACAGACAGGGTGGCAAATCAAAATAAGAAATATTGGGAGTATGAAAAAGCTAAAAAGTTCATTTTTCCCTTACATATAAGTTCAGCGAAACATTATTGTCAACTTTATAATGCAGGGATTATACCCGATAAAATCCCGAAAAATCCATGTGCTTATTATAAAAAGGAGGGTACATGGTTAGGATTTCCAGACTTTTTTAGAAACGAAAGACTACTATGAACTGAAAAACAACCTTTAATCAAAATCTACTTAGATGAAAAAAGCAGCAGGATTTGTACCCTATTTGTACCTTAAAGCCTCAAAAACCTTATCAATTAATGATAAGTAGATTTTGTATAGGAAAGTAAAGTAATTTATTATTATTTAGTCAATAGCTTCTTATTGAAAAAAAATTCCTTTTTTTACATAGATAAATTATCGTAATTATAATTAAAAATAAATGCCATGATTGAAGTTAATATGATACCCTTATATGTGAGAATTATTGCCGGAGTGTTTGCCTTAGCAAATATTGGCTATGGTATTGTTGGGTACTTCAAACCTTCCCAAATATTTGAAAACAGTGCCGAAGGAGTGGATGTAAAAGGGACCGGAGCAAAGTATGCCGGATTTGAATATGCATCAAGAAACCTGGCGATAGGAATAGGACTGCTACTAGCTGCTGCTGTGGGCGGACCTCAATCAATTGTAATAGTAACAGGTATAAGAGCACTTGTTGAAATTCAATCTGTATTGATAAATATATCACTCAAGAAATTTAACGAGGGACTTATAACCGCCCTGGTTTTTTTAGCCATTGAGTTGTTTATAATTGCAAAAATGTTTGTTTAATTTCTTTTTTATACTTTTGGTCTTCCCCAATACCTATTACTATCAATAGTATAATTTCACCCCAGCTTATAAAATTAATGTTCTTATCATGGATGATAAACTAGCCTCCATTAGTAGCCCGTTGAATAATTAATAAACACCCTATGAAACACACAAAGACTACGTTAGTTATTTTAATCGCAATATTTTTTTTAGCTCAGCTAAAAGCGCAAACTGTTGCTAAAGACACAGCCTCCAAAAAACATATTCTCGAGGACCAAACTCCTTTTGATAATATGGACCAATCGTGGATAAATGGTAATGACCGCCGTGATTCTTCTATATTTCATATCCCCTACTTCTCTCCCGAAATTTTTGTAGATGCGAACATGACGTATTCCGGCAATAACCCTATTGACCATACAGTTGTAGGTTCTACTGCCCTGGCACGCGACAATGAAATGCAAGTTTCACAATTAGGTTTTGGAGGAGATTTTAATTATAATGGAGCCCGGGCAAGATTTATGACCCAATTCGGAACCCGTGCTGAAGTGGTTCCCCGCAATGACTATAGCACTTATCGTGGCCAATATGACCTGACGGATGCTTACCGTTATATCAGCGAAGCTTATGGAGGCTACCATTTTAACGCTCTGCATGGCATTAATATAGATGGAGGACTATTCATGTCTTACATTGGACTCAACTCCTATTACCAGGTTGAAAACTGGGACTACCAGGCTTCCTATACCTCTGATAATACGCCCTGGTTCTTCAATGGCATCCGGGCACAGTTTTTTTTATCCAATACATTAAAAATAGAACTCTGGGGTATTAATGGATGGCAGAGTTATGCTACTTTTAACAGCAATCCAGGCTTTGGAGGCGATATTACCTGGATGCCAAACGAGAATATTAAACTTATAACCAACGATTATTACGGACAAGATGCCCCGGGGTTATTAGGAAGACACCGGTTTCACTCTGACAATAGCTTTTTGTTAAGGTACTTTCACCGGCCAAAATCATCTAAAGGAATTACCCAAATGGCATTTTCACTTACAGCCGATATTGGTGATGAATCAGGGGATGGGGTAACCGGGTTCAATGGTTTTAAGAAAGGAGATTCTATCAACGGATATGCCCAGTACTTTGTCAGTGCCATGTTTTATAACCGTATCTGGTTTGCTCATGGTAAGTTAGCCTGGATGTTCGGTGGCGGAATTATGACCAATCCCGGCCGCTACCTGGTTCTTGAACCTACGGGACAAGCCAGTGACCTTCCTACTCCAACAGCCATACTTTTACCTAATGGCTCTATATTGCAGACTACTGCACAAGAAGGCATTGTTCCTTTTACACAAAACCCCGGAGACCAGTTCACTGCCTGGGATTGTTCTACCAATATCGCCTGGATGCCTAACCAAAGTATAGAATTTAAATTGGAATTAGTACACCGCCAGGCGAGTGTGCCCTATTTTGCAGGGCCGGGCGGGGTTACTTCTCCCAATGGGTATACTACAGACCCGGTTCTTATTCAGTCGGCCAATGGAAACTTAAATCCTATCCCGGGATGGGTACCTGACCTGGTGCGCTCTGAGAACCGCATTATTGTGGCCATACTCTTCAGAATATAAAACCAAACATTTTTTTGAGTTTACCGGCGACTCTACTTTTACTTCTCTCCTACAATAGATAGTATCTTGGAGTATAGAGTATTTGAATCGAATGGTTTGGAAATATAGCCATTCATTCCGGCATTATAACATTTTTCCTCTTCACTTGCCAATACATGGGCAGTCATAGCCATTATTGGGACGTTGCATTTTGGAGAAGGTAGTTTGTTTCTTATCTGGCGGGTAGCTTCATATCCATCCATCTCAGGCATTTGTATATCCATCAGTACAATATCAAAATCCCTGTCGCTGACTTTTCCCAATGCGAGCATACCATTTTCAACTACTTCAATATTCCAACCCCAGTCACCAAGTATTTTACAGGCCAGTAGCTGATTCATGGTATTATCTTCCACAACCAACACATCCAATTTGGCTATCTTTTTCTCCGGAGTGTTTACTGAAACTATCTTACTGCGTTCTGATACAGCAGCTTTTTTATATTTAATCCTGAAATAAAAACAAGAGCCTTTTCCTTCTTCGCTTATTACGGCAACACTTGCATTTTGTAACTCTGCAAGTTGCTTAACAATAGTAAGCCCCAAGCCTGTTCCTCCATATCTCCTTGCTGTATCGTTATCGGCTTGTGTAAAGGGTTCGAATATGGTGACCAATTTATCTTTTGGAATTCCAATCCCGGTATCTTTCACAGTCAATTCTATCTCTGCTTCATGCTTATCTTCCGACAATAATTCCACATTTATTTTTACCTCGCCTTTGGTTGTAAACTTTATAGCATTAGCAGCAAGGTTAAGAACAACCTGTGTTAAACGGGTAGAGTCTCCTACTAAATCATCAGGCACTTTTTTATCGATATGGGAAGAGAGCTGTATATTTTTCTCAAAAGCTTTGGGGAGCATTAAATTAGTACACATGGAAATAATGTGCGATAATTTGAAACCCTTATGTTCAATGTGTATCTTCCCCGATTTCATTCTCGAGAAATCTAGAATATCATTAATAATCACGAGTAAGTTATCTCCCGACATTTTAATGGCATTCAGATATTGGGTTTGTTCAGCATCCAAATGGGTTTTAAGCATAATTTCGGTAAAGCCCAATATGGCGTTCATGGGTGTACGTATTTCATGGCTCATATTGGCAAGAAACTGCTCCCCCACTTTCCGGGCAATTTCGGCACTTTCAGCACGCTCCCTCTGTTCATGCAATTGTTCTTCATCCTGTTTTTTGCCGGTAATATCTCTTACAATGGAAAGCAATTGTATCCGGCCATCTGCTTCGATAGGACATGCCCTGTATTCTATATAAATTATTTTTCCATCCTTACGCACAACCTGTCTCTCTCCCGAGCTTTGCAGCTTTTCACCATTTACACGCTTCTTCGATTTTTCAACCAGGCGCAATATTTCATCATCCGGCACAATGCTAAGTAAAGAAGGAGATTGAAATATTTCCTCCCTGCTGCATCCATATATTTTACAAATAGCATCATTTACATAAATCACTTTTTCCAATTCAGTAATACATACCCCCTGGCCCATGTTACTCTCGGTTCTGAGCAAAGTCTCGTAGGTCTTATTTAATACAAGTAAATCCTTCTGCTGTTGTTGGAGTTCATTTCTCTTTTTATACAACTCTGCAAATACATTAACCTTTGCCTTAATTACTTCAGGCACCACCGGTTTTATCATATAATCTACCGCACCTGTCAGGTAACCTTTAAACATATTAGAAGGTGCGTCATTATTTGCTGTAAGAAAAATAATGGGAATGTGCTTCAGCTTCTCACTCTCACGAATCAATTTTGCCGTTTCAAATCCATCAAGCAGCGGCATGTGAACATCTATCAGGATGATTGCAAAATCATGCTCTTTTAATAAAATCCGTAATGCTTCCCTGCCCGAAGTAGCCGTAATAAAGTTATAGTTCTCATTCTTCAGGATTAGCTTCAGCGCGAGCAAATCTTCCTCCCTGTCATCTACCAGTAATATATTAATAACCTGCTCACTAGTAATAGTTTCGGGGTTATCTTCGCTTTGCTGAACTTGCATCATTTTATTCTTCTTATTTCACCCAAACACGCATCAGGGTAAGTAATTGCTCTACGTTAACAGGCTTTGTGATGTAATCAGAAGCTCCCGATTCAATACATTTCAGCCTGTCTCCCTTCATAGCCTTTGCCGTAACTGCAATGATGGTTATCTCGTCATTCTTTTTGTTCTTACGGATGCGTTTCATTGTCTCGTATCCATCCATTTCGGGCATCATAATATCCATCAATACAATATCTATATCGTCATTCTTTTGCAAAATAGCTATTGCTTCCTCCCCACTTTCTGCATTTAGCACATTAATATTAAAGCGCTCCAATGCAGTGGTTAGGGCAAACAGATTCCGGACATCATCGTCTACTATCAGAACTTTTTTACCCTTCAATGGGTCTTCCGACATTCTGTAATGGTCAATGGCGCTTCGCACACTGTCGGGCATCATTTTGTAAGGCCGGTGAAGGAAGAGTGCAGTCTTGTCTGCCAGTTGCTCTATGGTAGTATTATCTTTTGCGATGATGGCCTTTACAAATTTCCTCATCTGTGATTCCTCCTTCTTAGTCAGGTTTTTTGATGAGCGCACTAAAACGGGAGTCTGCGGCATATCTTTTTCCTCACTCAATGCTTTTAGCATTTTAAGCCCAAAATCTTCATGAACAACGGGGTCTAAAACCAAACAATCAAATCGTTGTTTAGTCATCAGGCTTAATGCCTCTTCCGATGTTCTAGCAATAGTCAGTTGCACATCACTTCCTTCAATTGCCTTCGTAATCTCAGAAGTATCCTGCTCATCATTTTCTATAATAAGCATGTCTTTCACTTTCTTATTGCTTATATAGAGAATGTCTTCGAAAAGATTTTTCAAGGAATTTTCCTTTAATGGCTTTTGCAGACACTCGCGGGCACCACGCCTTAATCCAACCTCACGGTCTTCTTCACCCGATATAACATATACAGGAATATGCCTGAGATTCATGTCATTTTTCAGGCGGTCCAGTACCTTCCATCCATTCATATCGGGCATGTTTATATCAAGTGTAATAGCATCAGGCGGATATTGTTCTATATAATCAAGCACCTCATTACACTTGTTGATATGTATCATTTTAATGCCATATTCATGTGCTTTTCCAAGCATAATCTTGGCAAATCGCAGGTCATCTTCTATCACTAATACAATTTTATCTTCGGGCAAAATGCCTGCACGGTCATCGCCAATTTCATTTACCAAAAGATATTCCTCCCCATTGGTCTTTGCCAGCATAGATGTCATTGCATCGCTGTGGTTTGTTTCATTCGCCTTGGGAGTTTGTTCCGTTCCGGGAATTTGGGGTGTATAACTAATTGGCAGGAATAAAGTGAATTTGCTTCCTTCACCCAATTCACTTTCCAATTCTATTATGCCACCCAACAAATCAGCAAGCCCACGACTGATAGATAAGCCCAAGCCCGTTCCTCCATATTTTCTGCTGGTTGAACCTTCTGCCTGCTGGAATGCTTCAAAGATGATATTTTGCTTGTCTTTTGATATTCCAATCCCTGTATCAGCAATTTCAAATGCAACCACCATCTTGGCTACATCCAAATCGGTATTCTTTGTTTTCCAGTTTCTGAAAGCCTTATATACCTTCAGTTTTACGCCACCTTTTTCAGTAAACTTAAAAGAGTTTGACAAGAGATTCTTGAGAATCTGGTTAAGCCTGTGCGGATCTGTTTCAATATATTCAGGTATTGTTTCATCCAACTCAATGTTAAATTTAAGATGTTTGGATTCTGAAATGTGCCTGAATGTCGATTCAACAAACTGTGTAATTTCAAGGAAGCTGACAGGCAGGGTTTCGACTGATATGTAACCCGATTCAATTTTCGAAAGGTCAAGTATATCATTAATCAACTGGATGAGGTCATCGCCGCAGGCATTTATTGTTTTTGCATATTGTATCTGTTGTTCCGTCAGGTTTCCATCATGATTCTCTATCAATTCATGCGCAAGTATTTGTAAACTGTTGAGAGGCGTCCTTAATTCATGCGACATATTGGCAAGAAATTCTGATTTGTATTTGGATGTCAATGTCAATTGAGCTGCCTTTTCTTCCAACGATTTTCTCGCCACTTCCACTTCTTTATTCTTCCCTTCCACTTCTTCTTTTTGGTTGGCAAGCAACAGCGCTTTTTCTTCAAGTTCCTCATTGGTTTTACGCAACACTTCCTGTTGGCTCTTCAATTCACTTGCCAGGGATTGCGATTGTGCCAGCAGGTCTTCTGTTCTTGAACTGGTTTCTATAGTATTCAATACTATACCGATACTTTCTGTCAGCCCTTCAAGGAAGTCCTGGTGTGTTTGGCTGAAGGAATCGAAAGAAGCGAGTTCAATAACTGCCTTCAGCTGTCCTTCAAATAACACAGGAAGAACTAATATATTAACAGGTGCTGATTCTCCAAGCCCCGAACCAATCTGGATATAATCGCCCGGTACATTCGTTAATAGGATACGTTCTTTTTCCAGGGCACATTGTCCTACCAAGCCTTCGCCCATTGCAAATTCATTGGAAAGATCTTTCCTCTTCCTGAATGCGTAAGCTGCAATTAATTTCAGTTTCGAATCAAGGATATTCTCCTCTTCTTCCATAATATAGAAGAGACCATGCTGGGCATTTACCACCTGTGCCAACTCAGAAAGAATACGCTTGGTAACGCTGTTCAATTCCTTCTGGCCTTGTAACATCTGGGTAAACTTAGCAAGGTTCGATTTGAGCCAGTCTTGCTCCTGGTTCCTTAGCGTGGTGGCCTTCAGGTTTGATATCATCTGGTTAATGGTATCTTTCAACGCTTCTACTTCACCTCTCGCTTCCACACCAATGCTTCGGGTAAGGTCACCTTTTGTAACCGCTGAGGCTACTTCAGATATGGCACGTACCTGCGTGGTAAGATTTGCTGCAAGCTGGTTCACATTTTCTGTCAGGTTTTTCCATGTACCTGATGCACCCGGCACACTTGCCTGTCCACCCAGTTTTCCTTCCGCACCTACTTCACGAGCCACTGTAGTAACCTGGTCGGAGAAGATAGCAAGCGTGTCTATCATCTCATTTATCGTATCTGTCAGCTGGGCAACTTCACCTTTTGCATCAATAGAGAGTTTTTGTCTTAAATTACCCTTTGCAACAGATGTCACAACCTTGGCAATACCACGCACTTGTCCGGTAAGGTTACTTGCCATTAAGTTCACATTATCCGTAAGGTCCTTCCACGTTCCGGCAACACCCTTAACCTGCGCCTGGCCACCCAGCTTGCCTTCTGTACCTACTTCCCGTGCCACCCGTGTTACCTCTGATGCAAATGAGTTCAGCTGTTCCACCATCGTATTGATGGTATTTTTCAGTCCTAATATTTCCCCTTTAACGTCTACCGTAATCAATTTTGAAAGGTCACCACTTGCCACGGCTTTGGTCACCTCGGCAATGTTACGCACCTGTGCGGTAAGGTTACCTGCCATTTGGTTCACACTATCTGTTAAGTCTTTCCAGGTTCCACCAACACCAGGCACAAATGCCTGTCCACCCAGTTTCCCCTCCGTACCTACTTCCCGTGCTACCCGTGTTACCTCTGATGCAAATGCTCTCAGCTGGTCCACCATCGTGTTAATCGTTTCCTTCAACTGTAATATTTCTCCACGCACGTCCACCGTAATCTTTTTCGACATATCTCCATTTGCCACGGCAATTGTTACTTCTGCAATGTTACGTACCTGTCCGGTAAGGTTTCCCGCCATTTGATTCACACTATCTGTTAAGTCTTTCCATGTTCCTGCAACGCCCGGTACATTTGCCTGTCCACCCAATTTCCCCTCCGTACCTACTTCCCGTGCTACCCGCGTTACTTCTGATGCAAATGCCCTCAGCTGATCCACCATCGTATTCAGCGTTTCTTTCAGTTGCAATATTTCTCCGCGTACATCTACCGTAATTTTTTTCGACATATCACCGTTCGCCACGGCAATAGCCACATCCGCTATATTACGCACCTGTGCAGTGAGATTACCTGCCATCTGGTTCACACTATCTGTTAAGTCTTTCCATGTTCCACCCACACCACGCACCTGTGCTTGTCCACCGAGTTTTCCCTCCGTACCTACTTCACGCGCTACCCGTGTTACCTCCGATGCAAATGAGTTCAGCTGGTCCACCATCGTATTGATGGTATTTTTCAACTCCAATATTTCACCTTTAACGTCTACCGTAATCTTTTTAGAAAGGTCTCCCTTTGCAACGGCTGTCGTAACATCAGCAATGTTACGCACCTGCCCTGTCAGGTTACTTGCCATCTGGTTCACACTATCTGTTAAGTCTTTCCATGTACCACCCACACCTTTTACCTGCGCCTGGCCACCTAATTTCCCTTCCGTACCTACCTCACGTGCTACCCGTGTTACCTCTGAGGAGAAAGAGTTCAGCTGGTCCACCATCGTATTGATGGTCTTTTTCAATTCTAATATTTCACCTTTAACGTCCACCGTAATTTGCCGGGAAAGGTCGCCTTTTGCAACCGCAGTGGTTACCTCAGCAATGTTACGAACCTGTCCCGTGAGGTTACTTGCCATCTGGTTTACACTATCCGTTAAGTCTTTCCAGGTACCACCCACACCTTTTACCTGTGCCTGACCGCCCAATTTTCCTTCCGTACCTACCTCACGTGCTACCCGCGTTACCTCTGATGAGAAGGAGTTCAGCTGGTCCACCATTGTATTGATGGTCTTTTTCAATTCTAATATTTCACCTTCTACGGTAACTGTAATTTTCTTAGATAGGTCACCATTAGCAACCGCGGTAGTCACTTCGGCAATGTTACGCACCTGTGCGGTAAGATTACCCGCCATCAGGTTCACACTATCCGTTAAGTCCTTCCACGTACCACCCACACCTTTTACTTTTGCCTGTCCACCCAGTTTTCCTTCCGAACCTACCTCACGTGCTACCCGTGTTACCTCAGCACCAAATGAATTCAACTGGTCCACCATCGTATTGATGGTGTTTTTCAATTCCAGGATTTCACCTTCTACATTAACGGTAATTTTCTTTGATAAGTCGCCTTTTGCAACCGCTGTAGTCACTTCGGCAATGTTACGTACCTGTGCGGTAAGATTCCCTGCCATCAGGTTCACACTATCGGTTAGGTCCTTCCATGTACCACCCACACCTTTTACTTTTGCCTGTCCACCCAGTTTTCCTTCAGAACCCACTTCCCGTGCTACCCGCGTTACCTCAGCGCCAAATGAATTCAACTGGTCCACCATCGTATTGATGGTATTTTTAAGCTCTAAGATTTCACCACGCACGTCAACTGTAATCTTCTTAGATAAGTCGCCTTTTGCAACCGCTGTAGTCACTTCGGCAATGTTACGTACCTGTCCTGTCAGGTTGCTTGCCATCTGGTTCACACTATCTGTTAAGTCTTTCCAAGTACCTGCAACACCCTTAACCTGTGCCTGACCGCCTAATTTTCCTTCCGTACCTACCTCACGAGCAACCCGTGTTACCTCAGATGCAAATGAATTCAACTGGTCCACCATCGTATTGATAGTGTTTTTTAATTCCAATATTTCCCCTTTAACGTCTACCGTAATCTTTTTAGAAAGGTCACCTTTTGCAACGGCTGTTGTAACATCTGCAATATTACGCACCTGCCCTGTCAGGTTGCTTGCCATCTGGTTCACACTGTCTGTAAGGTCCTTCCACACACCGGCAACTCCTTTCACTTTTGCCTGTCCACCCAGTTTACCTTCTGTACCTACTTCCAGTGCCACCCGTGTTACTTCCATGGAGAAGAGATTGAGCTGCTTCACCATACCGTTCACCTCCTTTGCAATCCTTAAAAACTCTCCCTGCAAGGCGTGTCCCTCAATATCCAGAGGCATCTGCTGGGAAAGATTACCCTTTGCAACTGATGTTATAACGTGTGCTATTTCAATAGTAGGATGCACCAAGTCAGCAATAAGTGAATTCACAGAATCAACACATTGGCCCCATGCCCCTCTTGCCCCGTCAATCTCCACTCGTTGAGTTAATTTCCCTTGTTTACCTATACTATTGCCAACCTGTTCAAACTCAAATACCATTGTTTCATTGAGTTGAATGATCTCATTAATGGTATCGTATATTTTACCTTTTATCCCAACCTGGTCGCCAGGCAGGCGTACTGAAAAATTTCCATTCCTGACTTTTACAAGCGTATTATATAGTTCCGAATCGCTTAACGTACCATTAAATATGGATTCGGGAGAAACAGGGAGGGTTCCCTTTCTTTTAGTCTTTGTTTTTGCTTCCATGTGTGTATGAATTGCGGTTATTACTTAATTGCTGCCTATAAAAATAATTTACACGGGTAAAGAAATATTACCCATTGCAAATCAATAAATTGAACAGCCACATTATTTCTTTTTTAAAAGCTTGGATGATATAATTTTCGGCTATTAAAATAAAAGAGGAATATTTTTTCGATAAAACCGCCAAAATAATCGGTGAATACCTTAAAATAATAGCCGAATTATATTTTTAACTATCGAGGTACGGAAACCAATTGAATTTCTCCACCGGCAGCAAATTTATTTACCCCTTGAATTGCTTGTTTCGTAGCCCCCTTTGCTTTATTTATCGAAAATTAAAACCAACAGAATTATCCCAGATTAACTTGCGCCCAATTTTGAATACTCCAATTTAAGAATATATAATATCAATACAATGAAATCAAAAAAAATTGCCATATATACATCAGTAAACCCGGTTGGAAAAAGTATCGTTGAAGAAGCCCTCCGAAGGGGACATATTGTAACAGTTATCATAAATGATAACCATGAATTTAACCTAAGCAATCCCAATCTCACTATTAGAAAAGGGGACGTAAATAAGAATGAAGATTTGAATAGAAATATTAAGGACATGGATATGGTAATATACGACCAGGAACTAAAACCAGACCGTCCCGGAGAGTGCTTTAAGTCTATCCGTTCGTTAATGGAAGGCTGTAAAGGTTCAGGTATTAACCGCTTAATTATTTCGGGGCATATCCATCTTTTTACTTCAACCCTGACAATGGAAGAACGTGAAATATGGAAACCTGTTCAGGAAGAACAACTGGACGCACTTGGACTGTTAGATAATGAATTAGATATTGACTGGAGCTATTTTTATACAATAGAAACAGATCTTGCTAAAAAAAGCAGTCGGTATATTACGGGCACAGGCAATAACTTTATTGTTATTATTCCAAATAAGGGAGACAGGATGACGAGAAAAGAGTATGCACAAACTGTTATAGATGAGGCAGAGAAAAGAATTGTAAACCCTGATAAAAAAACCACTGCATTAGTAGACTATACCGGCTACCTGCTCAAAAATAATTTCGGCAGGTAGTTAGATGCTATAAGGAAACACTTTTTATAAAATACATTCAGCTATGATTTTAGATAGTTTAACGAATATTTTAAAAAATCTGCAAAGAATGATATTACCTTCGGTATGAAAATCAAAAAAATAATTAATAATACATACTGTGGTTATGAAAAAATTAATTACCTTTAGCTATGTATGCGTACTTATAAGTATCGCACTTTCATCATGCGGACCCAATGCTTCAATTGTTAAGCGCCATTATACAAAAGGTTATTACGTTGATTGGGGCCGGAGTAAATACGGTAGTACGATATCTAAAAAAGAGAATACAAGTGTACGAACTGATTCCAAAATTTCTTTAGCTGCTGTATCTGTAAAAGAAGTTGGCAACATTTTGCCACTTAATACTACTATTCCGATAACGAATAAAGTTGTTTCTACTGGTAGAATAGAACATTATAAAGCACTTGCTGCAACAGCCGCAAAGCAAATGCCCAACCAAAATATTAGCACATCCCAGAATCCTTCTACGGCAAATGAAAAACTTTTATACCAGGCTGGTAGTGAATATCACGGAGATGATGAAGGTGCCCGGGCAGCTCTAAGCTTGCTGTGGATAGTTATCATTGTAATATTGATTTTATGGCTAATTGGGATATTAGCAGGAGGATTTGGTTTAGGCGGGCTAGTTAACCTGTTATTAGTAATAGCACTAATACTTCTAATTTTATGGCTGCTCAGGGTCATGTAGCCGGCTAAGAATAAGCCCAAAAAATAGATTAAAACAGGCTAATTTTCAAGCTTTCATTTGTATATTTTATCTATCCAAAAGTGTAGTTTGCCGAATAATTAATTACTCTGGCAAATAGGATGCGTAATTTAGAATGGATTAACTCCAGGTACTGTTATTGCAAATAATTAACGAGAACTAAAAATTAATTAATTCACAGATGGAATGATGAAAGTACTTGAAATAAATTTATTGGGAAATGGTAAAAAAGGAAAAGCATGGATTACTACACGCATGGGAAAGAGAACTTCGTTTATTTTATGAAAGGGAAAATCATACAGTTGGAAACTTTGTTTTTTTATATACAATGGTATTTATTGGTATCTTTATTTTGTTAGTCACTGCTGAAGTTTTTCTTTTTTAAAATAAACCAATTATACCTTAATAAGGTCAAATTTATAATGCAATTGTAGTAAGAGTCATTAACTAATTAAATTACATAATATGAAACGGTTGACAGTAATTTTAAATATTTTATTCTGTCTCTTATTAGGAGCGCAGAACATACATGCACAGGTTGCCGTGGGAGTAAGTGTCCGGGTAGCCCCGCCTGTGATACCCGTTTATGTTCAACCGGCCTGCCCTGTGGAAGGTTATATTTGGGAACCGGGGTATTGGGCATATGGCGATAATGGATATTACTGGGTACCGGGTGTATGGATAGCTCCTCCGGCTGTGGGTTTGCTTTGGACACCCGGTTATTGGGGTTTTGTAGGTGGTTTTTACGGATGGCACCGGGGTTATTGGGGTCCCCATGTAGGGTTTTATGGCGGAGTAGCGTATGGTTTTGGATATACCGGAGTAGGATTTTGCGGAGGAAGATGGGAAGGCGGAGCCTTCCGATACAATACAGCAGTATGGCACGTAAATAGTGCCGTAGTCCACAATACATACGTAGATCGAACGGTTATTAATAATACAAGCGTAAGCCATGCCAGTTTTAATGGACCCGGGGGAGTAAATGCAAGACCAACATCTGCAGAGCAGGCAGCTATGAATGAACACCATGTTCAACCAACTGCGCAGCAAACAGCTCACCAACAGGCAGCAAGCACCAATAGAAGTCAACTCGCATCGGTAAATGGGGGGCATCCTTCTACAACAGCTATGAGTTCAGTCCATGGGCGACAATATAATACGCAGGGACATTCCATAAGTAGTACTCCACGAACTGCAGCAACCCAAGCCTCTAACGTGCATAGCTCTGCACCCCAACAGCATAGTGCTGTTCAAAATAGGAGTGTACCTCAACAGCCGCATAGTAATATGCAAAGTAGAAGCATGTCTCAACAGCCGCGTAATGCTCCAAACGGAAGCAGAATGCCACCTCAGCCCGGGAGCGGGAGGCCAAGACAAGGAGGAAATATGGGCGGAGGAGGAGGGAGAGAACACAGGTTTATGTAAGTTATTTCTCTCCTAAAATATTTATAGCAGACTTTTCATATATATATCATAGGGAGCATATATGCGAGGGTATATTCACCTACAGCCAAAGTATGTTCAGCCTTTAAATTATGGTTTTAATCTATTTTTTAGAGAAACGCTATCATTCCATTGTAGCTTTAGCAAAAGAATTTAATTACAATCTAAATTTTAAGCATTATGAAAACAAACTTACTTATTGCGGCAGGCATTGTTATTGCCTTTTCTTCCTGCGTTCCTAAACGTAAATTAATAAGCGAACAAAACAGAGTAAGGGCTTTGCAAAGTGATAGTGCGAGTACCCACCATAGCTTGGATGATTGTTACGGAAGAGTGGCCGGACTCTCAAAAACTAAGGATTCTTTACAGAATAACTTGCAAAGCCTTGCTCTCAATTCAAAAATGACCATACAGGAACAGGCTAGCAGATTAAATAGGCTGGAGACACTAATCCAGTCTCAAAGAGATGTTCTTAATAAGCTAAAGAAAACGGTTGCAGATGCCCTTATAAACTTTAAACCCGATCAGTTGACGGTTACTCTGAAAGACGGAAAGCTTTATGTATCCTTGCAAGAGAAATTATTATTCAAATCAGGGAGTGCAGATGTAGGCCCTGAAGGGAAACAGGCTTTACAATCGCTGGCGGCTGTACTTATTAACTCCCCCGATATTGACATTGATGTAGAAGGGCACACTGATACGGTTCCCATAACCGGTAAATTCCAGGACAATTGGGCACTCAGTGTAGCTCGTGCAACTGCTATTGTTCGAGTCCTTACAAAAGATTATGGTGTAAATCCACAGGATATTATTGCCTCCGGAAGAGGAGAATTTCATCCGGTAGCTACTAATAATACTCCTGATGGAAGACAATTAAATCGCCGGACAGAAATTATACTGCAACCCGATCTCAGCGAACTCTTTAAACTACTCAATCAATAAAATATAAGGCCAGGTTCAGCCCATCAACCTTTTGTCAATCCCACACATTAACACTGCTATCATTACATTGAACCTGGCCTTGTAAAAATTATCATAGAAGATTTATAACCTGAATCCTACTGTCAGCTGCCCCCACAGGTTCCGATAACTGGGCAGTGATGGTTCATTTTCATCATCATTACCATCTTCTAAATCCCACGCTATTCTACCTCCTAACGTTATAACATTGAAATTAAAATCAGCACCAAAAATGAGTCCTAAAATGCTATGGAGCATATTGTCACTTTCAAACTGCTGTTGAGTGGCCTCACTTGTTATTCCGTGTGTAAAACTATAAGAGCGTGACAGCAAGTATGAGTATTCCGGCCCTCCCAATAAATAAATATTAGGTGCAAGTTTTATTTGTATCATCAATGGTATGTCAAGAAAATTTAGTCTTTCAAAAAAGGAATATTCCCCGTCGCTGATTGTTCCACTACCTGCAAATCCTTTTTCAGAAAGGAGTATTTCCGGCTGAATACCGAAATATTTTCCAAAAGGAATAGATAAAAAGGTGCCTGCAACAGGGCCATATATAGGATTAGCTGAAAACCCCTGGCCGTGAATATCATAAATATCGGAATTATTAAATCCAACTTTAAACCCAAGTTGCAAATTATTACGGTTATCTACCGTGCTCACTACATCTACACCCTGTGCCATAACTACGGCAGCAAAGCAGGAGAATATAGCAACTGTTAAAATTTTAAGTGTTTTCAAATTATATTAAGTTTAATACCTACTTCCTAATTTACAGCCATAACAGCCGAAACGAAAAAAAATTCGCTGAACGTTATAAACGAATAGACTAGTTACTCTTTACAGAATCTAAAAGCTATCTACTGCGAGAAACACTGTAAAAACTTATACTTGATAAGGGATTTCACCAAAGCCTATTTCAATTCCTTTGAATGGCCATTTTGATTCATTGTATCCCATTTTCCGGCGGGAATAAGCTGTTTTAGCTCATACATATCTGTGCGACGGTCTTTAAGATTCTGCACACTTCCATGCGAACGCATCGTTTTTAGCAGATTCAGTTCCAAGTCAGCAATCAATACTGCTTCGGCATTGGGTGTTGCTTCTGTTTTTATTCCATTGGTTGGAAATGCAAAGTCAGCCGGTGTAAATACCGCCGATTGCGCATATTGTATATCCATATTGTGCACCTTAGGTAAATTGCCCACACAACCTGCAATAACAACAAAACATTCATTTTCGATTGCCCTTGCCTGTCCGCAGCATTTAACGCGGGTGAAAGCATTTTGAGTATCGGTAAGAAATGGCACGAATAATATTTCCATGCCCTGTAATGCCAATAACCTGGCGAGCTCCGGGAATTCTACATCATAACATACCAGGATACCTATTTTCCCGGCATCGGTATCATATACCTTTAATTTATTTCCACCTACTATTCCCCAAGAGCTTACTTCGTTAGGAGTAACATGTATCTTTACGTAGGTCTCTATAGAGCCATCCCTCCTGCATAAGTAACCTTCATTGTATAACTTTCCCTCGTAAAGAATAGGCATACTACCTGTAATAATATTTATATTAAAAGAAACTGCATAGTTGCTAAATTTATCACGCAGTGGTTCCGTATACTGAGCAAGACTTCGTATAGCTTCGGCCTGTCCCTGGTGGTTAAACTCAGCCATCAGGGGGGCATTAAACAATTCCGGGAATAAGATGAAATCTGCTTTATAACCTGCGACTGAATCAACAAAAAACTCAATTTGCTCACAAAGCATCTCAAATGTTCTTAATGAACGCATTTGCCATTGCACTAATCCAACCCTCACAATGCTTTTTAATGGTTTAGAATGTTTAGTTGTCTTTTCATATAGTACGTTATTCCATTCCATCAACGTGGCATAAGCTTTTGATTCCTCATCATGAGGCATATAGTCTTTCAACAGTTTAATTACGTGGAATTCATTTGATAATTGGAAAGACAATACCGGATCATAAATTTCTTTTGTTTTTACTTTTTCAATATACTGGCGGGGGTTTATTTTCTCAGAATATTCTTGGTAGTTAGGTATCCTACCTCCAAACACAATAGCTTTCAGGTTTAGTTTCACACAGAGGTCTTTGCGTGCATCATACAAACGTCCTGCAAGCCTGAGTCCACGATAGTCAGGATGAACAAAAACTTCTATTCCATATAGCACATCCCCGTCAGGATTGTGTGTATCGAAAGTATAGCCCCCCGTAATTTGTTTATAGGTATGGTCATCTCCAAAATCATCGTAATTTACAATTATTGAAAGGGCTACCCCTACTACCTTATCATTTACAAGAACAACAATTTGTCCTTCCGGAAATATTTTAATAAGCTGCTCTAACGTATCTTCTGCCCACAGTGTTCCATGCCAGTTTTTATACGCTTCTCTCATGGAATCATACAGGCCTATATAATCCGTAACCCGGAGCAGCCGTACTTCCACTTTCCTGATTTCTGCCGGCACCTCAACTTTGCTTTTTGTTCTTGGCATAACTTGTAGCTTTTAATATTTCCCTGTTTTACCAAAGTTATTAAGAGATCTCCTGAATAACCGTCATAATTCGTTGAGATGCTCATATTAGCAGATGAACGAATGAAAAATAAAGACGATACATATTAGTATGAAGAAGCATCTTCTTCGCCATTATCTATAGAGGCGTCGCGCTGTAAAATGACAATTAAAATAAGAATCCATTTTCACCGATTTAAATAGAATCTTCAAACCATGTTTACCTGCATTGAACGAAAATCCCGGGTATAAAAAGCGCCGTGAGCTACCTTGCGTTGGGACAAAAAATTCCATGTTAAATTAATCAACAATCTAAAAATTTAAACACCATGAATGCTCAAAAAATTGCGTTGTTTACTTCCACCGAAGGAGTGGGGCAGCGCCTCACAGAAGAAGCCCTTAAAAGAGGGCATAATGTTACTGCAATCGTTCAAAATGAAAATGAATTTAAAGTAAACCATCCTAATTTGAAAATAGTGAAAGGAGATGTAAGAAACAAGGAAGATGTTCGCCGTTATGCCCGTGGCAACGATGTGATAGTATGTGCATACAATCCTTTCAAAACCCAGCCTAAAGAATATGCTGAAATAACCCGTAGTATTATCCAGGGGGCAAAAGATGCCGGGGTAGAACGAATTATCGCAGCCGGCCATCCGGTAGAACAGGCAAAAGAAACCACCCAGGAATTCTATGATGAATTTAAACCTGTAATGCGTGCCCAACAGGAAGCTCTCAACTTTTCCAAACTGAAAAGGGGTTACATTGGGGTTATGCACACTCCATTGAACCCGAAGCTGACAAACAAAAACCGGGAAAATATCGCATAAGCAATGAATTTCTTTTTACCAGCCCTGAAGGAGAAACAAGGGTTCCGGAAAAAGATTATTCTACCTCTTTAATTCAGGAACTGGAAAAAGGTGAACTTCAACTTCACGACTCTACCGAAGAGCGTGAACTATAGTTCTTTACTTCATAAGAACCAGCACCTTGGTGTTTATTATTGTAAAACTTAAAAACCCTTCTTTACTTTAAAAGAAGGGTTTTTGTATTTATCAAATCTCTGTAACTTATGTCCCCTGCTGGCTGTATAATAGTATGCGATTAACAAAATTTTGTATTTTTATCGGACTAACGCCACCTGTTATTCTTTGCCCTGTATTTTAATACAAAAGTGAATATTCTTTTTCCTATATTTTTCAACCTGTGATTGCGACAACAAAATGAAAGATTTTCAATTTTTCAAGGGCATAAAAAATATATCCATCACCAGGAAACTATATTTCGTAGTGGGCATCATGGCTTTATTAATTGCCATTGAATTATTTGCGCTTTCATTTATGATACATACCCTATCGTCTGCAAGGGCACTGGTAGGGGCTGAAGGACTTTGGTCGAAAGCGGAAAAGGATGCTGCGTATGTTTTAACCAAATACCGTTACACACATAACGAAAAGGATTACAAGCAGTTCCAAATATTTCTTTCCGTTCCCTTAGGCGACCATAAGGCCAGACTTGCACTTAGTCAGGCCACTCCCGACTTGGCTTTGGCACGAGAGGGCTTTCTTGAAGGCCGGGTCAGCCCCGATGATATTGACGGAATAATAAAACTTCTCACCAGGTTCAAGAATATTTCTTATGTAAGTAATGCCGTTATGCTTTGGTCAAATGGGGACAAACTAATGGAAGAATTACAATACCTGGGGGCTCGCCTTCATACCCAGGTTTCTTCCGGAGAAACCCATGATGATGAAATTAATGAAACACTTGAAAATATATATCAATTAAATGAGCGCCTAACTGTATTGGAAGATAACTTTTCATACACATTGGGAGAAGGTTCCAGGTGGATTGAGGGACTGATACTAAAAATACTTTTTTCAATCGCTATTACGGTTGAATTTATCGGGCTCTTTCTCATCATGTCGGTAAGCAGGAGCATTACCCGCGGACTGAGCGAAATAGTCCGTATCGCAAAAAAGGTTTCGAAGGCTGACTTTAGTGACAGGGCAAACATTTTTTCGAATGATGAAATAGGCCTTGCAGCAAAGTCATTTAACCAGATGACTGACAATTTACAAAAAAAAATAAACGAGCAGGAATATACGCAGGAAGCCTTACGAGCCCAGAGAGACCTATATGAAACACTTTTAAAAACCCAAAGCGAAATGGGAGAAGGAGTTTCTATTACTGAGGGAGAGAGAATAATCTATGTAAATGATGCCATTTGTAACATCTACGGATATAGCAGAAAAGAAATATTGGCAATGTCTTCTTTCCTTGACCTGGTTGCAGAAGAAGAAAGGCCGGTTATCCTAGAGCGTTTTAAACAAAGGAGAGAAGGAGAAAGAGAACAAAGCACAGGAGAAACAAGAATACGGAGAAAAGATGGCAGAGTAGTAGAACTTGAGTACACCGTAAGGAATTTAAAAAAAGAGGAAAAAAACCAAACCATTTCTATTATCCGCGATATAACAGATAAAAAACGTGCTGCTGAACTTTTACGAAAGGAAAAAGAACGTGCCGAGAGTGCTGAAATCGCTAAAAAAGTTGGGGAGCAGTTTCTTGCCAATATGAGCCATGAAATCCGTACCCCTATGAATGCAATCATTGGATTTACGGACATAGTTCTAAAAACACCTCTGGACCCGGAACAGCAGAAATATCTGGAAGCAATTCAAACCTCGGGAAACAATCTTCTTGTAATCATTAATGATATTCTCGACTTTTCTAAAATAAGATCAGGCAAAATGCTTATAGAAAAAAAGGACTTCATCCTTTCCCGGATTGTTGATACTTGTGTAGAAATGATGATCCCCAAAGCACAGGAAAAAAATTTGAATCTATTTTCATTTATTGAAAAGGATGTTCCTATACATCTCATTGGCGACTCAACAAGATTATCGCAAGTATTATTCAACCTGGTAGCAAACGCTATTAAATTTACAGAAAAAGGGAAAGTAACTATTTCTATAAAAAAATTAAGTGAAACAGACGACCAGGTAAACCTTGAAATATCTGTATTGGATACAGGGATAGGAATTCCAAAGGAAAAGATTTCGACTATTTTCTATGCGTTTATACAAGCCAATAGCGATACTGCAAGGAAATATGGTGGAACAGGATTGGGCCTTGCCATCGTAAAACAACTGGCGGAATTGCAAGGTGGAAGCATCTCCTTAACAAGCAAAGAAGGGGAAGGTTCCCAATTCACATATAAGATACCCTATGGGAAAAACACGCACCCCTCCAAGCCAGCAGAAGATATTGAAAAAGATGTCCTGCCCCACCCCAAGGAACTGAATATTCTTTTAGTGGAGGATAATGAAATGAACCAACTATTGGCAAAGAAAATCCTGAATGACTGGGGATGGAAAGTCCAAATAGCTGAAAATGGAATCATTGCACTGGATATACTTGAACATAACCCTTCTGACTTAGTATTGATGGATATACAATTGCCTGGCAAAGATGGTTATGAACTAACACGAATTATACGGAAGGATTTCCCTTTACCAAAACGTAATATTCCTATCATAGCCATGACTGCTAACATTATGCCGGGGGAGGAAGAAAAATGCCATAGAGCAGGAATGGATGATTATGTATCGAAACCCTTCAATCAACAAACTCTTTACAGGAAGATAGTTTCCCTGGTTAGCAAAAAAGGCACACTAAATGGTGCATAAATATTTGCCCTGCTGCCTTAAAAAGGGGGGTATTATAGATTATTTCTATATTTGTGTTTGAAGTAGATTCTTTTCAACCCCGGTCTTTCTGATTAACAAAACATTAGCCTATGAATGCGATAATTATAGATGATGACGATGCTTGCAGGGAAATATTAGTGCAATTGATTTCCCATGTAGATAGCCTTGAACTTACTGGCTCTTTTAGCAGGGCTAAAGATGCCTTGAAAGCCCTTAAAGATAATGATGTGCATATCGTTTTTCTTGATGTAGAAATGCCTGAAATGACGGGGCTTGAGTTATTATCCAGCCTTGAGATTAAGCCCCAGGTAATACTCACCACATCCCACAAAAAATATGCTTTTGATGCATTTGATTATGAAGTAGTGGATTACTTGCTTAAACCCATTACACTTCCACGCTTCCTTAAAGCAGTTGAAAAAGCCGGAAAAAACCTGGAAAAGTCAATCAACAAAGGAATGGTGGGCAATAAAGAATACTTTTTCATCAAAAGCGATTCCATTATAAACAAAGTATTTATTAAAGATGTTTTGTGGATTGAAGCGCTGGGCGACTACGTTAAAATTCATACACCCGAAAAAAGCTACGTATTGCATATAACCCTTAAAGCACTGGAAAGTAAACTGCCTGCCGATAAGTTTGCCAGGGTTCATCGTTCTCATATTGTGCAGTTGGATAATGTGAAGAATGTCCAAGATACCTCCATTTATGTAGGAGATCTCTTTATTCCGCTTGGAGCACTTTATAAAGAAAATTTTCTCAAGAAATTAAATCTATTAACCTAAAGACTATCCGGTTATTTCTTGAAAATTTTGTAACTTTATATAGTTTTTTACAGTATTATTTAAACGTATATTGCCCTTTCGTTCTCAAAATAATGAGTTGCCCCAGTTATTTTTGCAATTTGTAAACTTGAGATTATGGAAAAGCCCGAAGAAGTCAATGTTATAAGCATCTTACTGGTGGAGGACAGTTTGCTGGGGAGCCAGTGGGTTTCAAGCTGTCTGAACAACCTGAAAGGGTTTCCTTCCTCACTAACCGTTTGTAAAACCATAAAAGAGGCAGAAGACCAGTTAAGTAAGGCTACATTTCAAAGTATTATTATTGACCTTTCCCTGGAGGGGTGGCAAGGAATTGAAGCATTTGAAGAAATCCATAAAAAGGCAGTCAATACGGCTATCATAGTTCTTGCAGAAAGTGAAGATGAAGAACTGGGAATAGAAGCTGTAAAAAACGGTGCCCAGGATTTTTTGATAAAGGGCCAAATTGAACCCAATGAATTAATACACTCTATAAACTACGGCATAGAGCGCCATAAATTATTAGCCAAGCTTTCTGAAAAGACTATAGAGCTCGAACAAAAAACGCTGGACTTACAAAGGGAAAAACAAAAACTTGCTCTGGCTAATAAAATAGCGCGTATTGGTAGCTGGGAATGGGATTTGGAAAGTGACAAAGTCACCTGGTCTGATGAGTTATTTAAACTTCATGACCTGGAACCGGGCAGGGGACCTTTCAATTTCCGCGAGTTGCTTTCATACATCCATCCAGATGATAGAGAAAATGTATGGAATGTGATAACAAAATCTACTCAAAGCCTTAAACCGGTTAGTTTTTATTACCGTATCATTGGCAAGGACGGAAGCATTCGTACATTTTATTCTGTGGGGGAACTTGTTGCAAATGAAGAAGGAAAACCAATCAAAGTGGTCGGAATACGACAGGATGTGACCGAAAGTAAGCAGGAAGAGGAAATGCAAAAATTGGCTATGGTTGCAACCAAATCGTACAATTCAGTTGTAATTGCTGATAAGTCAGGAGTAATTGAGTGGGTAAATGATGGATTTACAAAACTTACCGGCTATACGCTGGACGAAGTTAAAGGAACACATAGTGAAATTTTGAGAAGAGGAGCAAAAACCGGCATCTCCCAGGATACAGAAGCCTACCTTACAGTAACTAAAAAGAAAGACCCTGTTATGTATGAAAGCAAAAACTTTTCCAAATCAGGTACTGAATACTGGACAATTACAACCCTCACTCCTGTTTTAGACTTAAATGGGAAAGTAAAAAGAATCATTGCCATAGATGCAAACATTACAGATAGGAAACAAATGGAGGAGGACTTGAAAAAGGCAAACCAGGTTGCTGATGAGTTATTAGAAAAAGCCAATAAAACCCTCGCTGATCTTAAAGTAGTGAATAAAGAGATGGAAGAAACTATGCAGGTAAAAGAGCAGTTTCTTGCAAACATGAGCCACGAGATAAGGACCCCAATGAATGCTATAGTAGGATTTATAAATATTCTGCAAAAAACTGCGCTAACACCCGAACAGCAGCGTTATATCAGTACTATCAAGACTTCGAGCGGAAATTTGCTTGAAATTGTAAATGACATTCTTGATTTTTCAAAACTACGCTCCGGAAAAGTTACATTTGAAAATATTGAATTCAGCCTGGTTGAAAAAATAAAAGCAATCTCATCTCTGCATTTACTAAAACTGAATGAAAAAAATATAAAACTCACTACTGAGATTGACCCAAACATTCCTGAATTTCTATTTGGTGACCCGACACGTCTTGGACAAATTCTTAACAACCTTATAGGAAACGCTATTAAATTTACGGAACAGGGAGAAATCAAAATTTCCACCGGGGTTGCAAAAAAAGAAGAGAAAAATATCTTTATTAAGTTCTCGGTGTCGGATACCGGAATAGGCATAGACAAAGACAAATTGGGCTCCATTTTTGATTATTTTACCCAGGCCAGTTCTGAAACAACTAGGAAATATGGAGGAACCGGCTTAGGACTTTCCATTGTAAAGCAATTGGTAGAACAACAGGGAGGAACTATTCATGTTGATAGCACCTTAAAAAAAGGAGCTATTTTTACGGTTCATCTTACATTCCGTATTGGCAGTGGAGATGAATATAGAGCACGCAACAAGCAAAAAATAGTTGAGCATCCCTTGTCAGCAGAGGGTTTGAGTGTATTATTGGTGGAAGATAATGAACTTAACCGTATGCTCGCGGAAAAAATTCTTCTCGACTGGAACTGGAAAGTAGAAACGGCTGAGAATGCATTTGTAGCCCTAAATAAGATTGAGCATTCTAATTATGATGTAGTATTAATGGATATCCAACTTCCGGGAATGGATGGATATGAAGCTACCCGAAAAATACGGAACGAACTGCAGCCGGACAAAAGAAATATCCCTGTGATAGCAATGACAGCCCATGCTCTGGCCGGAGAACAGGAGAAATGTATGAAAGCCGGAATGGATGGATATATCTCTAAACCATTTGAACCGGAAAATCTTTATAAAAAAATAGTATCTATACTTAACCTTAATGGAAACCATATAGCTAAAGAAAATAATATGGCATCTCCAGTCACTCAAACAAATCCTATGAAACATAGTGACCTCACTTATTTAAATGGCCTTGCAAATGGTAAAACAGATTTCGTGATTCAAATGCTGAGCATATTTATAGAACAAACCCCCACAGTGCTGGAAAAATTGAACGAGGCAATCACTAATAAAGATTGGGCTACGGTAAGAACTATTGTTCATAAAATGAAACCTTCCATCACGTTCACGGGGCTTAAAGAAATAGAGCAAGATGTTCCCGCTATGGAAGAATATGCAGAATCGGGGTCGCATCTTGAGTTGATTCCTTCGTTGTATGAAAAGATGAAAAAAGTTTGCACAGAAGCCATTCTTGAGCTAAAAGAAGAAATTGAAAAATTGAAAGAAGAATAGATATTAGTCAAACTCCCCTTCCAACCATACGAATTTTCTTTTTTCGGCTTCATTAATTAAAGCCGTGCTAAACTCCCTAAAAGGCATTTTAGTTACCCCCTCATTCGATGCAATCACAAAATCTTTTCCCAAGATAAACCTGCTATTTATTCCATCGGGTTCAGGCTCCAAAGTATAGAAGTAGCTCCAGCGCAATCCGGGCTCTGAACGTATAACACTCAATGCTAATAGTTGTTGATGTTGAACAGACGGCCATTCCTGGTACTCGCGATAGGTAAGTATTATTGGCTCTAATAAGCCATGCCCTGACACAATAAGATTTTTTATCCGGGAATTTACTCCCTTTATTAAGGAAAGAGCTATCATAACATCCTCTTGTTGCTCACATTTGGTAAACTCATGTGCATAAATAACGACTTCGCACCCGCCAACATAACGTTTCACATCTCTGCTGTTCATTACGTTACCTTTCACTACCTCTAAACTTGGGTGAATAATTTTAAAATTAGTTTTATCAGGGACCACCGCCGTCACCGAATGCCCTCTGCGCAATGCTGCTTTTATTAGGTTCTCTCCCATAGGTCCATCAGACGTAAAAAACGCTATCTTTTTAGGGCGTATTGCTTCTTCCTGATTTTTATAAAGGTGAAAATTATTTACGGTTTTGAATACTTTCGTAACAATCATATTAATTCATTTTACATATTTTATTTCTCCATAAAAAGAACCTTACTTGAAATCAAATAAGGTTCTTCTCACCTCTTTATTTTACCCAATATCAGCAAGTAAAATCTTATTTTACAGCTATTACTAAATACTTATTCTCGCTCCAGAAAGAAGAATGATCGGTAATGAAAAGTGAATCCGCTTTCTTATCTCCGGTTATTTTATATGAGTCAGAAGGATGGTTGCTCAATAACTTTTTAAATTTAGCATTAAGCGGTATCACACTCAATTGTGTTAAATCAGTTTTAGTAAAATAGCCTGTGTTGAAGTCCGGTTTCAGCTCTGCATTTCTTCCAATACCTGCAAATCCCCCGCTTTTGTCTATTACTTTATTATCTTTTAGTTCTTTCATGGTTCCAACAGCATAATACACAGTATTCATCTCGTTGGTCATGGAAGCAATTCTTGCATTCTGATTCTGGATTACCGTAATGCTATCATTAAATTGTCTCGTAACTTCCCTATAGTCGCTATTAGCTTTGGCAAGGTTTCCCTGTAGCATAGTTATTTCGGAATCCTTTTGGGCAAGCTGCAATGTCATGTGAGCTATCATCGTTTCCATTTCTGCATCCTTCTTACCCATTTTTTTCAGCTTCGCATGCAGGGCAGTTATTTCCTTATTGCTGGCTATAATCAGGTTGTCGAGCGCTTTAATGTCAGACAATGCTTTTCCCCCTTGAGTATTACCTTCCTGTTCGCGAACCGATAGTATTTTTTCTTTTGTGGTAATACTATCCAAGTTGTCCTGAATATCATTTAAGGTATGAATGTATCCCTTAATAGTTGAATCGTCGGTTTGTGTTTGCATCGCAAGCAATGAATCATGTTCGTATAGTGATTTATATTGTTCAACAAGCTTGTCATTATTATTGCATGACATAAATGCGACTGCTACTGCAAGGGAAAAAAAACATTTTGAAATAAATAAAACTGAAAATGGCTTTTTATCTTTAAGGACTGCTGCTTTTACATTTGGTGTTTTCATGTTGAAAATTTTTAAAAGGTTAGTATCACTATTTGTTTTAACCAGCCCCCTTCCTTCTTTCAGAAAGGGGGCTTCCCCGTGGTTAAAAGGCATCTACTGCCTGGTTTCTATTACTATCTATGTTCAAGCTCAACATTTTCACTTTTCTCAGCTTCACCAATACTCCCTGAACCGGTTATTGAACCTGACATAACATCAAGCGTGATGTTAGAGGCCGCATCCAGAGTACCCGATACATTTATTGCAGATAATAAGCCATTAAGAGTAACATTATTATCCATTGTTACCGTAATGCCTATACCAATATTAACCTGGTCAGTTGCTCCTAAGGTAAATGGAGGTGCTGAACCACCCCATGTGGCGCCGTTACTCCAATTACCTGAGGCTACTGCGGTGTAAGTTGTTGCTGAGGCAAAACCACAGACCAGCAAAGAGGCTGCTAAAAGCAATCCGGCTTTTACTGGATTTAGTAAGTGCTTTTTCATAACATTAATTTTTACAATAATTATTAATAGTACCAATCTGGGAGCAAAGCTATGTTGCTGGTTTCCCTCAATTGGTAAAATTTCGATGAACAATGATTTTCGTTATTCGAAATAGAATTATCACAATGTAAATGATAGAGGCCATGTTTCTTCCCGGGTATCGCTATAAATAAAGTATATAGATAGAGAAAAATACAGCTTGAATTTTGAACTGCTATTTTGATACTTACATCAACCAATTTTCTGCATTCACCGAAAATTTAGCCACGCGGCTATTATGCTAACCTAACTTGCGCCCAATAATTATGCTATATGAATGAAAGATGTTTACCGGAGAACTAATCAAAATTTAAACTTTCAATTCATATAACAATGGAAACAAAAAAGATTGCGCTGTTTACTTCTACCGGTCCGGTGGGAAGGCGCTTAACAGAAGAAGCCCTAAAGAGGGGACATAGTGTTACAGCAATTGTACGCGATGAAACAGAGTTCACCCTGAAACATCCAAATCTTAAAGTAGTAAGGGGAGATGTTGGCAAGAAGGAAGATGTAAGCAGATATGCCAGGGGAAATGATGTTGCGATTTATGAGCAAGAGGTGAAACAAAAAGCTGAAGGAGATCACCTCAATACAATTAGCTCAGTTTTGGGAGGTGTTAAGGATGCGGGCATTCAACATTTGGTTGTTTCGGGTCATACGGTGAGTCGTCCTACTGAACTTACCCAGGAGGAGTACAATAGTTGGAAACCTTTCCAGGAAGAACAACTTTCCGCCCTATCGCTTTTGGAACGTGAACCCGAATTGCAATGGAGCT
>JABDAL010000023.1:0-26354 GCA_013289165.1 Bacteroidota bacterium
ACCAATTCAAGCAATATCTAAGAGTAGAGAAAGCTGAAAAGAAGCAGGTTTAAACTTGCATCTTTCCAATACTACGAGGGGCTATCTCAAAAGTTGAGACAGCCCTTTTCATTTTAGGACTATAACCTTAGCGTGTACATATATCTTAAGCTGATATAGCAAACCAACTTAATAATGTACACCTACTTGATTACATAATCCCGGGTTCTTCCATAGAAGTATCTCCCATCTGCACCTCGTGCCTCCCACTTTTGGTTTTCTCTTTTTCTTTCTTAATCTGTTGTTCAAGTGCATGTAATGTATCGGTAACAGCATCTTCAAATGTAGTACAATGATGACTTGCAAACAAATCTATTTGCGGGCCGAAAAGCTTGATTTCGCATAGCTTATTATCATCGCTTGATGATTTTTCAATCTTCAGCAAAATTTCGCAAAGGATTAATCTCTCATTAAGATGCTCCAGCTTACTCACCCTGGTGGTAATAAAGTCATTGAGCTGGGGGCTTACTTTAAAGTGTGGTGATTCAATAATGGTTTCCATATTTATGCTGTGTATTAAACGAATTAATTTGATTGTTTATGTTCTTTTCCTGCTGTATTTTGCTTTTCTAATGTCCAACCTTCTGCTTTAACAGTCTGAAGCCAGTTATCTCCTAATTTGCGGGACACTTGAATCGAAAGGCCGTACACATCTCTAAAATTTTGCTCTAATTCAGTTACGGTCATTTGTGGCTGAATTGTAATATGCCCGGAAGAATGGATAGTCCGGCATTCAGTAATAGTTTTACCGGAGTGTTCCATTATTTTTGTTGAAGGTGAGCCTCCCCCTTCATTTGACTTAGAATAAAATTCTAATTTGAGAAAGGGAAACATTTCATTGAATTCTTTCTGTATGGCGAAGACTTTTCTTTGGTCATTAATTATAATTTCCATGAATCATAGGTTTATTAAGTAGTTTGAGTGAGTAGTGAATTTTATTGCGATAAAATTATCCTGCAAAGGTGGGGAAACCGGCACAAAAAAGGCTTACATATTTAACGGAAAAGATTATATATATCACACCTTAACGCAGCCACAACAATAAAAAAACTGTAATTTTGAATAGCCTTAAAAATAGCGAAGCTTACAAAATGACTGAAAAAATAATTGCTGAGGGTGTGATACATAAAGTGCCCGATGATTTAGTGAAAGCTTTAATTTCAAATGCAGATATACTTGAAAAATGGAACGACCTTACCCCGCTCTCGCGTAACGAATGGATTTGCTGGGTTACAATTTTTAAGAAACCGGAAACAAGGAAAGACCATATAGAGCGACTATGTACAGAGCTTCTGGAAGGAAAACGCAGGCCATGTTGTTGGCCCGGCTGTCCGCATAGGAGGTCAAAAGCGAAGAAATAGTTTAAATAAACTGGTTAGAAGACGAGGCATATTAATGAAAACAATTAATACGAAATAAAAATGAATATTTTAATCACAATCATACTAGTACTGGCAGGCATCATTGCCTTACTGTTAATCATTGCACTTTTTATGAAGAGGAAACATTATGTGAAACGTGAAATTACCATCAACGCTCCTAGCCAAAATGTATTTGACTATTTACGGCTGCTCAAAAACCAAGATACATTCAACAGTGGGGCAATGGCTGACACCGACCGGAAAAGAGAATTCAAAGGAACAGACGGAACAGTTGGCTATATTTATGCATTGAGCGGAAATAAAGATGCCGGTGAAGGTGAAAAGGAAATAACGAACATTATTGATGGGAAAAGAATTGAAATGGAAATTCGTTTTGTAAAACCGATGAAAACCAGTGCCCAAATTATAATGGAAACAGAATCCTTCTCCGATAATCAAACCAAAGTAGGCTGGAGCAATGCAGGTATATTGAAATACCCTATAAACATAATGATACCAATGCTAGAAAAGCATGTTGTGAAAGATATGGATGCCAGTTTGTCAACTTTGAAAAACATTCTTGAAAAATAACATCTTTATATATGGGTGATATTAATTGTCAATAAATAACAATTCCATCCATACCCCTCTAGGCATAGCTAACTATGCAAAACATGAAAAGGCTATTTAACGTGGCGAGAGTAGGGTAGTTTTTACCACCTTTCTCTTCTTCCGCCGCCTCCGCCAAAGTCTCTGCCGCCTCCGCCTTCCCTTCTGTTACCTCCGCCTTCGGTACGAGGCTTGGCTACATTTACTATGATGTTCCTGCCGTCAACTTCTTTGTCGTTCAGTCCGTCAATAGCTTTTTGGCCATCGGCATCATTTGGCATTTCTACAAAGCCAAATCCTCTTGATTTGCCGGAGAATTTGTCGGCCATAATTTTACAGGAACTTACTTCGCCAAAATTTTGAAATAATTCTTTTAAAGTGTCCTGGTCAATCTTGAAACTTAAGTTTGATACAAAAATGTTCATTGCTTATATAATTTATTGGGTTTCCTGTTTATTTAATTACTTTTACATTAACAGCATTCGGGCCTTTTTTGCCTTGCTCGATGTCAAATTCCACTTTGTCGTTTTCACGAATAGGTGATTTAATGCCGGTAGAGTGAACAAAGATATCTTCATCTCCTCCGTCTACCTTGATAAATCCAAAGCCTTTTGCATCATTGAAAAATTTAACTACTCCTGTTTTCATTGTTTGTTGTTGTTGGTTGTTAATTGAGAACTATTTATTGTTACTATTTGATTAGCCTAAGTATTCCTTTAATAATTTACTCCTTGAGCTTGCCCTGAGCCTTCTTATTGCTTTTTCCTTTAACTGCCGAACCCTTTCCTTTGTAACACCCTGGTGCTTGGCAATTTCTTCCATAGTTAAGGGGTGCTCAAGCCCGATGCCATAAAATAGGATTATAGTATCACTTTCGCGCTGGGGAATATTAACGAGTGCTCTTTTAATTTCTGTGCTTAGTGATGCAGCCATTAAACGGTTATCGGGTTTCACACTATCTTTATTCTCCAAAATATCCATCAGGGTCATATCTTCGGTACCGGAAATAAACGTATCAGTAGAGATGTGCTTAGCAGAGGCATCCCAGGTAACTTTCACTTCTTCGACTCTCATTTCGAGTATTTCAGCTATTTCTTCCATGCTTGGTTCCCTTTCAAACTGCTGTTCCAGTTTTGCACCGGCTCTTTTAATTTTATTAATAGCGTTTACCTTATTAAGCGGTAATCTCACCATTCTTGCATTAACGGCAATGGCCTGAACAATAGACTGCCTTATCCACCACACGGCGTAAGAAATAAACTTAAATCCCCGTGTTTCATCGAACCTGGAAGCTGCTTTTACCAACCCTAAATTACCTTCATTTATTAAATCGGACAGGGTTAATCCCTGGTTTTGGTATTGTTTAGCAACCGATACCACAAAGCGCAAGTTAGCCGTAACCAATCTTTCTAATGCCAGATGGTCTCCTTCTCTTATTTTTTTAGCTAACATTACCTCTTCCTCCGGCGTAGCCATATCAAGCCTGCTGATTTCAGTCAGGTACTTGTCAACAGTGGCACTGTCGCGGTTGGTTATGGTTTTAGTTATTTTTAGTTGTCTCATTGGCTTGCAAGATAATTAATTTAGGCTTTCACCCATTTGTGGGGATGCCCGTCCTTGCACCCAAATTGTGTTGGCACTTCTTCGGTGTTCACTTTTACGCTGCACACAGTGCATACATATCTTTCCTGGCCCTTATCGCCCATATAAATCCAGCGGTGGAAAGTTGCTTTTTTACATCCTCTTATTTTTGGGGTTGTATTTTTTACTTCGGTTTCAAAGCACTCGGTACAGCAGTATACTTTTAATATTTTTTGTTTAAACATCGTTACCTGTTATCTTGTGTTTAAAGGAGTTATGAGGGTTAATTCTTGAAATGTTATTTGTTTTTTATCATTTTATTCAAATTGCCGGATATATCGCACATGCGATAACCGATAAACTCATTAAGAAAACGTAAATACCGGCTGAATGGATAGGGTGAATAACCCCAGTATCACAGATTGAGATACTATCTTCGTTAAAAAGTGTTGCAAAGGTAAGCTAATTTATTATAATATCTCACATATTTTATTTATCCCACCAAGACATTGCTTGTTTTAGCTGATATGACTTGCCCTTAAAAGTGTCCCGTCTCTCCACAAATTATTTTTGATTTAGCCCAACCAATCTTTTTACCTACGCTCTTTAAGTTAATGATACAGATTGATTTGCAATTTGTATGGATTAAATGACTATAATTGTATATACATACTAATTACCACATACCCTTTATGAAAAAGCATTTCTCTCTATTAGCAGCTTCCCTGTTGTTTATTTCGCCCTTGCTTGCCCAAAGCTGGATAAGTATGATGAAGGACCAAAATGCCAATGTGCATGATGTTCAAAATTCTTTTTACCAATGGTACTCCGGATATTCAAGTTCTGATTCTGCCGAAGAACAGGACGGACCCTATGAACAATTTAAACGATGGGAATGGCTTATGGAGCCGCGTACATACCCTTCGGGTAATCATCCTGATGTGGGTTCTATTTCCCGGCAATACCAGGAATATTTAACAAACCAATCTGCTGTTCGCTCGCCGGAGCGTTCGCTTGCCGGTGCTGCAAATTGGAAATATACAGGGAATGAAAGTGTTCCGGAATCTGGTGGAGATGGCAGGGTAAATTATATACGGTTTATGCCTGGGAATTCCAATACTATTTTTGCCTGCAGCCCCACAGGAGGACTTTGGGAAACAACCAATGGGGGGCTTACCTGGTCAACAAAAACAGATAACCTGTTGGATATGTCAATAAGTGATATTGCAATTAATCCGGCCAATACCAATATTATGTATATTTCTACAGGGGATGGGGATGGTATTTACGGAGGATATACAACCTTATCTACAGTTGGAGTTTTAAAATCAACCGATGGAGGTAATACCTGGAATACGACCGGATTATCTTATACACAAGCAAAATCAGGTCCGGCATTTTCTACCGTAAACCAATTGTGGTTAGATCCTGATAATGCAAACTGCATATTAGCCGGTGCATCTTTCGGGCTTTTTAAAACAACTAATGCAGGAGTTACCTGGCGGCAGGTGGATACAGGTGATTTTCGTTCTATAGAAATGGAACCGTTCCACTCTCATGTTGTGTATGCAGCTACTTATGACGGGCAATTTTTCCGCTCCACCGATACGGGTAGCACATGGAAAATGATTGCTTCCGGATTGCCTGCGGCAGCGTTTCGTGAAAGGATGAAAATTGCAGTTACCCCGGCAGACTCAAATTATGTGTATTTGGTTGCAGCTCCTAATGGAACTTCAGCCGCAACTTATCGCTCTGCTGACAGAGGGCAAACTTTCACGCAAATGTCAAGCACTGACCAAATTGGTTACCAGTGGTGGTACACCATGTGTCTTTGCGTGTCTCCCACCAATGCAGATTCGTTATTTGAAGCAGGCCTTGATAATTATGTTTCGGCTGACGGAGGAGGGACATGGAAACAGGTTTCAAGCTCGCAGGGTAGGGGACATCCCTATGTTCATGCCGATGTACATTGTATCACTCCTGTTCTGGGAAGCGGTTCTGCATACTATGAATGTAATGACGGAGGGGTTTTTAAATGCATACCGACTGGAGATGTGTGGACTAACATGAGCAATAACCTGGAGATTGGGGCATTGTATAATATCGGCCCTTCGGCAGATTCTTCAAATATGTGGCTTTCAGGCTGGCAGGATAATGGGGTAAATTTATCAAGCCCTTTTTGGCAAGAAGTTTATGGAGGTGACGGAATGGTTTCCTTTATTGATTATTCAAACGACAATACGTGGTATGTTGAAAATTATGGCGGGGACTTCCAGGTATCATTTGATGCCGGGATTTCATGGAACAGTATAAGCCAGGGACTTCCTGGTGGGCCATGGGTTACAAAGTGGCTGCAAGCTCCCCGGAATCCGTATTCTTTATTTGGCGGCTTGGGAGACGTGTGGAACACGACTAACCAAGGTAGTAGTTGGAAACAAATCAGTAAATGGGGGAATGCGGCAAACCCCAAGGGCTATATTAGCGCCATAAGTATATATAATAAAAATGACAGTGTGATATATGCAGCCCAGCCGGGTATAATTGAAGTAACCACGAACGGAGGAACTACTTGGAAGAATATTACTACCGGCTTGCCGGTAGACAGTGCAGGAATTAGCAGCATTACCATAGATTCCCGCGATTCTGCAAGGGCATGGGTTTCTTTTTCCGGATATGTAGGGTCAAGCAAGGTATTTCAAACTACCAATATGGGTGCCACATGGACAAATATATCTTCGGGATTGCCTAATCTTCCGGTTAATTGCATACTGTGCCAAAGAGGTACTCCTGAAAGTGTTTATATAGGAATGGACGCGGGGGTATATTACCGGGATACCCTGCTGAATAAATGGATTGTATATAATACAGGGCTGCCCAATGTGATTGTGAATGATATCCAGATTTTTTACCCGACAAATACACTGTTGGCCGCTACCTATGGCAGAGGCGTGTGGTCTTCGCCCACCTCTCTTAATTCTTCTACGACAGGGATAGATGCGAGTACAAATTATAAAAACGGGCTTACTATTTATCCTAATCCATCTAACGGAAAGATGAGGTTTGATGCTGAACTTGCGCAGCCCGGAAAATATGATGTATCGATATATAATATGATGGGGCAAAAAGTTTATTACAACCAAATTGCAATTTCAGAACACTATTCATCTTCATTTGATATTTCTTCGTATGGAGCCGGCGTGTACCTTTTTGTATTAAGTGGCAATGGCCAAGTATTGCAAAAGAAAATTGTGATTAATTAATACAGAAAATAATTTTTAATTTGCTATATTCCATATTCTGTTTGATAGGATAGGGAGTTCATGATTTGGAATAGGCAGATATTTTCATCGACTCAGTTTGCCGTTTTGGCTACTTTTTTTGTAACTTTAACGAAAAGTATCCGTACAAGTAGAAGGGATTTTCGACTTTGCTCGTTTTTTTGACAAATTTCTCTTAATATTTTTCCTTGTAAATCAAAGATTTTAAAGGGTTTTGGATAGTTACATAAATAGTTAACGATATCATAAAACAAAAAACAAATACATGAGAAATACAATACCCATCTTTACCTAGGTTTTACTGATTTTACGTTTTTTACGTAAGTGTTTTACGTAGGACTTTCTGAAAAAATCAGTGTTTTTATGGAGATTTTTTCTTTCCAGCCTCTTTACTTTTGCGTCGTTATGTGAAGAATCATTTTAATTCCCCTCTCGACCCAATGACAAAACGCCTATTTTTTGTTTTTATTCTGCTTGTTTTTTATACAGCTGACGCGGTTTACAGCCAATCGTATAAGTTGCAAATCTCCGATATGTCATTTCCTAAGCCGAGCATTGTGTTAAATACCGGCAGCGTTGACGAATTTGTGTACACAATTAAAAATAAAACAATAAACAGCAAAATTGATTCTGTTTTTTTTAGGTGTACAAGAAATCCGAATATCATATACTTTCCTGTAGGGCCCCAGCCAAGCTTCTATATCACCCATTCGCAGGATAGTGTGCCGAACTCTTATTATACAAGATATACGTATCCCTATCCGCCTCATGACCGCTTGTATAATTTAGATACAGTACACAATAATATTATTGATACCAATATGATAAAAACTGCTACCGGCAAAGGATACCTAAAGCCCGGCGACAGTATAATTGTTCATATTCCCTATTTTGTTAAAAATTGCAGTAATGGGGCAGGTTCCAATATTTTCTTTCTTGATTCGAGCGGGCGGCACCAGGATTCAATACCTGAAAATACCTACGTTAATGTAGATTTTGGGAAACCCTTTTTGGTAGCGGCTGCAGATACTTTTGATAATGCTACCTATTGTTCATCGGTGGCGAGGCACACAATGGAAGTGAAGTTTAAATACACCAATACCCCTTCTTATGAAGAAGGAGCCCCCGGTAATGCACGGGCTGACAGCCTTCGATTATATCTCTACTGGAACAGTGGCATGGGCACTATTGATACTACTTCCATCAAGATTAATGGAGTTGCAATTGGCTCGTCTTATTATCAATCCTATACTAACCTAGGGATGAATATTATTGTGATAGATTTGACTAAATATCCGGCAGGCAAATCGGGAAGCCCATTCGGAGCAAATACGATACAAGACCTTGATGGGAGTGGTTTTGCCGATGCGTTGGCAGATAATAATAGTTTTTATGTATCGGCTACCTTTCGCTACGATTCTACCAGCTGCCCGTCTTTTGCCCAGTGCGGGGGAATAAAGACATTTTATTTGCCTGCTATGTATGCCATTTATAATAATCAGTGTTTTTCGCTGCCATATTACAGGCATAAATTATTGTCAACAGACTCTCTATCTATTGATGCATCATATGAATACCAGTCGGCGAGCAATACCGGCATCACCTCTGTAACGGCTCCTTCTGACGTTACAAACAATAACCCTGCATTCAATATTGATATTTGTCCCAGCTATTCGCAGGTAAGAAACCCGGGAGCTTTTAATTTCAATTGCCCCAAGTCATATTATTATTATTCTATTCCCGTGCCACTTGGATTCCATCTTAATTTTTCCTCTCCGGAGTTATCCTATGTTGCCCCGGGAGCCAATCATTTATCGGGAAGATATAAATATGTTCCTGTGCTTAAAGACAGCGGCAGATGCACAGCGCCACATTCTTATGTTTTAAATCCTCCGATACTTATTGAGCACTTTCATAGCGACTCTACCCAGGATACTGTTTTCGTGAATTTTGGTAAGCTGCCTTTCAATTACTGTTCCAACGACAGTGAGTTGAATTATCTGCCTTGCATGAATGTGCCGTTAGTTATGAACTGTGGCCAGATGCCACCCAGGTATGCATATTCAAACAATAGTAAAACCATTTCATTTACGATGGGCTATTCCTGCGATACCGGTTGTATAGGTTGCAGTAATATTTTAAGTTGCGGAACCACCCAAACTTATCCGCATTGTCCCGGTAGTTGCAGTAGTGTGCCATATACTGATTCGGCATGGACATTACAAAGGACCACCTTAGGTTATATTAACCAGGGTTGGCCTCACTACTATACAACTAAGTGTAATTCGTCTCCGGCAGTTATACTTAATCCCATATCTGATTCGTTGCAAAACAAATCACTGGTAAACCTTGGTTCTGCCTACCCGGGAGACCAAATTCAGGCTCGCATTAACGGAGGATACGACAGCCTAAAACCCGGCCATTTTGCGAATGAATATGTGCAGATACGCTATGTACGACCAGGGTTTGCCTCACAGCCTTATATTTTGCAAACCGATCCGGATGATTCGAGTTACTTTATTATTCACGGCTGTGTAAGGGTACCCAGCCTAAATGGGAAAAAGCTTTATTTGCCCCATTGTCCGCAGAATAATTGTAATTGTACCAGCACCTATACAAATGATACTATTGCGATGAACTTTTCGCTTTCGCAGGCTATTCAGCATACTTATCCCTCCTTATATGCTATGTGGGATACGGACACATACGCAGAGAGAATAGTGGATAGTGCAGTTATAAACTTAAGGGTAATGAATGGGCCAAATTATCCGGAATATCCCTATTTCTTTAGTTGTGGTGTTAACATGTTAAACTTGCGAGCCGAATATATGTGTGCCCTACCGGGTGGATACCGTGCCGATACGCTTCATTCCTGCGATTCGTGGGGGAATAATTTTAAGTTCCTGGAACCTTGCCCGGGGTTTGGCCTTACTGCTTCTCCTACCAGCTATTGCGATACTTTTTCACTTTCTTTCGATTTTAAAGCAGGTAATGCCAGTGCAACCTACAATGGTACGTCCGATTTCCCTGTAGAGTTTCGCCCATTCAGTGAATTGGATAGTGTGGTAACTATTATCTTACCCAAAGGATACGTATATGGAAGCACAACCTTTTACTGTGATATGGACAACTACAACAATAGTGCTGCAGATAACTATTTTGCAGGAGGAACAACCAGGCAACACTTTACTGCTGTTCCTTCGATTAGTGTAAATGCCAGCCAACGCACAGTGCTTACTTACAAAGGGCTTAATAACTCATGCTGGCCCCTTATTGATTCCAAGTATTTGAACATTGCACAAACAAATCCTACCTACATACTCCAGGTAAATACCCAACCTCTCTGTTCGGCGCCTTCCCTTGATACTGCTTTTTATACAGCAGGTATTGTAGTGGGCAAACAACAATCTGATACCTCTTTCCAAAAGCATTGGAAGATTACGAATGGATATATTCCCATACACCACACTACTATTTTTCCGCAGATGAATGTGCCGCCAACCACTAATGACTCAACCAATACAATAAGTTTCAAGTTTTCCATTTGCGATCCCTCTATCAATAATATAGATAATGCCTGGGTTGCCTTTCAAAACGATACTAATTTTACCCTGCATCTTGCTAGTGGAAAACTAACGAATATCACGACACATAAGTGTTATTCCGGGCATTTGTATAATGCCCATGATACAGGTATACTTTTCAATATAGGAAAAATTGTTGCCGGCCCATGTGATACCTTCCAGTTTTCTGCATTGATAGATCCCAACTCTAAAAGTTGTCCGGCTCCTATCGGCAGTGGAAAAGGAAAACTGCTTGCTTTGTATGGCAGTAATTGCGGAGATACGTTGAAATATCCCGACTCCAGCCATTGCCAGCCATTGTTAGATACTTTCTATTATAATGTATATCCTACTACACTGCGCCTGGTAAACAATGGATTTTCTCCGGATACCGTTTCCCTTTGCGGGGGACTGCTAATGGATAGCCTTACTATAGAAAGTAGCAATTTACGTTCCCTTTCTAATCTTACATTTACAAGTTACATACCTACCGGTGTAACATTGGATAGTGTAGTGTTCCGTTATCCCATCGGGGGAAAGAAGGATACCACTATTCATTCATTCCATAAGTTGACACATTCCGATATAGTAGAGGCCTCAGGAAATGAAGGGGGGACTATAGAATCAATTGGAATGGGAGAGATTTTTGGCGGAGATTTTATAACACCATCATCCGGAAGGAGGTTAGATGCCCGACCGGTAAATACGGATTCCAATGAGATTAGCGCCAAAGTGTATATGACCATGAGTTGCAGCTATGCAAAAAAATCTATCCAGTTTTATATAGCAGGCGCATCTACCTGTAATATTACGTTGATTGGAGATACAAGTATTGTGCCTTTAACGAATTCGGCATGTTGTATTGAGGCCTGCCGTAATCCGAAAGATTTTGATGTAGTATTTAACAATATACATTCCAGCACGCTGCCGGCTAATAAATATATAGGAAAACACATACTCATTGAAGGCACATTTACCGTGGATGATAACTTTACGATTGGTGGCTGCAATGTAGCGGTTGTTCCCGGAGCACTTATCAATATAATTAATAATTCTGTATTGAGTTTGCAGAATGGAACCGGCCAATGGGGATGCACCCATTTTCATGCCTCGTGCGATACGATGTGGAGAGGGATATTTATTAATTCAGGCTCAACTTTAAAAGTGAGTAGCGAATGCCTGATTGAAGATGCAGATACGGCTGTGTATGCTATGAATGGAACAAAACAGGAGGCCGTATATCAATTGCAGTCGTCTACATTTAATAAGAATTATAAAAATATTATTGTAAGGCCCTTCAACGGAATTTTGGCTAGTTTCTCCTCCTATTGCCGCTACACCTGCCGTAGTTACGATTCATTGCTTGTTTCTGAATGTATAGGTAGTTCAAATTGGAAGCAGGGGCCGCCTACAACACTGTATGCACCATATACGGGGCAAAGAAGCTCTGCCGGCTGGGTAATAGATACTGTTCGTAGTTTTATGGATGGGGGGCCTTCTTTACTGAGCGGTTATAATGTTTTCGAAAATTTGACGACAGGTATAATCAGCCAAAATACTAACCTGACCATTTGCTCGGATACGTTTCAAAATATAAATACTAAAAATTATACAAATGCAGCTATTGTGGCTTATGGCAATACTTCTCTTAAAGTTCCGGGTGATTCCTTAGTTGTAGGAAATAGCCCGAATTCACCGTACAGGAACATATTTGAGAACTGCACCACAGGGGTATATGCCACTAATAGCTTTGTGAATATGAATATATCCTATAACCGATTTGATAACTCTCCCAGTACGCCCGGAACATATGGGATATACATTGCAGGAGCCAATGCACAGGCAGCTCAAAATATATTAACTATGGAGGGGGATACCGTATCGAACTTCTATAATGCTATGCAGGTGAATATGAAGAATTATGTGACAGCCAACATAAATTACAATACCATTGCAGACAGTATATGCTACAATACAACCGGTATTACTGTGAATGAAGTGAGCCCCGGTGCAATTTATACTATTGATGGAAATACTATTACGGTGCTGAATGAGGGCATATATACCAATGGGCTGTATAACCCTAATATTAATTTCAATACGATTAATTTAAATAACAATGTAATATGCTCTCCTTCATTGTATAGTGGGTTTGGGATAGAAGCATACTCCTGCAGTAATTCCGAAATAGCATGTAATACTGTTAATGCTCCGAATAATATTAATTCAAATACCTATACGGGTATTGCGGAATCTCAAAGCCAGCAAGTAAGCATTATTAATAATACAATCAACTATGCTAATACCCAAATTCAGTTTAATAGTTTTCCCTATGCAGGCGATAATGCATGGGATAATACCTTAAACACGGGAAGCAATGGTATTGTGGCTACTTCTGGTGCAATGTCAGGTGCAAGTTTGGGGCTGCAGTCCGACCCTTCTGATAATACATTTACGTCTGTGTCGTGCCAGGTGAATGTACCATCTAACATGACTTATTACTATTATTTCACCGAGCCATTTGGTTGTAGCCCATATATACCCTCCTATACTGCTATGGCAGGAAATAATCCTTGCCCTTCTGAACCACCCTTTTATGCTCAAATAAAGGCTCATGCTGCATTGAATAATCATAATCAAAAGAAATTAGATTCAGCAACAATGCTATATATGCAGGAAAATGCCCAGTCAAAAATCAAATATTCTTTCTTAAAGGATACAAACACCGTACTGGCAAAAGAAGGTGTAATGAGGTTGCTTTGGGGAAACCAGTCCCTGGTAAATAATTCAATATTTAAGAAATTTAGCGATAGTATTAGCAAGTCTCCCATCGGTAGAATTTGGGAGATAGACACCAGTATGGCAAGCAATATACCGGCGCCAATTAATTATGCACTCCTGTTACGCAAGCTTGTTTTAATAGCTCCTAATAATAATATTGAAGCGAATATACAAACCGCCGCGAATGGGTATCTTTTCTATATGGTAAATAATTCTCTTGACCAGCGCAATATAAGCTTACTGAGGACGGTGGCTAATAAGTGCCCTGACTGGGATGGGAATGGGGTATATATGGCCCGTGCCATTTTGTCTCTGTACGATTCTGCAGGTACCCGCTATTATGATTACTGCTCTGAAAAGACCTTTGGCCTCAATAATAATTCAGGAGTAGTTGATACTACAGTTAGCAATAATAATGTTTTTAGCGTGTATCCTAATCCTAATAGGGGTGGATTTACTTTAAGCTATCAATTACAACAAGGACAAACAGCAGAATTCATAATTTATACTACGTTTGGTCAAAAAGTGGCTAGTTATGTGTTAGATGCCAATAGCAGCAAGATGAATATTTTAAATAACTCGTTAAGTAGTGGTATGTACCTGTACAATGTAATAGTAGGCAATACTGTTGTGAAAAGAGATAAGTTAATAATTATCAGGTAGTCTTTAAAAACTTATTCCAACCCATTGGATAGTTCAATTTTATAGAAAAAATCAGTAGGTGTGTATCACTTTTTATTTTATCTTTGCTTGCAGATACATCTTGTATGAAGAAAGGTATAGATACGTTCAGTTTCATGGTGGCGGGTGCTCATATTGAAATTTAGTATATTTATTACCAGTGAGTTATGTCTTTGTTATAAAAATATGAAAATTGTTGTAGTTTGTATCAAATTATGTTTTATCTTTGTCCGCAACCTTAATAATTAAAAAATATGAAAAAGTATACGAGTGTAATTATAGCAGGATTACTGCCATTCATGATGCACGCGCAACTAGTAATGACAAATAACTCCTATATTGTCCTGAATGGAGGAAACATTACTACTCCTGCCGAACTTGTACTTAGTAGTTCTGTTCCATCGGGAATAACTACATCCGGTAAAAGCTGGATTATTTCGGAAAACGAATTTAATATCGTACAATGGAGCATCGGAGCCAACATAGGAAATTATGTTGTTCCTTTTGGATACTCTAATACTGAATATATTCCTGTAACCTATGACGTAAGTAGTCCCGGTTCAGGTAACGGTGTAGTAAAATTCTCTACTTACCATGGTATAAGTTGGCAAAACTCGGCATACGAGCCTTCTGATGTTACCAACTGTAATATAGAAATGGCTTATAAAGGTTCCCCTTTTGATGATTCAAAACATATGGTAGACCGTTTTTGGGACATTGACTTAAATACTGGCTACACTACTAAGCCAGAAGCTGATTTAACCTTCACTTATATAAGAAATGGTATTACTAATGAGATAGCTAAGCCAAATGAAATCCATGAAAGAAGTTTAATAGCTGTTGACTTCAATACGGTAAAAAGTATATGGGATACCGTAGGAACACGTTTTACCGATGTTATTTCCGGTAGCACAGGAACCATCTCAACCGGTATGGTGACGTCTGCTAATTTATTCCGCTCATGGACTCTTGCAGGGGACTCTACCATTCTTTTGGGTGTTCCTACTACAGAGGTTGCCTATACAGGAGGACTTATTACATGGCCTAATCCTGCTAACCAAACCATCAATGTTAAGTTTGGCGATGGTCAGCAAGGCGATGCGGTTATTAGCATTGTAAATCTTATCGGCCAGGAATTAATGAGGCAAGAAAAATATGTATCCACCGGAATGATTCTTCCTATTGATATTTCGAGCCTTCCTACAGCTATGTATTTTGTAAGAGTAAGCACCAACACATTTGTTGCTACTTCGAAATTTGTAAAGGAAAACTAAAAAGATTTTGTGAGGGATAGTACGAATCCCTCTCATAAGGTTAACTCATAATCTCGTATTCTATAAAAAGGCCCTGCATAATATGCGGGGCTTTTCTTTTACAAGAGATTTACAATTATCTCCTGACCATGTTGTATCCTCTTTCCAAGAGAAAAATAACACCAAGCGTAACATATAAATACCCTTTTGGTATATCCAAATGAAAGGCTTGTAATATGAGTGACAGGCCCATAATTATAACGAATCCCAATGCAATAGTTTTTACCGGTGGATGCTGTTCAAGAAATTTACTTGTCTGCCCCGAAAGATATACCATGAAAACCATGCCGATTCCTACCGCTAATATCATAGTTATAAGATTAGGCATTAACCCGATGGCAGTGAAAATGGAATCAAAAGAAAAGAGCATATCTACTAATACTATCTGGATAATGATAGATTTATTGAGAGTTTGATGCATGGCATTAGTTTCAGTTCGATTATGTAAATGCCGAACAAGTTCTATAGATGTGTTTATAGCTAAGTAGGCACCACCGATAAAGAATAGAATGTCTTTTACGCTTAATGGGAAGCCGTAAATGCTAAACAGAGTGGTGGTGATACGTGATAACGAAACCAAGCTAAACAATAGTATAGCACGCATTAAAAAGGCCAGGGAAAGTGCTATCACACGGGTACGGAATCTATTTTCTTCGGGGACCCTTGAAATGATAAGCGAAATGAAGATGATATTATCAACCCCTAAAATGAGCTCGAGCATAGATAATATTGCAAGGCCAAGCAGGCCATGGAGTGTAAATAGAGCCTGTAAATCGGAGTAAAAGGCCATGAAATAGGTTTTTCCGGGCTTTATTGTTTTTCTTCCTGCAGAAGCAGGTTAATATCAACAATCATTTTGTTTACTTCTGTAGAATCAGTGCCACTATATATACCCCTGATGTGTCCATTGATATCTACCAAAGCCATATTTTGAGTATGAACAAAATTGTTGCTCCCGCTATCGTCCACTGCTGCATAATAAGACTTTCGGGCAAGATTATATATTTCTGTTTTGTCACCCGTTAGAAAATACCATTGATGGGGAACGGCATCATGCATTTTGGCATACTGAAGCAGCATGGGAACAGTATCATGCACCGGATCGACCGTGTAGGAAATAAATTTTACAAGGGGATTACCTATAAACTGTTTAGTGGCCCGTTCTAGTTGGTTATTCATTTTCTTGCATATCCCCGGACAGGTAGCGAAAAAGAAATTAGCAATAAAAACTTTATTCTTGAAAGTATCAAGGGTCACCGTTTCTCCAAGTTGGTCGGTAAGTTTAAAATCAAGAACCTTATGATAAACCGTGTCAACTTTATATTGTGCGTTCTCTACTGTAGAATCCAGGGTATAGGTGCCAATATAGGGTAGTAAACGAAGCGGTTTCTTACTCCTGGATACATCGAAAGCTACTATCAACACAATTAAAGCGCATGTAAGCAACATCATATTTACTATAGGGAGCTTACCGGGAGTAGACATACTTGTGAATTAGAGTACGCAAAGGTAGTCAATTAAGTTGTGGTGTCTTTATTCCGGAGAACGATGGTGAAAACCAACGAGAGGAGGATTACCAGCCCAACTCCAATTGGATTATACCAAAGGAAGGTAATCTTTTTTTCGAAGAAGAAATAGAGAATGATAATAATAGCTTCTGAAATAACAGCTGCAATAAAAACCGCATTTCCCCGCACAAATTTGAAGAAAAATGCCACTATGAAAACGCCGAGTATGGTACCATAAAAAAGCGAACCAAGTATATTAACTAACTGCACTAAATTATCAGACAAGTGGGCAAATATGGCAAAAGCTATCGTGATGCCACCCCAGAGCAGTGTTGAAATCTTAGTTGCTTGGACATAGTGCAACTCGCTTCCGTTTTTGTTCAAGGAACGCTTGTAATAATCAACAACCGTTGTTGATGCAAGCGAATTTATTTGTCCCGCTATGGAGGACATGGCCGCACAAAACATAACTGCAAGCAATAAGCCAACCAGTCCCTGGGGCAGATGGTTCAATATAAAAGAAAGGAAAACATAATCTGTGTCTTTAGTTTCAACTCCCGGTGTATTTTGTTGTATAATTCGCTTCACATCACCACGAATAGCGGTGTCCTGGCTTTCCAGTTCTTGAAGTGTATCCATAGAAGCAGCTTCCAATAGAGTGTTTTTAGTGTGCAGCAGGTTTAGTGCAGCACTTTCTCTTCTTGCTTCTATAAGGCTGTGCTGTTCTTCTTTCACTGCTAATTGCTGCCTTGCAGTGCCTGATAATCCTGCTGTTTCAAGTGCTTTATTATTGAAGAATACGGGAGAAGCATGGAAAAGGAAAAATATATACGTCATTACGCCAATAAAAAGAATGAAGAATTGCATAGGTATTTTCACTATTCCGTTAAAGAACAAGCCGAGCTTACTTTGTGTAACTGATTCCCCGCCCAGGTAGCGTGAAACCTGGCTTTGGTCAGTACCAAAGTAGGAGAGGGAGAGGAAAAAACCTCCCAATATTCCTGACCAAATATTATAGCGGTTATTGAGTGAGAATGTTTTATCTATTATTTTCATTTTACCCATTTTCCCTGCTAAGTAGGTAGCATCTTTAAGGGAAACTCCGTGGGGGAGGTATTTTATAAGCATAATGAGTGCCACGGCCATGCCCGAAAGTATAACTGCCATTTGTATGATTTGGGTTTGTCCCACCGCTTTTTCTCCTCCCACGTAGATATAGATAATGACAGCTATTCCCGTAAACAGGCAAAGCAGGCCCAGGTTCCAGCCCAGTATAGTGGAAAGAATAATGGCGGGTGCATAAAGGGTTAATCCCGAACCAAGGCCCCGGGAGATGAGGAAGAGAAATGCCACAAATTGGCGGGTGCGAAGATTGAAGCGCTGTTCCAGGTATTCATAAGCTGTATAAACATTTAGTTTGTAAAAAACAGGAATGAATACAACGGAAATAACAATCATTGCAAAAGGAAGCCCGAAGTATATTTGTATAAAGCCCATGCCTGACTCATAAGCTTGGCCGGGTGTGGAAATAAAAGTAATGGCACTTGCCTGTGTTGCCATTATGCTGAGGCAGATAGCCCACCACTTTTTCTCTCCACTGCTGCGCAGGTAGCTATGCATATCCTGCTGGCGGCGGGTTTTAATTGCCCCATAGGTGACTATGAATCCCAGTGTACCAAGTAGTATGATAAGGTCAAGCGGATGCATATAAAGCAAACATACAAAAAGGCGGAATAGAAATGAAAAACGCCACAGAATTATGGCGTTTTGTCAGTGTAGCGGGGGCTGGATTCGAACCAACGACTTTTGGGTTATGAGCCCAACGAGCTACCTCTGCTCTACCCCGCAATATTTTTAAGGGTTGCAAATATACACATTTTATAGGAACCAAGTTTGTATAAGAATTAATAAAGCACTGCTTAAGGGGATATTAATTTCCTTTATTAAAAAAGGGAGACAGTTTTTCAATTATATCCTGCGGAATAGGGCAGGGGCGACCATTAGAAGTCTTTACAAAAACATGTGAGGTCTTTGCCTGGGTAGTACTAATGTTTTGTTCGTTCAGGCACTCGTAGTGAAAGGTAATTCTTGTGCCGGTAGGAATTTCATTGACCGTAGTGCGGATGGTTAAAACATCATCAAAAAAAGCAGGCTTGAAGTATTTCACTTCATAGGAAAGCACAGGGAGCATAATACCTTGTTCTTCCATTACTTTATAACTTAATCCAAGGGATCTTAAGGCCTCCACTCTGCCCGATTCGAAGTAGGCGGCATAGTTGCCATAATAAACATATCCCATACGGTCGGTTTCGGCATAACGGACCCTTATTTTATTTTCGTAAACGTACATGGGTGCAAAAGTAACAAGTCATTTTTAATAACAAAGTGTAAAAAATAGCCCTTTTAAATAGGGCATTGGCATGGAATTTTCATATATTTGCGATATAAAAGGTAACAGATGTTTTCTCCGGTTGACATTCAAGAAGAGCTAATAAGGGCGCGGCAAAAGCATGAAGAAGTACACCAGGCGCTTATGCGTGAGGTGCAGTCTGCATTAAAGCAAGGAAAGCAAGCTGATGAATATGTGTTGAGCCGCTTAAGGTCGGCACCTAAACCCGGTAAATCAAATATTAATGTAGAATTACTGGAGAAAAATCGGATTTTTTCTGAAGATGATATTAAATCTATTTGTGTAAAATACAGGCTTAGGTTCCTGGACAGCAAATACTTTAAGATGGAGGAACTGCCTTATGATGCCGTTGTGGCAGTTAAAAACCTTGAAAAACATCTTGGAGAAGAAGTGAATCATTTGAAAATAATGGGTGCTGCTAAATTCTTTAAGCTGGAAGACATTCATAAAGATCCACTTTTATTTGCCCGGATTGATGAAACCAATTATTATCTCATTCATAAGTGGGGGAAAGACTTTGCCTGGTACAATAAAATAATTGCCTATCCGTTTAGGAGCATAATAACATTATTTATAAGCATGGCAGTAATAGGACTACCAATTGTATTTTTGCTTCCTCTTTTATTATTTCACACCTCGAAGGAGGTACAATATTATCAAATGTTGTATCTTGCCGCATTTACTATTTATTCTTTCTTCGTTATGGTGTTCGGCGGGTTCACTTTTTATAAAAAATTCAGTAAAGTATGTTGGAATAGTCCTTGTTTTAATTGACAGAATAATTACAATAGAAAAAATAGACCAATCTCAAATTACGTATGAAATACCTACACCGGATTTTGAAAGTTAAGAAAGGGACCCACATTAAGGTTCACTTTAGCGAACCTGCCAAAGTGTTATTGTTGGGAGATTATCATTACAGAAATTACAAGGAACATAAAACCTATGATTACCGTGGTGGAGAGCTAAATGATAGCCCCCATCAGTTTGTAATACCCAACGATGGTTTGTGGCATGTGGTAGTGGAGAGGGGTGGTTATTTTCACCCAAAGAATATCGTTGCTACAGTGGAAGTAGCGTAACCGATAAAGTTTGCTTATTTAATTTGTTGTTTTATTTTTCGTCTTCTAGTTTTGGCTGTGTAGCTAGAAGGAAATATTGTGCAAATTCCTTTTTTATATTTTCAATGGCCATGGAAGTAGGAAACTTTCCTATTTGAGACGTAATTTCCAGGATTTTTCCGGCCAAGTCAGTGGCAGGACTGTTGCCCTGAACCTTTGTTCCGGCCACGTTTACCAAGCGAATAGTTTCTTCGGTAGCTGTTTTTACCATAGACCAGGCAGGTAGAGAAATATAAATTTGCTGCGATAGATTATGTTCGTACTCGCTTCGCACAGTAGATACCAATTCGGCTTGGAAAGACCTTGCGGTGAAATCGGATTTTAAAACCCTGCGAACTAAATTTTCAGGCTGCGTGCGTTCCAAAAACAGGATAATTCTTTCATACGCCTGCAAACGCAAAGGCACCACAATTTCAAGCTGTGATTTGTCAATAGCTAATTTTTGCCTGGTTTCTTCGAAGTGGATATATTTTGAAATAGTAAGAAATGCAATTGCTCCTATGGCTATTGCAGGGAAAACGATTTCTATAATGATGATTAGATTATCCATAATGTGCGGCATTTATTGCGCCTAAAATACATTTTTTTGAGATACACTATAAACCATTTTGCATGAATGGTCTTATATTTGTTAACTACTCTGCTATAAAGAGCTAAGTTCGATAGGAAAATAATTCTGATGCAGTACCCAACGTTTTTCAGCATGGTATCGTTTTTATAATATAAATCTATTATTTTATTAGCAAGGCTGAAATATTAATAATTCAATGTTAGTAAGTTAGATAAGGACATATTGGCTTTATATTGCAGAATCTTATTATATTTGCAATTATCATTTTTTTGCCGAATAAATAAATACGATGATGAAAAAGAAAATTCTACTACTTTTAGCTGGTATTTTTGCGCTGGTAATCAATATTAAAGCACAAGGGGTGCCAAGTGTGTCGATATATAGTGACAAACATACTATTTGTCCGGGCGATTCTATTGACTTTAGAGATACAAGTTATAATATCCCCAGTAGCTGGACATGGTATTTCCCAGGTGGAGTTCCTTCTAAAGTAGTGGTAAATAAATATCCCGGAGGCCCTGTTCCGGTTTATTACTATAAAGCAGGTACCTACTATGTAACTTGTGTGGTTAAAAACCGGTATGGGCAAGATAGTGTTACCGAACAAAATTTTGTATTAGTTAATCCGGCTGCTTCTGCTGTTATTAATCCTCCGTATGGGGGAATTTGCGGTGCAGGCGATACGATTTATTTTAAAGCTACAGGAGCTAAAACAAATACCTATTTTTGGGCACCCGCACAATACCTGAGTTGTCAAGCTTGTCCGAACCCGAAAGCTACTCTTCCCCAGCCTCCGAAAAATCCCCTTCACGATACGGTATTTACTTGTATAGTAACAAATTCCTATGGATGTTCGACCACCTACTATGATACTGTTGTAAATAATACTATTACAGCGAAAATAACCGGACATGATTCTATTTGTTTAGGATATAAAGATACACTTACAGCTTCCGGGGCAGCAAACAATGTATTTTCAGGTACTACTTATGCATGGAGTAATGGTAAAACTACTTCTCAAATAATTGTTAGCCCCGCTGTAGCAACTACCTATACATGTGTTATTAATTCCGGTAATTGTAGTGCACAAGATACCCTTACGGTGTACCCCTTCCCTTTACCTGTTTATACAATTACAAGTCCCGACAGTCTTTGCTATCCCGGCACAGCCACTATAACGGTAGCACCGAGTCCTAAATCCAATAAAAGTAAATATGCATACTATTGGCAAGGTCCTTTTGGACAAGAAGATACCAATATTTTTGTAACTTCCCCCAGTACCACTACTACATATACCCTGATAGTGGGCAACCTTGGTTGTTTTGTTGATACGCTGGTTCCCCTGAAAATAAATACTCCTCCTAATATAGTGTTTAGCGGTGCAACCAATCTTTGCAAAAATGCCTCCACTATAATTGGGGCACATGTACAATATAGATTTGCTCAATATCATTGGAGTACAGGGGCAAGCACATCTTCAATTAACGTGGAACCAGCTACCAGCATAACTTACACATTGCAAGTGACAACGGGACAGTGTATTAAAGACACCAGCTTTACAATTATTGTAGATACCATGCCAATACCGAAGTTCAAAGGTGATACTTCCCTTTGCATAGGCGATACAGCCCGCATATTTGTTTCCGGGGGATATACCTACTTGTGGAACACCGGTTCTACCCAAGACAGTGTGACGGTAGATAGCATAACTTATGGCCAAACATTTTTTGTTACCGTTACTAAGGGAGCCTGCTCAAAAGACTCAGCTAAAATAATTCTTAAAGTCTACCCTCACCCTAAACCGGCCGTTTCTCCTATTGATACCACTTTTTGCCAGTATGATTCCTTACAGCTTATGGCAACAGGAGGAGATTACTATATATGGTCGCCTAAAAGCTCAGGCTTAAACCACTATATATTTTATGGAGATACAGACCGAAACAATGCCGCCCCAATGGTTGCTACTACGTATAGAGTAAAAGTGTGTACGTGGGGCTGTTGTAAGGATACATTTATAACGGAGAACTTATATCCCGGTGCTCCCGGAACAGTTTGTTGTAACACTACTGTGGGAGCCGGGACTCCTGTGCACCTTACAGCAACTCCAGGCAATGTTAATACTACTGTTGCTTTTTGGTCACCTTCTACAGGGTTAAGTTGTTCTACCTGCCCAAATCCAACCTCAACGGTATCTCAAACTACAACGTATACCGTAACATTTGTAAACGCCGGTTGTACAACAACAGATTCAGTCACGGTTGATATATTTAACTGTAATGTTTTTGTTCCGGACGTATTCTCTCCTAATGGAGATGGGATAAATGATGTGTTGTATGTAAGGAGCCTTTGTATAAAGAAAATGGATTTTAATGTTTTTGATAGATGGGGAAACAAGTTATTTGAAAGTAAGAGCCTGGATGATGGTTGGGATGGTACTTATAATGGCGTGAAAATGCCAATGGGAACCTATATATGGAACCTGACCGGCTTATTAGAAGATGGAACTAATATTTCAAAGACTGGTAATGTTACTATTGTGAGATAAGCAAAAAAATCCTGTTTTGTTTTCGATAATAAAAGAAAAAACACTATCATTGCAAACATAAAATTGAATCTCAAAATGAGGAAATTAAAATATTTTGGTTTGTTAGCTGTAGCATTTATTATTTGGATAGCCTGCGGTAAACAAACTCCTATTCAGGGACCCACAGGTCCGCAAGGGCCCGCCGGCGCACCGGGTGGAAATTTGGAGGTATATCCTTCCCAAATTTCAACAATGACTTCTTTGGATTTTACGGGAGCCGGTCCCTATTATTTTAACTCATTTGCATTCCCGAATTACAATCGAAAATTGAATTATGACGTGTATGCTGCTGTTTCAAAGAACCATGGTAAAACCTGGTATAAACTTCCTTTTTATAACATCTATCAACCCGGTGATGATTTGTTTGTTACGTATGGAGATGATACCCTCAATTTTGTTTATTATAACAATGCAGGTGCTCCGTCGGTAGAATTTCCTGACTCTACACTGACTTTTTATTACTATATTATACCACCCCAATAATGAAAGATATGATAATCAACAGAAACATGAAGGTAACAAGTTATATCGTGATTTTTGCAGTAGCTGCATTTATTTTAAGTTCTTGTACAAAGCAGGTTGCTGGCCCAACCGGGCTCACAGGCCCTGCAGGCCCACAGGGACCTTCCTCTTCTTATAATGTTATATTTGATAGTATTTCGACTACAAAGGGGTGGTCGCCTGATGGATCAGGACTGGGATATGCACATAAGTTTGCCAATTTAACACCTCTTGCTAATACGGGTACCGCCATAGTTGACGTTTTTTTTACAGCGGGTCCGGTTAATAGTAACCAAGCTCAGTATATTGATCTTCCTGTTGGCAATATCATTACAGCTGGCGATGCGCTTAACTATTCTTATTCACCCTATACGGTAACGATTGATTACTATGATAATGGAGCAGGCGCCCCTCCGTTCCCCACCGCATATACATATTATAAGATTGTGATTATTTCACAACCTTAGGAAACGAATTGAAAGTATAAAATAAAAATCCCTACATACTGTAGGGATTTTTTGTTTTGTGATTGTATTTGCTGTTGCGGTCTGGACGGGGCTCGAACCCGCGACCTCCTGCGTGACAGGCAGGCATTCTAACCAAGCTGAACTACCAGACCGTTTTTTGAAGAGGTGCAAAAATACACCATTTTCCTTTATACACAAGCAATTTAATTTTTTATAAGGAAACAGGTGTGTTATAAAGAATGTAGCGTTAAATCTTGCTAAGTGTACTCCTTTTATAAGTTGGAACTAAAAGAAAAATCCAATTATATTTGCAGGAAGCAGACTACATGGATTCTCTCCCAGGCAATATATTATCAGACAAAAAGAAAAAATGGTTCATTGCTGCATTTGTTTGCATTAATTTATTTTTATCGTGCTATTATTTAGATGTTTGGATTACACCTAATTCCACATCAAGGGCATTACCAGTAATTACCAAGTACGAGGACCATACTATATCCATAGATAAATACAAAGACTTTACAGGGGACAAAAGCCAGGTAAATGGGCACTATTATTCAGATAAAGCCCCTCTTTCAACCATGATGGTATACCCTTTTTATTATGTATATAAGTCATTGGGATTTAAAGATATAAGTGAAGATAAACTGAAAGAATACCCAATTTACATTTGGGAAACGGTAGGCTTAAAAGATGGTAGGACATTTTTACTTCCCAAAAGTTCTCCGGTCTTTATCATAGGTGATATAATTTGTGGGGCAGTTCCTTTCGTTATAATAGTTTTAATTACTTTTTTAACCGTTGTTAAGCAACGGCCTAAGTTTTCTCCAGTATGGCTTGCCGTACTCCCTTTTTATGGTTCTTTTCTATTTGCCTATGCAGGAACATTTACCGGACATTTGCTCGCAGGTTTTCTTCTTTTCCTGGGATACATCCTTTTAAAGGAAAAAAGATTGTTTCTTGCCTCCGGGATTGTTGCCGGCCTGGCATTTGCAACTGAATATCCTATTGGAATCATATTTCCTATTTGGGCTGTGCTCATTTATTTAAATGAGAAAGATATAAAAAAGGTTTTGCTGTTTATAGCAGGTGTTGCTCCGGGAGTATTATTTGCCATGTGGTACAATTATCATGTGACGGGCTCTGCTGTAACAACTTCGTATAGTTATGTTTCCAATGAACAATATAAAGGAGTATCCAATATCGGTTTTAGCTACCCCAAGCCGGAAGCTATATGGGGCTTACTCTTTACGCGATACAGGGGCATACTTATTTATGCTCCTTTACTTATTGTTATGGGATGGTATGTTATTAAGCAAAATGTAAAGAATATATCTAATGGTACAAAAACAAACTTTCTCATTTTGTTTATAAAAAATTATTTTTGGATAACATTCTTGTTTTATATTCTGCTTATATCGGCTAATGCCATATGGTGGGGCGGTTGGGCATTTGGCCCCCGCCACTTGATTCCTGTAACAATAATTGTATTGTATGAAGGCACCGTATATCTTTCGAAAATATCTTTCTCTAAATACTTTTTTTACTTACTCTCAATTCTTGGTGTGCTGGCTGTTTGGGTGGACAAGTCAACCAAAATATATATGCTGCCCGATAACCCGAACCAGTTTGCGTTGACAGACGTCATCATTCCCGATTTTTTGAAACATAAGTTCAACACTAATTTGTTGCCTGTTTTTGCATTTGATGCTCCGCCTTCGCTCTCCATTTATGTGTGGCCTGTTTTGTTTTTTGCAGGCTTATTTTTTCTGAGCCAATGGTACACCAAATTGTTTCCTGCCCCGATTAAAGCTGCAACTACGCAGCAAAAACAGGCGCCTAAAAAAGGTAAGAGGAAATGAAGCCGAATCCCTCTAAAAAAATAGTGAAGCAACCGGCTCAGAAAAAAAGCCCCTTGAAACTTGATTTGCCTGATGCCAAAAAATGGACTATTATAGTCGGATTGGTTGTTTTTACTTTTATATT
>JABDAL010000023.1:26364-30631 GCA_013289165.1 Bacteroidota bacterium
ATATTATATGGCAACTCCATTATGCATGACTATGCACTAGATGATGATATTATTACGCATAAAAATGAATTCGTTCAGCAGGGGATAGGAGGAATAGGCCATATTTTTTCGAAGGGATTTTTGTACGGCTTTAATAGGGCAAATGACCAGTCCTATCGGCCTGTTACGCTTACCTGTATAGCAATTGAAAAACAAATTTGGGGCAATAACCCGCATGTGCATCATTTTTTTAATGTGTTTTGGTACGCCATTACGGCTGTTTTCCTTTTTCTTACGCTTATGAAAATTTTCAGGAAATACAATTATGTGGTTCCCCTTTTAATAACTGTTTTATTCATTGCGCATCCTGTGCACACAGAAGTGGTCGCAAACATTAAGAGCCGTGACGAAATTTTAAGTTTTTTGTTTTGCATACTGTCGGTTTATTGTTCGCTTCAATACTATTGTTACAACAAGCCGCAATATTATATCTTCCTCAGTTGGATATTTTTCTTTTTAGCTGTATTGAGCAAAGAAACAGTGCTAATGTATGCAGTTATAATCCCCATGATATATTATTTCTTTACAGATTTTTCAATCCGAAAAGATATAATCATTGCTGCTCCATATATTGGGATTGTTTTAGTTTATATGCTTATCCGGGGACATGTTCTCGACTCCATTACTTTCAATGAAAAAATGGATGTGATAAATAATTCGCTGATGGCGGCAAAGCCAGGTACTGACAGGCTTGCCACTACCATGTATGCCTTAGGCAAATATATCGTATTGCTTTTTGTCCCGATTACACTAACGTTTGATTATTCCTATAAACAAATACCTGTTGTTTCTTTGTCAAACCTCTTAGCATTGCTATCCATTGCGGTATATGCGGGCTTACTTGGATTTGCTTTGCTCCGGCTAAAAAGGAAGGATGCTGTATCTTTTGGAATCCTATATTATATTACCACTATGGTACTTGTATCTAATATTTTTGTAAAGATAGGTTCATCTATGGGAGAGCGTTTTCTGTATACTTCTTCGCTTGGGTTTTGCATTGCAATTGGGATGCTCATTATAAAGATTTTAAAGATTAAGACAGATGCCCTAAAACCAAATTTGACGACTTTATATGTAGTTGCAGGAATAATCCTGTTGGCGTATAGTGGTAAAACAATTGCGAGGAACCAGGATTGGCAAAATAATTTTACTCTTTTTGAAGCAGGTGTAATAAGTTCTCCTAATAGTGCAAGAGCCCACCAAGCTATGGCCATAACCTATACAGATAGCGCTAATAATATACATGACCCCGCAGAAAGAAGCAAGTTTTATACTAACGCAATAACAGAGTATTATGCTGCATTAAGGATATTACCCGATTATTCGGAAGCCCTTTACAACCTGGGGTGGAATTATTATTCCATGCAAAACTTTGATTCGGCTGAGGTTGTTTTTCAGAGGTGTATTAAAGCGGCCCCTAATTACACTCCTGCTTACTTAGATTTGGGTGTAATTTATTTTAACAGGAAGGAGTATCCTCGTGCTATTTCCGTATTCAGGGCAGGGCTGTCAGCAAGCCCAAACAATGCTGATTTATACGGTAATATAGGAGCTGCTTTGTACAACATGAATAAAGTAGACTCAGCCATTGTTTATCTGCACAAAGCGTTGCGGTTGGATCCTCAGTTAAATTCGGCAAGAGAGAACCTTGACAGGGCGCAAAATGCCATGAGGACTTCTAATAAATAGGCCAATGATGTATGTTTTCATGTTTTGATAGAAATTTAAAATGTGTAACTTTGCTTATCAATACAAATAATATGAAAATTTTTTTCATTGTAGTGGTAGGTAGCCTGTTTTTTACTTCCGTTATTTTAGGTCAAAATGGTACTACACAGAATGCAGTTGCAAAATCGGAATTAGTATTGGAGCCTCTTTCAACACTGACGCAACCCGTAGGAAAATTAAACTATATATTTTCGGGTAGTGCAGAAGATTTTAAAAATAATAAATATGTTTTCTATACTGATTCGAATGCTACAGTAGCCCACCTTGTTGTTAATGGAACCCCGATCAGGCTTACGGGCGGTCCAAACCCCGAGCATATTATGGCATATACTAATAAAGAGTATACGGTTACCCTAAGTATAAATAAACCAAAAACAATTGGAGATGCTGATAAAAACACCGTGGATAATCACGAAAATACGGAGGTTGATGCCACTATTGTAGTGTATGATTATACCGGACACGTATTGGGGGCAAAGGTGACAGGCATCCAAATCAATTCAGCAGAAAAGTAATATAAGGCCTGTTTGGCTGCACAATCTAATGTTTCAAGCAACAACACATATATTTTGAATGAAACATTACTACTTGTTTTTCTTACTTGCTTTTTTGTTACTTAACTCGAACCAGCTTAGTGCCCAGCAAAAACAAAAACATTCTACTCATAAATTGTCTTCCCCGCAAAAATATTTTACGGTTTTTGGAGATAAAGTAAAATATGCGGTTTATAATGCCGATACAACCCGTTTAGATAGTGGTACCTATGTAACCTATACAACAGAATATGTTTGGGACACTATAAATTCCGGGTACATATTTGTAATAAAGGAGCTGCGCATGTTTTGTGATACTATCAACCCCGATATATTACGGAATGATGTTCAAAATATCATCAGTGTGATACCCCAGGATGGGTTTAAATTACTTGACAAGAGCGGTGGTGAGTTTTTCATTGATATAGAGGAAGCGCTTTATGATGGGGGAGAAGATTCTGTTTTTTTATCGGTAGATATAAATGGTTTTATTGGCGGCAGTGCAGAATTTGAGGAAAGTGGAGTGGTGGGGTTACGGTACGCAGAGCTAAAACAGTTTAATGACAGCCTGTATAAGCGTCCCGATCACTATCCCATGAACAGGTTCGGAAGGCCTTTGCAATTGAGATAAATTGATATAAGTGAGGAGTATAGACTGAGATTCCTGTTTAAATTTTATTATATTTGTTCTTCCAATCGAAATAAAAATGCGATGAAATGTAAGAATTCTATACAACTCATAGGATTGCCGATACTATGTTTCATGTTGCACCTGCAAATAAGCGGACAAAGCTCCGTTCTTGTATTGAAGGGAAATGTAATGACCCCCGTTCCTGCCCAAAATAATCCGGCACAGCCAGCCAATACATCTAAAGCACCAACACCTGCTGCACCACAAAGTCCGGCCTCTGCATCAAAAAGGCCCAATAACCTGCAGGTCGATTATAGTAAAAGAGTTTTGTTTTTACATAACCTGGTATTTAAAAAAATTCCCCAAAGGGTTATAGATTCATTTGTGCTAGTGAATCACTCTATGCTTGACTCTATTCGGTCTTCAATAAATAACCAAAAAGACGGAGATAGCATCAAATCTCTGAAGGCTGCGCTTACTACAGGTGTAAATGATAGTCTGATGCTTGTTCATATTAACAATCTCTTGAATCCTGCTAAAGATACTGCACTTGCCTCGTCTACAGGTTCTGTTAACGCATTTAGTATTGATCTGGATAGCCAGGCTCCTATGGATTCTGTAAAATTGGGCGTTTTCAGGCACGATTCATTAATTGCAACAGCCTATAGCGGCCAAGACGGTTTTTGTAAAATAATTGGTTTAAAGCCGGGAGAATATAGCCTGTCCTTTTCAAAAGCCGGTTATACCTCATTTTCCGACCGATGGGTTAAAGTTATAGCAGCTAATGTTACATATCTTGAAATGCCGCTTACCAAAACCCCGCGTTTTTATTTACCAAAATTGTCCATACAAGCCTGGGGCAGCATTATTGCAATCATAGTTTTAGTATTTGTAGCAATATTCTTTATTATGCGCCGCCGTAAAAAAGCTGCTGTATAGTTTAACAAAGAGATTCGGTGTAAAAGTTTTTTCATTATAAAAAACGGTTAAATTTGCCACCCTGTTTCAATTTATAGTATGAAAAAAATATCTGTTTTATTTATTGGAGTTGCTTTTTGCCTGAACGTCCAGGCTCAAAATAATAAAGTTACCAGTGCTAAAATGCATTTGGATGAGTTTAATACTCACGGAGACTCTACAGAGTTATCCGCCGCTGTAGAAGCAATCAACGATGCTGCAGTAAACGATAAAACAAAGGATGAGCCCAAAATGTATTTATATAGGGGAGAAGTTTATCTCCGGTATTTCTCAGTACGGTTGAATGCCCTGGTGAAAAAGGTCATACTCTCCCAACCGGCCAATGATATGAAAGCTATTTCAAAGGCTACGGGACAAG
>JABDAL010000024.1 GCA_013289165.1 Bacteroidota bacterium
TATTCCAACTCCTCTGCCAGGACTTTTGACCGTATAAAAAATATCACCGATAAAACAGTAAAGAATTATGCCATTGACTTATGCAATGCCGATGCAGTAAAAACACTGTTTGAAGAAAATAAAAATATTGATGGCATCATTCATTTTGCAGCCTTCAAGTCAGTGCCTGAGTCGGTAGCAGACCCTTTGCTCTATTATCATAACAACATGGAGTCGCTCGTAAATATGCTGCGGGCGGTTAAGGATTACAAAGTTCCTCATTTTATATTTTCTTCCTCCTGCTCTGTTTATGGCAATATTGACAAGCTACCCGTTAATGAACAAACCCCTCTCCATACCATTTCTCCCTATGGCTATACCAAACAGGTTGGGGAGCGTGTAGTGGCCGATTTTATTAATTCATATAGGGATGCAAAAGCCGTTTTATTGCGCTATTTCAACCCGGTAGGTGCCCATATGTCAGGTAAAATTGGAGAAGTGCCTTTGCAGCGTCCGGCTAACCTGGTGCCGGTAATCACCCAAACTGCCATCGAAAAGATAAAAGAAACTACCGTGCATGGCAATGATTATGATACCCGCGACGGTACTTGTATTCGCGACTATGTACATGTAAGCGATATTGCGAGGGCGCATGTGAATGCGCTCGACTGGCTTGCAAAAGATAACAGTGCTCCCCATTACTCTATCTTTAACCTGGGCACCGGGAACGGAATAAGTGTAATGGAAATGATTACAGCTTTTGAAAGGGTAAGCGGGGTAAAATTAAATTACCACATGGGTGGAAGAAGAGAAGGCGATGTCGCAGCTATTTATTCCGACAATTCCTTGGCAGCTAAAACATTTGGATGGACCCCCCAATATTCCTTAGATGACATGATGCTCTCTGCCTGGAAATGGGAATTAAATATGAAGGAAGGGGCTTAAAAAATTGCTTTACTTCTTTTTGTACTTTTCTATCATAGCTTCCCAATCAATTTTAGCACAATCTGTCAAAAGGTCTTTTGCAATATTTAGTGGCATTTCTTCGGCATTCTTGAAATTAATGCACCCTTTCTGAAACGTAGCCTTTGTTAATAGTTTCGAGTATTTTTCATGTATGGGTTTATGCCCATACAGAGGCATGGCGTGCAGGCTCATGTAATTTTTAACGCTTGCCAATCCATATACAAAATAATTGCCAATTTTATACTGAATCATTTCAGCACCCATCATTCTGCCTATTTCCGCCTTCACCTTCTTATTGGTGTCAATTATAGTGTTGTGCAGGGAACTGATTAGTGCGGCTCTTTCGGGTGCAAGTGTGGAGATATATTCCTGAACGGTCATAATAAAAGTATCAATTTAGTAATTTATTCGGATATAAAAGCAAAAACATTGCATAGAAAAAGTATTTAATTTTTACCCGCCGGAACTTGCAAATTATTTTTCATAGTTTTGCAGGAAATACAAAAGCAGAATATGGCGGTTTACAGGTTTAAAGTTTATTTTGAGGACGATGATACTATTGTTCGGGAGATTGATATTAAGTCTACCCAGACCTTTGAGGATTTTCATAAAATAATTCAAACGGCTATTTCTTTTGATAGCGTTCATCCCACCTCTTTTTATGTAAGCACCGATACCTGGCGCCGGGGTAAAGAAATAATCCTGCTGCGAAGAAATCATAGCAACGGGCTGAAAGGAGCCTGGATGCACGAAACTAAAATTGCAGCTTATGTAGAGGACCCCCACCAGAAATTTATCTATGAATTTGATCCCGAAGGAGGCAACTGGATTTTACTGGTTGAACTGATGAAAATTATTCCCGAGGCTTCCGTTACTTATCCGCGAATAAATAAAAGTGTAGGGGTCGCTCCCCAACAGTATAAAGTTACTTCTGTAGAAGAACTGCCGCCGGTAGAAGAGGAAGATGAACCAATCGTTTTATTGGATGACTCGGAAGATGCGTATGTGCATCCCGAGGCTGTACACGAATTCAATGTGGAAGACGAAGAAGAAAATATTCCCCGGAGCTTGGTGAAAGAGGTGGCTATGGAGATTCCTGATGAAGAGGCAATAGAAGAACCGGCGGAAGAAGAAGATGAGATGGCGGACGAAGAAGACGAAAGCCTTGAACAGGAAGATTTCTCATAAGCTTTCCTGCACCTGATGCGCTTAGTATTTGCTTCACAAAACAAGCATAAGTTACTTGAAATAAAAGCTCTGCTGCCCCCGGCAGTCGGGTTGTTATCTCTGCCTGATTTATATTTTCACGAAGACATCCCTGAAACATCCCCCACATTGGTTGGAAATGCCTTGCAAAAAGCAAACTTTATTTATGACCGGTTCCAGGTTCCCTGCTTTGCCGATGATACAGGGCTGGAAGTAGAAGCACTGGATGGAAGGCCAGGGGTTTATTCTGCACGCTATGCGGGGGAAGGGAAGACCGCCGATGATAATATTACCAAGCTTTTATTGGAATTAAAGGGCCAGGCAAACCGCTTTGCCTTGTTTAAAACAGTAATTGCCTTTGTAGGGATAGGCGAACCAACTTTATTTGAAGGCATACTGGAAGGCAACATTACTCTTGATAAGAAAGGCAGCAATGGATTCGGCTACGACCCGGTATTTATGCCCGCAGGTTATTCTATTACGCTGGCAGAGATGAGCACCGGAGAAAAAAATAAGCTGAGCCACCGTGCGATTGCTGTAAAGAAATTTGTGGAACATTTAAGTATATTATCCCTTTAATTTTTATCATCTTTTCGTTCATTTTCAGAAACCGTTATGTCACGGTTTTTTACGAAATGGACAACGTGACATAAAGATTGGAGGTTCACAAAACCAGGTACTTAATATAGCTTTGCACCGTGACATGATTTTTGACGTACCGTGACATATCTAGGATAAGTCAGCAAATTGACTTATCTTTGCTATCGAACGGTTTATATTTGTTAAGGGTGAATGAGGGAAACAAGTCTTTCACTAAAAAGGTTATTAAAGAATATTAGTAACGAAATGAAGATAATTGGTAAATTATCTTTTGCTTTATTCCTTGTAATTCCGGGGCTATTAGTTGCTCAACAGGTACCTGTTGAGCAAATTTTCCGCTTCAGATACGGATATATGCGGGTATTCGCTAACCATAAACTTTACGGACTTATCAACTAATAGCCCTACAAGCTGGAAATGGTATTTCACAGGTGCTACTCCAGCCACTTCTACCTCTAAAAATCCCACTAATATTACTTACCAGAGAACAGGTTGCTTTCAGGTTAAATTAGTCGTAACAAATACCTATGGTTCAGACAGCCTTACAAAGACCAATTACATTTGCCTAGACAGCATGCCTTTTATAACCCTTTTAACGTCCAATCACAGCGACACAATTTGTAAAGGAGATGTAGTAACATGTACTGAGCACGGTGGAGGTATCCATTTTCACTGGAATATCGCTCCTTTCTCTCCTATAAGCTTCTACCCACCTACCAGTATGATTCTTTCTGTTTTGGCAGAAAATGGCGCCTGCTTTGTAGATACTAACTTCTTGATTATTGTCGATACATTTCCTGAAGTACATTTCAGGGGAGATACTTCTATTTGCCTGGGGCAAAGTACTACAATTTATGTTGCAGGAGGCTATTCTTACTTATGGAGTACAGGCTCCACTAATGACAGTATACATGAAACATACAGTACACCAGGTAAGTATACTTATTATGTTACCGTTACTAGAGGCGCATGTCATTACGATTCAGCAAAGAGGGTTATAGATGTTAAATTATGTACAGGTATACCCGATTACTCGGATCCTACGGAAATTGAAATTTATCCCAATCCAAGCGGTGGTATGTTTATATTACAAATTGATGACAATGAGATAACGGGTACACGTATAGTAGAAATTTATAATGTGATGGGACAAAAGGTATATACTGGCACCATAAATTCCACCGTTACTGAAATGAATTTAAGCAATCAACCGAATGGGGTTTATTTTTATAGGGTGCTTACTCAAGAAGGCAGTCTTGTAGGGGAGGGGAAAATAGTGATTGCGAAATAGGTATTTGCGCGAGGGATAGAAGTGGAAAGCCCACAGTCCCGCCTAAGGCGGGGCGAGGACTTGCAACGGATAGCCCGACCCGAAGGGGCGCGCCCAAATCATAAAAAAAATGTAAGCACCTGTACTATATAGGATTTTTCATATTTTTGCCAATCAAACTCGAAAAACAACAAACCCATGAATACTTTTCAAGAAGAATTAAACAGGAAGCTGGAGCATTATAGTTTGCTTAAACATCCATTTTACCAACAATGGTCAGCAGGAACTTTGTCGAAAGATGCATTATGCGGATATGTAAAAGAATATTTCCACCTGGTGAAAGCGGTTCCCCAAATGGTTGAAAAAATATACCACTCATGCCCTTCGCTGGAAGTAAAGTTGAACATGGAAGAAGAAAAAACACATATTGGTTTATGGGAAAATTTTGCGGAAGGTATGGGCATATCTAAAAAAGAACTGAGCGAGCATGTTCCGTCCGATAGTACTGTGAATGCAGTTAACCGCATGTTGGCTCTTATGAGCGACCCGGTGGAAGGCAGCGCTGCCATGTATGCTTACGAAGCTGATATCCCTAAAATCAGTGTTTCAAAAATAGACGGGTTAAAAAAGTTTTATGGTATTTCTGATTTCTCTACACTCGAATATTTTACCGAGCACGAAACGGCTGATGTGGAACACGTAAAAGTATGGCAAGGCATGATGTCGGTATTTACCGATGCCCAGCAAAAAGAGGCTCTGAATAGTGCTGAAGAAAGCCTGAAAGCCCAAAATGCTGTTCTCGATTCAGTTTGCGAACGCTATATGCCGATGGCTACCTGCTAAAAAGTTTTTTTAATATATACATTATCGTATGGCTACTGAAGTAAAAAAGCAACCTGCTAAAAAAACCCTGAAACCTGTTGAACAGAAATCCCGTATGCATTTTGCATTCGGGAAGAAAAACTACAGGATACTCATGGGGGGCATTGTACTTATTATTCTTGGCTATATATTGCTGGCAGGTGGCGGCAGCAAGGACCCTAACCAGTTTAGCTATGAACTTTTCTCAACCCAGCGTATGGTTACGGCACCCCTTATTTTGTTAATAGGGTATGTCACCATTGGTGTTGCTATTATGTACAAAGAAAAGAAACAGGAACAGCCTCCTGTTTCTTAATTTCATTTGCCTTCTAAAATTACTTTGTAATTTCCAGTTTGCCTTCGCCAACTAAGTTACCATTGCCGTCAACAACGCGGTAAATGTAAACTCCATTCGGCTTGTTGCCCAGGTTAACCTGGAACTCAGAATTGGGTATCAGGTATTGGGAAGAAGATGAATATACCTTTTGTCCCATAAGGTTATATATTTCTATATTTATAGTCCCTGCTTCCTGGTTGAGTATTTCCATTTTAAAATTCCCATTATTCGGATTAGGATAAATTCTCACTTTTTGGTATACGTCCTGCATAGATTCTACATACGTAGGCACAACACCCAGCCTCCTGATAACGTGATTACTATAATCCGCAATAAAGAGGTCGCTAAAAATATCAAAAGCCAGCCCCATAGGATTATATAATTCTGCCGCCGTAGCGAGGCCTCCGTCGCCGCTAAAACCTCCGGAATTAGGCATACCGTACCCGGTTCCGACAATGGTTCGTATAACACCTGTTTTACGGAACAGCCTTCTCACTACATTATCTGCCTGGTCGGAGATATATAGATTATTTGCAGTATCGCAAACCAGCCCTGACGGGGTACCAAATTCAGCAATAGTGGCAGGGCCTCCGTCGCCACTATATCCCGGGCCGGCTAAAAAATTTCCGGCAACGGTGGTGATAATTCCCGATGAAAGAACAACTTTCCTGACAACGTGATTACCGGCATCGGCAATATATAAGTTTCCCAACGCATCTAAGCAAATCCTTGTAGGGGCCGATAATTCGGCAACCATAGCAGGACCTCCGTCGCCACCATACCCACTGCTATGATTTCCTGCAATAGTACTTATAACACCTCCGTTGGTAACCTTGCGTACTACATTATTTCCCTGGTCAGCTATATAAAGGTTTCCCGAAGCATCCCAGGCAACACCCATGGGATTGGATAATTCGGCCGATGTGGCAGGGCCTCCATCGCCACTATACCCTTGTCCATATATATAATTTCCGGCATATGTACTTATATCCTGTTTCGACTTGTCAACCTTACGGATAACATTATTTCCTTTATCTGAAATATATAAGTTTTGGGAAGGATCGCAGGTAACTCCGGCAGGATCAAATAATTCTGCTGCCGTGGCAGGGCCTCCGTCTCCGGTATAACCCACTCCCGCATAATGGTCACCGGCATAAGTGCTTATGGTACCATATGTATTTACCTTGCGAATAACATCATTTCCGGCATCGGCAACATAATAGTTGCCCGATTTATCAAAACACACATCATAGGTATTCCCGGTTTCAGCAGAGTAAGCCGGGCCCCCATCGCCAAAATAGCCTACCCCTGCATAATAGTAACCTGCAACGGTAGTGATAGTGGTACTTTGAGAAAAAATGGAAAAAGAAAAATAAACAATGAAAAATATAGCCGTAAATATTTTTTTCATGCCGGTGTGTATTGGATATGCAATATTACAAAAATATCTGATTTAAAAATGATTATTGAAGCAAAACAGTATAAATATTACCTCTCATAGGCACCTAATGTTGCTTGTTGCTGTGGTCTTTGTGTACCGTCAAGGTCAATAGTATAGGTAGTTGAAATAGTAGCATTACCTCTACCTATAGCAGGTCCGGGATTGGCAACATTGTAATCGTCAATAGAAGGGTTGGTAAACAGCGGGTCCTGATTTTTATAAATCGAATCATTGCAATGGTTGGCAGGGAAAGAGCTCTGGGTTTTAATCAGGCAGTTTTCAAAATAATAATTCATCGGGTCTCCTGTAGTATATAGCGAATCGAACTTTATTTCCTCATTCAATGCCCCATAAATAATACAGTTGCCAAAGGATGCTTTTATTGCGCGCTCTATAGTTTGGTTCGTAGCAGACTTGTAATAGTTATTTAAATATAAGAGTGGCGTACTCCTTTGCCCATACGAGTTATCTACGCCCCAATAATCGGCAAAGGTACATTGGTAAAACTGGTAGTTCCCTCCTATATAAAGAGCCACAGAAGAATACTGGCAGTCAGCAAACACACAATCATCAGCTACAATAGTGGCACCTTCTCCCAAAAGGCCGTAATAGCTCATGCTCTTTACAATAGTATGGTCTATTTTTAAGGTAGGATTATTATTATATACTGTATCGGCCTGTATCCCTGTTATCCCGTTTTGCAATACCGCCCAACTGATGGTATTATTTATGCTGCCGGGTCCCAATAATATTCCATTCCATTGCCCTGGTATAGTTTTATATGCAGGCTCCAACCTGTCGCCCTGGAAATTAACAGGCTTGGCAGATGTTCCGGCAACTTGCAGGGTGGCTCCGCTATCTACCAAAATAACGGCACTATCGTGTAAATACACATTGACTCCCGATTGGATATTAAGCGTCATTCCCGGGGGCACCAAAAGGTAGCCGAATACTACGTATGGTTTGCCGGCACTGTTAGTTGTCCATACGTTACTGTCTCCCGAAGATGAAAGCAGGTGGTAGGCGGGGCCATACTTGGGAAACTTATTGGGAACAAAAAAATAAGCATTCAATCCAAATGCCTGAAGTTTCACACTTTGTATATTTCCGTTGGTAGTAAACACCAATGAATCCTGGATTACAAGGGGGTTGTTTTGGTTATTGGGATTAACCGTCACAGTGGCAAAAATGTAGATGCTGTCCTTAGCCGGAATTTTAACATTATTGACCACGGGGCCGGGTGTACCATCAACGTTTATATTGAAGAAGGAAGCAGAAGTACCTGCCACCCTAATAGATGAAACCACCACTGCTTCACTATTATTATTGTGAACGGTAAAAATCCTTACCGAAGAACCCTGGGTAACAAAAACCGTATCAAAAAAAACAAGATTGGTTGAAAATGTGAGCTTAGCCGAAGAACTCGTAGTGGCAGCCATTTCTTTTTTGCACCGTAAGAAACACAACGAGCAAATTAAAAGGACTCCCCACAAAGAAAAGCGGGAGAACGAACGGAAAATTTTAAATGATTGGGGCGCTTGTGTATTATTCATGTTCTCCTGAAACGGAAATAGAACCAATAAATTGTTTATCAGTTATCAGGATTTTTTGCGGGCATTCAGTTCATCCCTTATTCTTGATGCCCTTTCATAATCTTCCCGGTCGAGTGCTTTTTGAAGCAAATCTTTTAATTCCTCCGGTGTCTTTTTACGAAAATCGTCTTCCTGCTTTTCAGTAACCTTTTCCACCTTGGTTTCTTTAGCAGAAGTTCCTTTTACGTCTTCATCCATTATAATACCTGCCGAAGCCAGTATAAATTCATACGTATAAACAGGGCAATTGAACCTTACCGCAAGGGCAATAGCGTCGGAAGTGCGGGCATCTATTTCCACTTCATTATTATCGCGTGCGCAAATCAGCTTGGCATAAAAAATACCTTCCACCAGGTTATAAATTATTACTTCTTTTAATTGTATCTCAAAGGTTTCGGCAAAATTCTTGAAGAGGTCATGGGTTAGCGGGCGGCTGGGCTTCATGTTCTCCATTTCAATGGCAATAGCCTGGGCCTCAAAGCCTCCGATAATAATAGGAAGCCTCCGCTTGCCTTTCGATTCATTCAGTAATAAAGCATAGGCTCCCGACTGGGTTTGGCTGTAAGATAATCCTACAATATCCAAAGATATCTTTTTCATTTCCAAATCGTCGGGCTTAAAGGGTTAGCGCATGGCAAAATTAGAATATTTTACGGATTAGTGGGACGCTTTCAGCTTTTTCACCGCTTCAGTAAGCTTGGGCAAAATCTGGAAAGCATCGCCCACAATACCATAATCGGCTATTTTAAAAAATGGGGCTTCTTTATCACTATTAATTGCCACTATCACTTTCGATGAGCTTATCCCCGCCAGATGTTGGATAGCCCCGGATATTCCCACGGCTATATATAAATTAGGTGATATGGTGATTCCGGTTTGGCCCACATGCTCATGGTGTGGCCTCCAGCCCATATCGGCTACAGGCTTGGAACAGGCCGTAGCTGCACAAAGGGCATCGGCAAGGTCCTCAATAAGGCCCCAGTTTTCAGGACCCTTCATCCCCCGTCCCCCCGAAACTACCAGGTCGGCTTCTGTAAGTGCAATTTTGCCGGATGTTTTCTTTATTTCATTCACTTTTACATTGAATAAATTATCGGCGATAGAAGGATTAATAGCTTGAATGGTTGAACTTACCACATTAGCAGCAATGTGATGGGCATTGGGTGATACAGCAATAATCCTTACATCCGTTGAAACCTGCACGTCTGTAAAACCTTTGCCCGAAAAACATTTCTTGCGCACGATAAATGGTTCTGTAGATGAGGGTAGCGCTATAGCCGCTGAAACAAGCCCTGCCTGCAATTTCGCAGCCAGCCGGGGAGCTACCGATTTACCTGAATAGGTTTGTGAAAAAACAATCACTTTGGCATTTTCGGCCTTTGCGCAATCTGCCAATACGGCAGTATAGGCGCTGGGGCAAAACGAAGAATAGCGGGCATCGGCAACATGAAGAATTTTTGAGCACCCATATTCTCCGGCTCGTTTTAACTCCTCTTCGGTGGCGGAGCCAATAACAACTGCGGTAACTGTATCACTTAAAGTTTTAGCTAATTCAAAGCTATAGGTCATTGCCTCGAATGATGGCTTTTTAAATTTCCCATCCCATGTTTCGGCGTATACTAATATTGGCATTTTCTTTATTTGTTTTAGCTACTAGCTGTCAGCTTATTATTATATAATTTTAGCTTCGGTGTGGAGTAATTCAATGAGTTCTTCGGGATGTTCTGCCGGCACCATTTTACATTCAGACTTTGGCGGAGGATTCTGGAAAGCTACAGAAACGGTAGGCTTTAAAGCAGACGACGGCTCCACTACTTTAAGGGGCTTTGTACGCGCGCTCATAATACCCCTCATATTGGGTATGCGTGGCTCGGCAAAATCTTTTTGGGCGCTTACTACAAGGGGCAGATTAACACTTACTATTTCCTTCCCCCCATCTATTTCTCTTTCCAGTGTGGCAGTTGTACCGCTTACCTCTAACTTGGTAGCTATGGCTACGGAGGGCAATTCTAAAAACTCAGCTACCATGGCCATCACCTGGCACCCATTATAATCTATTGATTCTCTTCCGCCAAAAATAATATCATACTTTTCGTTTTTTGCAAGGGCTGCAATTTCAGCAGCTACAAAAAGAGCATCTGTCGGTTCTGCATTTATCCGTATGGCATCATCGGCTCCAATAGCAAGAGCTTTGCGCAAGGTGGGTTCCGTAGCTGCAGGGCCCACATTAATAATAGTAACCGTACCGCCCAGCGATTCTTTTAATTCGAGTGCACGGGTAAGTGCCATCTCATCGTAGGGATTTATAATAAACTGTACCCCGGCAGTGTTAAAAGCCTTACCATCAGGGGTAAAAGTTATTTTGGTGGTCGTATCGGGGACATGGCTTATGCAGACTAAGAATTTCATTTTGAGCTAATAATGTTGAATAATTGGATACTGGATTTACGAGTCTTGCAAAAGTAGTGAAAAAAGACAAAGGCGTGCCTTTGAAGTACGAATATCGAATAAGGAATTTGAATGATGATTGAGTGGAGAGACAGGCTCTTTCTTAAAACCCCGTTGAAGATACCCTAAGAAACCCACCCCGCCGTAGCGGGATGGGAAACACGCAGTATAGAATGTTAGCTATACATGTTCTTGGTTGGCTGCATGTGTAATTTCCAAGGGCTGCTTATATGATGAATACAACCGGTGCATGGTTGGGTATAAAATAGAATTTCTATATCAAGCTATGGTTCTAAAAACGTTGGCCGTAAAGTTCTACGTAAATAAATCATTTCACAAGAGGATTTTATGCAAATCGTAACGGGACTTTATGCAATCAAAAACGGGAGTTTTCCCGTAATCTGACCTATCAGGGATTTTATACTTTTGTGCCAACCTACAAAATACCTCTATGAAAAAAACTATTCTGTTAACAAGCCTAATGCTTACTTGCATCGCTTGTACAATTGCAAGCTGCACCGGCAACAGTTCGTCGGAACGTAAGCTCAAAGACCATCATATGCAAATGATTCTGCCTGCTCCTCCAACCTCTTACACTTTATGCGGTGAAGATTTACTTGACTCAATGCATTATATAGTAAACTTTAGTGTTACCACCAATGAGCCTAGTCTCCCAACCCCCGGTTCGGGAGCGTATGCAGCTATTCCTGCGCAGGGTGCAACTATAAGCCTGGGGAAAATAGATACCCTGTATTACTTTGCAGACAGCCTGTTAAAGCATTATAACTCCGGCCATTCGGCAGGTTATATAACCGCCCTTGAAATTGCTTATGGCGTTCGCATAACACCCAGCGGTTATAACATGGATTATTATTTCCGCCCCGTTTACCTGCAAACTCCCACTGCGCCAACCACAGCGGGAACATATACCTACGCATTTGCACATGCTGACTCTACCATGCCTTTTTATGAAATCACTGGCAACAATACATTAGCGAAAGATACTACCGACCAGTATGCTGTAGATATGGAAAATTACATGTCGAATATTATGTTCATGCATGCCCCCGGCAGCCCTGCAAGTGGTTTTTCCTTTGGCAGCACTTCCGGGGATGCCCTATATGTCGTTTTCCCTTTCCAGGAACTATATGAATCTATGAGTGATAATGCATGCAATAGTTTAGGACTTTATAATTTCATCAATGAAAATATGTCCTCCGGAACTTTTTATAAGCATGATTTATTTATTGCCCCCCCGGGTTTGTCCATCCAAAACTACTCTGCAGAAAGTGCCAAGAGAAAGGCTGCAATAGTTCACCCTCTTCTGTTAACTAACCAGTGTGCCGATTTGGAACACATGGTACCACCCGATCCTCCTATGGCACTCACGTTCTCTATTGTATCTCCGTATGCAGGTGGTGCATGCCCTTGAGGGTAAAACCAGGAAAAACATAAAAATAAATGTGCTATATTTATCATTTGAAAAATATGGCACATTATGTGGATAATTGTAAATGACCTTGCAGGGCTTCTGATAGCCTTTATTGCAGGTTTGTATGCACTTCCGTATATAAAATTGTATTACAAGCTTTTCTTTTATCTGATAGTTGTCTTTATTATTATTTACATTTTAACTTACGTAGTTTTACTATTCCCTAATCAAAAAAGCAATCAATGGGTTTTTAATCTTTACATGCCCATAGAAACCGGCTTTTTAATGCGGGCGGCATACCAGTATTTTAAATTGGATAAAAGGAAATCTTTAATTATAGTAGGATATTTTGTTTTTATGGCAGTGTTTCTCTCCGATATAATCGTAAGAGGGCCCGGCATATTTGCTAATCACGGATATATTACTGAAAGCATTTTGCTTGTCGCTCTTTATTTATTTGTACTGAATTTCGAATTCAATAAAGAATTTATTTCCTGGAAACGTTCTCCCGATATATGGATAGCCCTCGGCATAGTGGCTTATTTTGGAGGAGCAGCACCTTATTTAAGCCTTATGCATTATTTAAATACAAATCATCACACCCTCAATTATTATTTATATAATCTGGTTACGGTTGGTCTTGCAAATCTCCGTTACATTTTATTGGCCGTAGGCTTTTGGCTTATACGCCGTAATGCTATTGCAAAAACCATTTCTACCCAATGAGCAGTACTGAAATTATGTTGTCCGTTATCAGTATAACCCTGATGATATTATTGCTGATTGCCGGCATTGTGATACTTTTTTTCCAATCGGGCAAGCAGCGCCTGAAGCAGCAAATGGATTTGGCACAAAACAAACTGAACTATGAAAAAGAACTCCGCCTGGTGGAAACAGAAGTGAGCGAACAAATGATGAGCCAGTTTGCACAGGAATTACACGATAATATTGGGCAATTGCTTACAGCAACACATATTCACGCCGAAAACCAAAAGCTACGACATCCTGAACTGATAGAAGGATTTAAACCTATGGAGGCATGCCTGGCAGAGGCTATTCAGCAATTGCGTATGCTTAGCCGCACCTTAAACAATGATTACATCGGTCGCCAGGGCTTGATGGCCGCTATAGGAATAGAAGTTAACAGGATTAAATCGTTACAACGGTTTCAGCTACACTGGCAGGCCCCTTCGGTAAATCCTCACCTGGATAAAAACCAGGAGCTTATGTTATTCCGCATATTCCAGGAATCTATGCAAAATTCCCTGCGCCATTCACAGGCAAAAAATGTATATGTATCAGCCTATGCCAATAATGGAAACTTTGAAATAAAAATGCAAGACGACGGCAGGGGCTTCGATGTGGAAAACATCCTGCAATCGCCCAAAGCTTCAGGGCTGCGTAATATTGCCAAACGGGCCAAATGGGCAGGAATGGATTGTTCTATTGACTCATCCCCGGGGAAAGGTTGCACTATCACATTGAAAAAATTATCCACTATTGAATTATTGCCATAACTATATTTGTTGCCGGATATGTTCACCAAAAAAAATATAATTCTCATAGACGACCACATTCTTATCCGTAACGGATTAAAGGAATTGGTAGAAAAACTCGGGCAATACCGTGTCTCCGAACAATTTGGCAGCGGGGGCGAATTCCTGGCTTCCATTTCCGATACACCGGATATTGACCTGGTTATTCTCGATATAAATATGCCGGGCATGGGTGGTGTGGAAGTAATGGAGGCACTCAACGAAAGGGGAATCAAAATCCCCGTGCTGGTGCTTACCGTAAGCGACGATGAGGACGTAATAATTAAGTTATTCCGCTTAGGTGTAAGGGGATATTTGATGAAGAATTGTGAAGCAGCCGAATTAAAAAGTGCGCTGAATGAAATATTCCAAACCGGGTATTACCACAATGAATTTCTTACCTATTCTCTCCGCACAAATTTGGAAGCGGACAAAAAAAGCGAGCAGGAGCAAATACTGGACCAGCTGACAGACAATGAGCGTGACTTTTTAAAACTGGTTTGCGACAAAAAAGAATATACCTACGACCAGATAGCCGACATTATGAACGTCCAGCACCGCACGGTGGATGGATACAGGGAAGCTATTTTCGAAAAATTCGGAATAAAATCTAAAGCCGGGCTTGTGTTATTTGTTCTTTGGCACAAGCTATTCGATTACTTATAAGAAACCGTCTTTATCTTTTTTGTATTCCTTCAACTCCAGCTTTTCACCGTCAAAAACAGCATAAGGAGAAAAATTCACCCACTCGCCCAGGTTGATGTACAAAGAGTTTTCAATTTTTATTTCGAGTGGCAGGTGCCTGTGCCCGAATATAAAATAATCGAAATGCTCGGTTTTCAATTTTTCTTTTATAAATGAAATAAGATATTCATTTTCTTCTCCCTTAAAGCTGTCCTGTCCCTGCGATAGGCGGCTTTTCTGCGACCAATAATTGGCAATGCCGATTCCCAGGTTAGGGTGTATCCTTGCAAATAGCCACTGGCAAAACTTGCTGGCAAAAAATCGTTTTATAAACTTGTAGCCGTGGTCGCCCGGGCCAAGCCCATCGCCATGCCCTAGGAAAAATCTTTTCCCGTTATATTCCTTTACAATAGGTTCGCGGTAAATGGTTACTCCCAGTTCACGTTGCAGGTAATCAAACATCCACATGTCGTGATTGCCGGTGAATACCGAAACGGGTATGCCCGAATCCGTAAACTCGGCTATTTTGCCCAAAAGCCTTGAAAATCCTTTAGGGATAGCGGTTTTATATTCAAACCAAAAATCGAATAAGTCGCCCATCAGGTAAAGTTCCGCAGCATCTTTTTTAATCTCCTCCATCCACTGCACAATGCGTTTTTCCCTCTCCAGGCTGCGTTCCCTGTCAGGAACTCCTAAGTGAAAATCAGAAGCAAAGTATATGTTTTTAGACACGGAGTAAATTATATTGAACTGTCATTTCTATTCCTGGTTAACTTCAGCTCCCTGCCTAATATCTTCTACTACGGTAGGGTCAATAAGGGTGGTTGTATCACCTAAATTGCCTGCATCGCCTTCGGCAATTTTACGAAGTATCCTCCGCATTATTTTACCCGAGCGGGTTTTGGGCAACCCCTTTACAAACTGTATCTTATCGGGCTTGGCAATGGGCCCAATCAAATTATTTACATTATGAATAATGTCCTGCTTCAGCTTACTAAAATCGTGCTCCGTATCGCTGTATATTACAAAAGCATAAATAGCCTCTCCCTTTATGGGATGCGGATACCCAACCACCGCTGACTCCACCACTCCTTCGGTATGGTTAATGGCATCCTCAATATCTGCCGTTCCCAGCCTGTGTCCCGATACTTTCAGCACATCGTCTACCCTGCCAATAATGCGGTAATACCCGTCCGCATCGCGGCGGCAGCCGTCACCTGTAAAGTATTTACCCGGGTAGGAATCAAAATAGGTCTGCCGGCAACGTTCATGGTCCCCATACGTAGTGCGGATAATGGAGGGCCATGGAAATTTGATGCAAAGATTTCCTTCCACATCATTTCCCGGCATCTCTTTGCCGCTGCTATCCATAATGGCAGGTTGCACTCCCGGCAGCGGAAGGGTTGCATAGCTGGGCTTGGTTTCGGTTATTCCCGCCAAAGGAGAAATAAGGATTCCACCTGTTTCCGTTTGCCACCAGGTATCTACAATAGGGCATTTTTTCTTGCCAATGTATTCATTATACCAAACCCAGGCCTCTTCGTTAATAGGCTCGCCAACGGTGCCTAACACGCGCAGCGAATCGAGCTTATAGGGCTTTACGTAATCCAGTCCTGCAGCCATCAAGGAACGGATAGCCGTAGGCGCTGTATAAAAAATATTCACTTTGTGCTTATCTATTACCTGCCAGAAACGCCCCGCATCAGGATGAACCGGAATCCCCTCAAACATCAGGATAGTGGCGCCTGCCAGCAGGGGAGCATATACGGTATAGCTGTGTCCTGTAACCCAGCCGATATCGGCAGTGCACCAATATACGTCTCCTTCATTATACTGAAATACATTCAGGAACGAATACCAGGTATACACCATATACCCGGCTGTGGTATGCACCACCCCTTTGGGTTTACCTGTAGAGCCGGAAGTATAAAGTATATAGAGCATATCCTCCGAATCCATTTCTTCGGCTGCACAATCGCCGGAAACAGCCTGCATATCATCGCTCCAGTAAACATCCCTGCCCTGCTTCATTTCTATGGATGTACCTGTGCGTTGCAGCACAATAACCTTGCGCACACAAGGGCACGTAACCAAAGCCTCGTCTACTATCTTTTTTAACTCTACTGTTTTAGTCCCGCGGAAAAGGCCATCGCTGGTGACCACTACTTCGCAACTGCTGTCATTAATGCGGTCGGAAATAGATTGAACAGAAAACCCCGCAAATACTACCGAATGTACGGCCCCGATACGTGCACAGGCAAGCATGGCCACAGCAGCTTCCGGAACCATAGGCATATAGATGCATACACGGTCTCCTTTTTTTACTCCCTGCTTTTTTAATACATTCGAAAATTTACAAACCTCCTCATACAATTCATTATAGGTAAGTGTTCTTCCTTTTTCATCGGGATTATTGGGCTCCCAAATAACGGCAGTTTGGTTGCCTTTGTCCTGTAAGTGCCGGTCGAGGCAGTTTTCCGATATATTTAGTTTGCCTCCCAAAAACCATTTTATATTGGGTTCTGTAAAGTTCCAGTCGAGTACTTTATCCCACGTCCTTTTCCAGGTAAAATTTTCGGCAATATCCGCCCAAAAATCTTCCGGGTTTTCTACGCTGCGTTTATAATCGGCTTGGTATTGCTCAAATGAGGTAATCCTTGCACTCATACTTGTAAATTTTGAATATTTTACAATTCTACATTTTCTTTGACAATAATACAAATTATTCCCAATAGCAGCAGGGAAATAGAACCGGATTTAGCCGCATTAAGGCTCATAGCTCATCTGTAACATAGCCTATAGACGCGACAGACACACTCCCTACCGGAACACTGTGAAGGGCATGGATACAGGCTTCCATAGTAGCTCCTGTGGTAACAATATCATCCACTAAAAGAACGTGCTTGTTTGCAAGTTCCTCTTTATTATCAACCTCGAAAACATCCTTAACATTATTCCACCTTTCAAATCGTGACTTATTAGTTTGGGTTTCGGTATCTTTTATTCTTTTAATCCCGTTGGCAAGTAAAGGAACCTGAAGCATGTCAGACAGCCCTTCGGCAAAACAAGCACTCTGGTTATAACCTCTTTTCTTTAATTTTTTAGGGTGAAGCGGAACAGGAATAATTACATCTGTCTTATCAAAACCTGCCGATTGTTTCAACTCTGCTCCATACCACTTACCAATAGCCACACCCAATTCCTTTTTGCCATTGTATTTTATTTCGTGCACCAAATCCTGCACCATCGAACCTTTGGAATAATAGCAATAAGCAGCAGCAGCAATTATTTCAGCGCGCCCGTAAAAAACTTTGTACATGGGGTTCTCTGCCTGCAAGTGGTAATTGGTTTTAGGCAGCTTATACAAACAGGTGGTACAAATAAACTCCTCTGCTTCAGCAAGCCCCTCCCCACAACCGAGGCATACTTCAGGGTAAAAGAGGCTGATGAAATCTTTGAAGAAACGTAACATGAACCAAATATAATGATGAACTAAGATATCAACAACTCAGTTAATGTTGTAAAAGATACTGTATTTAAAGTCTGTGGTGCTATTGCAAATGAAGAAGAATATAAAGAATTATATAGAGAAAATATTGGAAATGACTATACTGAATTTAAGGAAAGAATTGAACATAATCAATTTGGAAGATATCGACAAGGATTAGTCTTAACCTCCTCTTATTTGTGTAACAGACAAAATAAAGCTGATTTTAAGAAATTACTAAGGGAAGGGTATCATATTGAGCATATTCTCCCCAAAAAATGGAATAATTATGATGGCTGGACAGAAGAAACCTGGTATAATGATATTGATAAGCTTGGGAATTTAATCCCGTTAGAATGGAAATTAAACATTAGTGCACGAAATGAATTTTTTACAAGAAAGAAATTTGATTATGCTAAATCAAAGGTACAAGATGCGCAGAATTTATTAATTTTATCAGATTGGTCACCAAAAAACCTAGAACTGAGAGATGATATAAGCAAAGAAAGGCTTGTAAAATTCTTTTCATAATAATAGAGGATAATTTTGTGAGGCTGAAACAAGTTCAATAAAAGGATGTGTAACGATAACCTCATAACTCATTCAACAGTGCCTTAGCTGTTTTCAACTTCTTCTTGCCTTGAGCATGAAGTTTTATATCACTAAACGCCTCATCCAAATCATGGAAGGCTTTTTCCTTTTCAGGATTTTTTACTTCGCTTAATATATGAATATATTTTAAGCCCTTTAACAATTCCATTATAAAAGGGGCCTTATTATTTTCTATTTCAAGAATCACCTTCATAACACTAATTTTATACAAAGATAGCAAATGAATCAATAGGACTCTTGGCTCACAGCTTCCCCTTCAAGCTCTCCGCCGTGTAGGAGTCTTTGCATTTCAAAATATCTTCCGGCACACCCTGGAAAACAAGGTTGCCGCCTTTGTTTCCTCCTTCGGGGCCAAGGTCTATGAGCCAGTCGGCGCATTTAATTACATCGGGGTGGTGTTCTATAACCACCAAGGTATGTCCCCTGTCCACCAGTAGGGAAAAGGCTTTCAGGAGTTTGTCTATATCATGAAAATGAAGGCCCGTAGTGGGCTCGTCAAAAATAAATAGCGTTTGTTTTTGCTCCGCACCTTTGCGTAAAAAGGATGCCAGTTTAATACGCTGCGCCTCTCCCCCGCTTAGTGTTCCCGAAGACTGTCCCAAATGAACATAGCCCATGCCCACATCCTGCAAGGGTTTCAGGCTTTCCACCAGTCTTTTATGCAGGCTGTCTTTTTCCCCGGCACTAAAAAACTCAATGGCTTCAGATACGGTCATGTTCAATATGTCGGAAATATTCTTTCCGCGGTATTCCACTTCCAGCACATCGGTTTTGTAACGCTTGCCATTGCAGGCGTCGCATTCCAAATGCACATCTGCCATAAACTGCATCTCGATGGTTATTACCCCTTCGCCCTCGCATACATCGCACCTTCCGCCGGCTACATTAAAAGAGAAGTGGGATGCTTTATATCCCCGGAGTTTAGAAAGTTTTTGTTCTGCAAACAGGGTTCGTATATCGTCAAATGCCTTGATGTACGTAACAGGGTTAGAGCGCGAGGACCTTCCGATAGGGCTCTGGTCAACCATTTCCACCGAATGGATAAGGTCAGTGTAACCGCTTAGTTTTTCAAATGCACCAATTTTGTCTCCGCCAAATTCACCTGCCAGCCTTCTCATGGCAGGATAGAATATACCCTTTATCAGCGATGATTTCCCCGAGCCTGAAACCCCGCTCACCACGGTAAAAGCACCTGTCGGGATTTTTACATTGATGCCTTTCAGGTTATTGCTGCGGGCCTTGTGTATTTCAATAAAATTCTTTGCCTGCCTGCGTTTGGCGGGTAGTTCAATCCGGTTTTTCCCGGTGAGGTATCGTGCCGTAAGGCTGTCCGATTCAGTTTCCAGTTCATCAATAGTGCCCTGGAAAACCACTTGCCCCCCGTTTGCTCCGGCTAAGGGGCCAATATCTATTATGTTATCCGCAGCGCGCATTATTTCCTCATCATGTTCCACAATCACCACCGTATTGCCCATGTTGCGCAACGATTCCAATACACTGATGAGCCTCTTGGTATCGCGGTGATGGAGGCCAATGCTCGGTTCATCTAAAATATATAAGGAGCCCACTAATGCGCTGCCCAGTGAATTGGCAATATTAAGGCGCTGTGATTCCCCGCCCGAAAGCGTGTTGGACGAGCGGTTCAGCACCAGGTAACCCAAGCCTACATCGGTCATAAATTGTAGGCGGCTGGTAATTTCTATCAACAAACGGCGTGCCGTGGTGCGCTGGTTTGCATCTAACTTGTCGGGTAATTGCTTAAAAAATGCCAGGCAATCGGTAACGGGCATCCATACTATATCGAATATAGACTTCCCTCCTATCTTTACATAGCTGGCATCTTTGCGCAGGCGCGTGCCCCTGCATTCAGGACAAAGTGTTTTGCCACGATAGCGCGAAAGCATTACACGGTATTGTATCTTATAGCTTTCCTGCTCCAAATGCAGAAAGAACTTGTGGAGCCCGTCAAAATAGGGCGTACCATCCCAGAGCATGGCTTTTTCCTTTTCGCTTAATTCGGCATAGCTCCTGTGTACAGGGAAATTGCATTTGCGTGCATTTAAAATCACCTGCTCTTTCCACCAGCTCATCTTCTCGCCTTTCCAGCAGGCAATGGCATCCTGGTATACGGAAAGGCTTTTATCGGGCACCACCAAATCTTCATCAATGTCTATCACGCTGCCAAAGCCGTCGCAGCGCTTACAAGCCCCCACCGGATTATTGAAACTGAAAAAATGTACCGAGGGTTCTTCAAACTTTATTCCGTCGGCTTCAAAGCGGTCAGAAAACTTTTTATGAATTTCCTTGTCGCCGTCTGCTCCCAGCACTTCACAAATGTTATTGCCTTCGTAAAAAGCCGTTTGCACCGAATCGGCCACCCGCATACGCAACTCCTCTTCTTCCTCCTGCCCCACTTCAACGCGGTCAATAAGGATATAGGATTTCTCGGGCGAAATAATTTTACTTTTCCCTTCTAATATATCAGATACTTGTACAATATTTTTATCAAAATAAACTCTTGAAAAACCCTGCTGCAACAGGAGGTTTAACTGTTCGTACATGCTTCTTCCTTCCTTTACCCGGAAGGGCGCTAAAATCATCACCCTTGCCCCTTCCTTCAGCGAGAATATATAATTCACCACATCGGTAACAGTTTCCCTCCTTACCTGCTTGCCCGAAACAGGAGAATAGGTGATGCCTATGCGGGCATACAGCAATTTCAAATAATCGTATACCTCCGAAGATGTGCCTACCGTGGAGCGCGAAGTGCGTGTAACCACTTTTTGCTCAATGGCAATAGCAGGAGAGATGCCGCTGATGTAATCTACATCGGGCTTGTTTATTTTACCCAAAAACTGCCGGGCATACGCCGAAAGGGATTCCACATAGCGCCTTTGCCCTTCGGCATAAAGCGTATCGAAAGCCAATGAAGACTTGCCCGAGCCTGATACTCCCGTAATTACCGTCATTTTATTGCGCGGTATAGTCAGGTCAATATTCTTAAGGTTGTGCATGCGCGCACCCTTAATCACTATTATTTTTTTAGCATCTGCTTTTACTATAGGCTCAGCCGTCTTTACCATTTTTTAAAAAGGTTTGCAAAGATAGGTGATATGGAATTATGAACCTGCCTGCGGCAGGCAGATTATCAAACTATCTATAACTCCGGATAAGTATGACGGGGATTCTTTATGGTTATTTTATCTATATCCCTATAGTTCAACCGTACCGGGAACACAAAAAAAGTCTGCTGCCCAAAGAGGAGGCTATCCTTCAAATAGAGAGTGCGGAAGAAGAGGCTATTCTTTTCCCCGTCTTTCAAAACCAGTTTCACTTCTGTTCTTGGCGATACATTTATGGTACTGGTATCTCCTTTTTTGTTTGTGCATGTTAGCTGGGTAATGCCATTGTCGAAGCGCTTTTCGAGTATCAGCAAATCATAAAATTTATGATGATAGGCATACGCCGTATCTTTTATCTGGGTAAGTTTAGTATGCAAGTTACCTGCACTTATATAATAAGTATTGTAGCAGGACGAGAAGAAAAAGGAACAAACAAAAAGAGTAAAATATACTTTAAGGCCGTCTCTCATAAAAGGTAAAAGTAGGTAACTTTAACATTTAAAAATCAAACCCATGAGAGCCATAAAAGTGGAATACACCACCAAGCCCGAATATGTGAATACGAATAAAGCCAACATCCAAAAGGTGATGGAAGAACTGCGTGCTATGGGTAATGTAGGAGTACTATACTCCACCTGTGTAAAAGAAGATGGTTGCAGCTTTGTACATTTCGCCATAAGCAAAGATGAGGAAGCCGCTAAAATTATTCCTTCCCTGCCCGCATTCAAAGCATTCACCAGCCAATTACAGGCAGGAGGCCTGGTGAGCCCTCCCCAAACAACCCACCTCGATTTGGTTGGCAAATCGTTTGATTTGTAAAATGAAAAAGGGCACCATCAGGCACCCTTTTCCGGTATAATTCTATTTTCTCTTAGCGCCTGTTACCAAATATCCTTAACAGGGCAAGAAAGAGGTTGATAAAATCAAGGTAAATGCTGAGTGCAGCATAAATAGCAAGCTTGCCTGTAGTTGACCCATCTGCATTTAATTGCGCCCCGATGCGTTTAATTTTTTGTACATCGTAAGCAGTTAGTCCAGTAAATACGGCTACACAAAGGAAGCTGAGCATATAGTTGAAAGATGCACTGTGGATAAACATATTAACCAGCTGTGCAATTATAATACCTATTAACAGCATAAACATGAGCGAACCGAACTTGGTAAGGTCGGTATGGGTAGTGTATCCTATAACGGCCATTGCTCCAAACATGGCTGCTGCTATAAGAAATATGGTAAATATGGAGCTTGCTGTATAGGCCAGGAAAATAAAGCTCAAACTCATACCCATAAGGGCTGAGAACAGGACAAATACGCCTATCATGGCAGGATAAGAAAGCTTGTTAAGGGCTGCCCCCATAATAAGCACTAATACAACCGGGGCAAACATTACAATCCAGCCCAGCGGACTCATTCCTGTAGGGGTAATCAACGAACCAATCAGGCTCGGCGTAGCAGCAAATAAATAAGATACGAAGCCCGTAATTCCAAGCCCTGCAAACATCCACGAAAAAACTTTCGCAGTAAAGGTTTTGGACATTACTTCGCTACTTACATTCTGAATTTCTACCGGATCTTGATAATTAAAATTTTGAGTTTCCATAGTTTATTTAAAGTTTTATTACGTATCGCAAAGATATAGTATTCGTAGATACTCTATTGTTAAATATATGTAAATTAGTCTCTATGAATAGCTATAGTGGCTATAAAAGACGAATAGTGAAGAAAAATACCTTTAATTTGCATTTGCCACGTAAAAATGAAAAAAGGGTTAATTCTTCTATCTATACTATCCGTATTATCCTATGGATGCAAAAGCCATAAGAATGTCACAAAAGAAGCGGAGAAAAGTATCTCTGCCGAGGCTTCGCCCGGTGCTCCTCTAAAGCCTGTTCAAAAAATTGATTTACCCGTTTTTATTCCCATACTGGAACTTCAAAATCAAATATACCAAATACTTTTTGCGCCGGGATATGGTAAATATTATGTATGCGCCACCCAGCCAAACTGCGACAAACGGTTTAAAGATTTATATCTTGAAAACCCTATGTTTACTGTAACCGGCAACCTCATTTCCATACGTATGCACCTGGCAGGCAATGCACACCTTGCCATTTTCAGCCCGGGAATATCAGAAGATATTACGGTTACCGATGTTCCCGAAGTAATGAATGATACACTTTTTTTCAGGCATGTAAAGTTATCGCAATCGTCGGGCAGTTTGTTGCTAACCTTAACATCGGCATTATTCGAACGGACCATCGAACAAAAAATACAGCAAAATGCCTGGTATTCTTTCCGGCCCCAATTAGATGCCATTACCGCCCAGGCAAAAAAACAATTTCCCGTCAAGTGGTCAGGGGCCTATTTATTACTTAATTTAAATAAAATCTACCTAAAAAAAATATCCGTACAATCCACTCCAGACCAAGGAATTATGGCTGACTTTTCAGCCGATTTGGAAATAGAGGACAGCTCCTTTGCAAGGTAGCAAATTACTTGCCTCTTATCAATTGGACATAGCCGTCCAGGTTAAAGTTTTTGTTGGTGTAATCAGTAGCCTGGATAACGTAATAATACGTGCCGTTCGATTCCAGCGTTCCGGCATTACTCCTTCCTGTCCAGCTAATATTAGGCGAGTCCGATTCAAAAATCAAATCGCCCCAGCGGTTGTATATTTTTATGTTATAATATTTCATGCTGCCGGCTGTCACCTGGAACACATCATTCACGCCATCTGCATTGGGCGTAAACACATTCGGCACAAATATTTCTTCTGTTACCAGGAGGTCTCTTGTTATAGTGTCTGGGCAGCCAAAAGCGTTCGTCCCTATAAGGGTTATAACATAGTTTCCGGCTACATTATACTCATGGAATGGCATGGAATCGGTACTTATTGTACCATCTCCCAGGTTCCAGTAATATCCGGATGCACCCAGGCTCTGGTTTACAAAATTTACGAAAGTTCCGCCGGGTATTACCGAATCGGGCATGGCAAAAAATGACACCGCAGGCGAAGGATTAGCATATATGTTAATCGTATCACTGGTAGTGAAGCCGCATCCGTCGGTAATGGTACAAACATACTGATAGGGAGGAGTGGGTACAGTTATAGCTGCACTATCGTATGAAATGTTATTATTCCAGGAATATTTGTATGGGCGGGTTCCTCCGTTCACTGCCACTTTAAGGCGGGTATCGCGGGTGGCACAAACGGTATCCTTGGTCGGGAACCTTTTTAAGCCACCAAATAATACTATCTTCTTTTTAGCCGAGTCACTGCAATTTCCCACCGTTCCCATTACGGCAAAGGTGGTATCGCTGTTGATGGTGGCGGTAATAGTACTCGAAGTAGCACCGGTGCTCCAATTATAGGAGAAACTACCCGTAGCGGTAATCAGTATAATGCTTCCGGGACATACTGTATCATCTGCATCAATATTAAGAGAAGGGCTTGCTATAATTACTTTTTGCACAATGGTATCTGCCGCACATATACCGGAAACAACCACCGTATATGTACTGTCAGAATAAGGATTCACCGTAATAGTGGTGGTGGTGGAATTCGTACTCCACAGATAGCGAGGGTGTCCGCTGCTCGATTTTACAGAAAGCGTGACGGGCGTAAAAGGACAGACCGAATCGCCTGACAGGGTCAGGCTGGTAAGAACAGTGGGGACGACAGTAAGGAATGCCTGCGCTGTATCACGGCAGTTGGTAAATTGGTTTCGGACTTCTACCGTATACAATTGGCTTACAGGAGGCCCTACGGTAAGGGTATCACTAGTTGCTCCCGTACTCCATTTATACGCATTTCCGCCACTTGCCGTAAAAAATGCCGAATGGCCGGAACAAATCGTGTCATTGGAAGGTACCCCGGTGATAGTACCAACAGGCTTTTTACCTAAAAATATATTAAACACTGTATTGGTACTTCCACAGGAATCGGTCAGGGTACAGGTGTAGGTGGCATCAGAAAGAACAGTTACAATGATAGAGTCAGTAGTTTGTCCCCCGGGTAGCCAAAGATAACTGCTTTCGCCCGGAGTAGCCGTTAAGGTGTCTCTTCCGCCCGGGCACACTAATTCGGCCCCGGTAATAAAAGGTGGAGGCGAAGCCCCTACCCGGATGACCTGTGTTAATGTATCATGGCATATTCCGCCATTTAATGCAATCAGGCTTACGGTATAGGTGCCGGGGTTATTGTAAGTATGGGTAGCGTCTTTTGTAGAAGTCGTATCAAGAGGGGCGCTTTTGGGGTCTCCAAAGTTCCAGTGATATATTTTACCAGCCTGGGTGGTATTGGTAAAGTTCACGGTAAACGGCGTGCAACCCTTAATGGCACTGGGGATAAAGCCCCCCGTAATTACACTGTCTATTTGGATGGTATCATAAAAATAGGCACCACAACCACTGTCTAATTCAAAAAGCTTGGTAACATAAGTTCCGGGCACGGGATAGGTCCAGGTTGGATTAACAATTGCAGTATCATTATACAATCCTACATTATAAAAGTCCCAATAAAAATCGGCGTGAGCTGTATCGGAGGAAAGATTTACAAATTGTACGGGCTCGCCATAGCATCCTGTGTCAGTCCTAAACTTAGCCCTGGGAGGGAGAATATTTAAAATCCGTGGATGGATATAGAGTGTATCGGCACAATGCACACCAGTAACCGGATAAACTATAGCCTGGTAAGTACCCGAATCTTTTATCCAGATTGTTTGGGTATTATTTTTCCCGGCAATGGCAGGACCCGACCACAAGTAGGCAGAGTCTCCCGGAGGTGCAGTGAGCGATATGGAATCCTGCCCGCAAAAATTTGGGGAAGATGCCAAAATTTCAAACGGGGAACATTCCGCATCTACATAAGCATACCCAAAATGCCCTCCGGCTGAACAATCCCAATCTGAAAAAATAATGGTAACACACTGTCCTATATATTTTGTTAGCGGAACGTTTATGAGCGTCCACGGCTTCCAATAGACTGAATCAGCCGCTCCGTTATACTTGTTTTTGGGGTAGGATATTTTTTTATATCCTGCTGCACCTGCCGTTAAAGCACTTTGTATATAATTTCCGCAAGAAGGCAGAGTATCTCCATTTTGATTAAGAATTACTACACTGAACAGGGGTTGTACATAAAGAGTATGGGAAGGGTTCCGCTCCAAAAAAACAGCAAACTGGTAGATAAGGCTTGATGTGGACTGTGTTACTAAAAACGACTCGCTTAAAATAGCTGCGCCTTTTTCAGGATAATTGCTATCGCCCAGCATAACCGAATGCTTGCCGCCAAAAGGTGAAACCTGGGGTAAAGAATAGGTAGAAAATGTTTTTAAAACATAATCGGTTGCCAGTCCGCTGGTAACGCGAATTTGGTAATCGTTATTTTCAAATGCATCCGGTCCACCGGCCCTTGCAACGGCTCCACAGTATCCGCCCGTAACATTATTAATAACGTATGGCCCGGCATAAGCTGCATTCGTAGGGCTGTTATTTTGGGCATAATATCCATACCAGCCATCTAAGGTACCATCTTCAAACCCTATATTGTAGCAGGGAGCCACGCAACTATCTTTAGGAAGCGGAGCCTCCAGTTTAAACTCATCTACCGAAGAACCATATTCTTTTTTAACCTCCACGTATTTCTTATATAATGCTTCAAATTTTTTCTGATTGTCATCAGCCAACTGCATTATTTCTTTTACGGAAGAAGTATTATCAGTTTTGTCGAGTTCAGTATTAACCTTTTTAATGAAACCCACATACATAGAGTCTAACTGCTGCCCATAAAACCGCTTAAAAACGGCAAAATCTTTTTCATCAGCACCCACAGCCCCTCTTGCCATTTCCAACCTGGATGACCAGAAGGAAAGTAACTTTTCTAATAATCCTTCGGGTTCCTGCTGCACCACTTGTGCAGAGGCAATAGAACTCATAAGTACCAGGGGAATCAGCAGAAAAACAAAGCGAATAATTTTGTTCATGTAGAGAGAAATCAGGGTTATAAATATGTCAAAATTATCAGGACAATCCAACAATATAAACTATACGCTTAACTCCTCTTTATTCAGCTTATTTTTGATTAGTCTACAACCAAGTGGCACAAATATAACATTTTTAATTACAAAAGGTTTAATGGATTGTTAAGAAAAATGTTTGGGGGCTGAAATGAAGGTGCTCTACTTACTTTCCCCCTATCAGTTGGACAAATCCGTCCAAATTAAAGTTCTTGTCCGTATAATCGGTAGCCTGGATGATGTAATAATAGGTTCCGTTTGATTCCATAACTCCTGCCGTACTCCTGCCCGTCCAGCTAATATTAGGAGAATCGGATTCGAATATTAGTTCGCCCCAGCGGTTATATATTTTTATGTTATATACCTTCATGCTGCCTGCCGTAATTTGGAACACATCATTCACCCCATCTCCGTTAGGGGTAAATACATTTGGTACTATTATTTCCTCTGTCACCTGGATATCCCTTTTCATCGTATCGGGGCAACCGAATGAATTGGTGCCAATTAAATAAATCACATAATTTCCGGCCTGTTCGTATTCATGAAAAGCTGTACTGTCCCTAGAAGTAGAGCCATCGCCAAAATTCCAATAATACCCTGACGCACCGGTACTCTGGTTTATAAAATTGATAAAAGTGCCACCGGGAATTATCGTATCGGGAACCAAGTAAAAAGACACAAGGGGTGAAGGTTTCACAAAGATATTAATCGTATCTATTTTAACAGAACCGCATCCGTCCGTAACCTTACATATATACTGGTAGGGAGGCGTTGGTACAGTTACAGCCGCACTGTCATAACTAATATTATTGTTCCATGAGTAGCTGTATGTATGCGTTCCTCCTGCCACTATTACCTTTATACGGATATCATTCCGGGCACAAACAGTATCCTTCGGGGGGTTGCTCGCTATGCCTTCATATACCCTGATGATTTTTTTGGCAGAATCGGTGCAATTGGAAATTGCTCCCTCAACGGCAAAGGTAGTATCGCTATTGATGGTGGCAGTAATCATGTTGGAAGTTGCTCCTGTACTCCAGTGATATGTTGCACTCCCGCTGGCGCTAAGTATTATAGTCGTTCCAGGGCACACCGTATCGTCTGCATTTATTTGCGTAGCAGGGCTTACCACCACCACTTTTTTCTTAATGGTAGTGTCAGCACAAGGACCGCTGACGACGACCGTGTATGTACTGTCGGAATAGGGATTGACTGTTATGGTGGTAGTGGTGGAATTAGTGCTCCACGAATAGGTATTGCTTCCGCCGCTGGATTTAATAGAAAGAGTAACGGGAGTAAATGGACAAACAGAGTCCCCCGAAAGAGCCAGGTTAGAAAAAATCTTGGGCAGGACCTGTACGTTTATGGTTGTAGAATCAAGACAGTTGGTAAATTCCGCCCTTACACGCAGCTTAAAAGTGCTGTCTTTGGGAGGATACACTTGAATGGAACTGGTGGTGGCACCGGTACTCCAAAGATATACTCCCCCTCCGCCCCCATCAAGCGTAACCGGGGTGCCCAAACAGGTAGTATTAGTTGGAACGGCGTTGATGCTGGCTACTACATTAGGCCCTAAAAAGATAGTAAACATGGTGGTGGTGGTTCCGCACGAATCTCCTATCACACAGGTAAAGGTGGTGTCGCTACGCACCCTGACAATAATAGTATCGGTTGTTTTATTTCCGGGTGTCCATAGGTAGCTGCTTTCACCGGGGGTGGCTTTTAACGTATCTTGTCCGCCAAAGCAAACCAATTCGGCACCCTGGATAAAGGTTGGAGGCGGCCCTCCTACCCGGATAATTGTTTCACTGGAATCGGGACATGGCGCGTTGTTTTTTGCAGCCATAATAACGGTGTAGGTTCCGGGTTTATTATAGGTATGCGCCCCGTTGCGCTTACTTGACGTATCAGCGGGTCCGCTGGCAGGGTCGCCATAATCCCAAAAATACCGGTTAGCCCCTGTAGTAACATTGGTAAAAGTAACAGCCATCGGAACACAGCCTTCGGTGGTATCGGCTTTAATGCCTGTTACCACAAGCGTATCAACTTGTATTGTATCGTATGCTACCGAGGTGCATTTACCCTCCCGCTGGAATAATCTTACTACATATTTTCCCGGGGCGGGGTAGGTCCACTGGGGGTCAATCTGGCCTGATTCATACAGTCCGTTATTATAAAAATCCCACGAAAAGCCTGATTGCTGCTGGTCGGTAGAATTATTGGTAAATATAGTGGGCTGGCCAAAGCATACCGTATCTGCCAAAAAGGCTGCAATGGGTCCCGGTATTTTTTGAAACTGCACATCGGTAGTCAGCGTATCGGCACAGGCTGTCCCCAGTTTGGGGTATATGATTACTTGATAGGTGCCC
>JABDAL010000025.1 GCA_013289165.1 Bacteroidota bacterium
CATACTATGGCGATTTTGCGGTGGACAGGAGGACGGGTACATCTTATATAACCAGTGGTTTTTGGGCGGATTCTGCACAGGTATTAAAAGTGAACACGGTTGGTAATTTACTTGCCGTTTTTGACGGAAGCCGGAAAATGAATGAAATGTGGAGAGTCGCATATAATGCCTGTTACGATAACATAGTGATAGGGGCCGGAGGAACAGGGGATACTAACCAGGCAAGTATGCTCGATACCAACCTGGTAAATATAATCCCGATTAATTTTTTACACGCCCTTGCTACAGACCGTGATATTGCATTACTGTGTGTTGATCCTTCCGGGCTCCAGTGTTATATGGCAACGGTTCAGACCTCGGGAAATGTTTTTGCCCAACTACCTTTACCTAACCTTTTACCTGCCGCCTATGTTAAGCCCGACCATTTTAATTTCCAGGAATCTTCAGTTGCTAAGTATGTAGATAACATTACGTATGCTACCGGAGCCATGAATGGTATGGCTGCCAGTCCGAGCTGGTTGTATATGTACGACGGGCAGTCGCTCAAGCAATTTCATAAAAATACGGGTGTTTTAAATGACAGTATTGCTGTGTCACGTGACAGTGCAGAATATTGGGGAGGTATAGATGTGGATCCCTGTGATGATATATTTTTGGGCTGCCGCGATTCTATTAAATATTACAATACTTCTCTAAAAATACAGGGAAGTATAAAAATGCCTAACGATGTATACTGTTTAACCTTGGGCCAAAATGATTTGCTATATGCCGGAGGAAATGGTTTTGTAACTTCTGTCAGCCTCCCTTCACCCGCTAAATTAATTTCGACTTCTGCCGGTGTGCCTTCTTCCTGTTCGGCGTGCAATGGGAGAGCCAGTGTTACTGTAAATTGCGGAGTATCTCCTTTTAAATTTTTGTGGAGCAATGGTACTACCAACCAAAATGACACTGGTTTGTGTGCAGGCTTGTATTCGGTTGTTGTAACCGATGCATCTTGTCCCCCTAGAACAGATACAGCCTTTGTTAGTGTTTCCAGCAAGGCAGGTTATGGAGCTTCCTTAGCAGATTCAAACCCAGCGTGTGCCAAATCCAATGGTAAAATTATTGTTACTCCATTCGGGGGGAAAGCACCATATACTTATTCCTGGAGCAATGGAGCCACTACGCAAAAAGATACGGGTTTGGTAGCCGGAACATATACCTGCACTGTTACGGATGATTCAGGGTGCAAATATGTAGTGTTTTCTGTTCTGCAAAACCCCGAGACGCCCATTATCACTATCAGGCCTCCCTTTGACAGCCTTTGTAGCGGCGCTAAGGTCACCTTATCGGTTTCAGGAGCCAAGGGGTATTTATGGACGCCACATGCGGGCTTAAGCTGTTATAATTGTTCATCGCCTATAGCAAGCCCTACTGTCACTACCACATACACGGTTGTGGGGAGTGATAGTAATGGATGTATCGGCAACCAGACTACTACTATAAAAGTGGCTACCTATCCCAAACCAATAATTACGGGAAGGAGTTTAGTCTGTCCCGGATATACGGATACCCTGACCGTAAAAGGAGGAACTACCTTTTTGTGGTCAAATAATGATACGACCTCTATTGTAAAGATTGTCCCCTTTGCAAGTCAAACGGTGACCGTAAAAGCAAGTAACGAATTCTGTTCGCATGATACTTCTTTTGCTATAACTACCACATCACCTGCGGCACAAATAAGTGCCAGTAAAGATTCTGTGTGTTCGGGCGACGCGGATACCCTTACTGCAAGTGGCGGAATAAGTTATAGATGGAGCAACCAAAGCAACGCAACCAGTATTATTGTACACCCAATAAAGCAGACGACCTACACGCTATATGCCCAATCAGGAACTTGTAAGGATTCTACTACTATAATTATAAATATGGTTAAACAACTGGCGGTTTCTTTAATAGCCTTTCATGATTCGATATGTCCCGGAGATACGACAACTATAGATGCTTTTGCTATAGGTACGCCTGCTTCAGGCTATAGTTGGAATACGGGCTCTACCCAGGCATCTATTGTAGTTAATCCACAACAAACAACAACGTATTCTATTTCTTTAACAGGTAAATGCAACACGGCTCAAAAGACTATTACGGTAAATGTGATTCCGCTGCCGGTGCCTGTCATTACAGGCGATACTTGGAAATGCCACGGCGTGAGAGATACCTTATACGTAAGTGGAGGCTACCGGTATAAGTGGAGTAATGGTAAGACAACCACCGAATATATAACCGGGGGTATAAACAAAGATTCTACCGTGTACGTAACGGCAACAAACAAATTGGGTTGTCCTGCTGCAGACACTTTTCATGTTGCTTTAAGGTTGCCGCCAACGGTAGGTAAAATAAGCCCAGCTGCGATAGCTTGTGCAGGTATTCCTGTTTCGTTCGGGGTGACCGACGTATCAGGGCAAGGCCCATATACCTATTCCTGGTCGCCGGGAGGGCAGACAACGGATAGCATAAGTGTATTCAATCCTGATTCGGCAACGGTGTATACAGTATATGTATCAAATGGATGCTTATCGCATAAAACAATTACGATTACTCCCGATTATCCGGTATTAAATGCCTGCTGCAACCAGACCCTGATAATAGAAAACGACACGACTACTCTCACCGTGCAAGGAACGTCTACCCATTACCAATGGCTGGAAGCTAACCAGGTACTTTGTTTAGATTCATTGTGCGATTCGGTGCGAGTTACTCCGAAAGTTACAACCACTTATACGGTAATAGGAACGGATAAATTAGGTTGCGAAACCCAGCAGCTTGTAACTGTGATTATAGATGTGCCCTGTTTTAATTTGAATGTGCCGAATGTGCTTACACCCAATTTTGCAGGCCCCTACGGAAAGGACAACGAGATGTATATAAAAACAGAGAATATAGATGGATGGGCTATGACAATATATGACCGCTGGGGTAAGGAAGTTTATACTTCAACAAACCAATACCAGTATTGGGATGGAAAAACAGAGGGAGGCAGCCATGCACCTGACGGAGTTTATTATTACATTATAAATGCAACCTGCCAAAACACCACGTATAAAAAAGAAGGTTTTGTACAATTGATAAGATAATTTATTGAAAATAAAACTTAAATTGAAATAATTTTAAATGCAGGAACGATGAGGAGATATAGTATTTTATTAAGCCTGTTTTTTTTATTCATTAATGTTGCATCCTACTCCCAGGGAACAACTAAGAAGTCAGCAGTTAAATGGACGACCAATCCATTCGACCACCAAGTATTTATTGAGAACAATGGACAGTTCGACGGAAAAATAAATTCGGGGGAGAAAATTTTGTATGGGGTTCAGTTGGGCCATGTAGGTATATATTTTACTGCTAATAAGGTGATATATAGGTATGATAAGAACTATTTTAAAAAATCTGCTTCTGATGACCCCGATGATATCAGGAATTTTAAACATGAAGTCTATTTTCTTAGCGCTGAATGGAAGGATGCCAATAAATCCACAAGTGTTATAGCAAAAAATGAGAAGACCGATTACTATACTTATGGGAAAGGGGCAAATGGCACCATAAAAGCAAATCTCTTCAGGCAAATAGTATACCAGAATCTCTATCCGGGGGTGGATGTTGTATACCAGTTTATACCCGGCAAGGATGGAATAAAATATAGTTTAGTAGTGCATCCGGGGGCAAATTTATCGAACATAAAAATCAATTATTCCGGCGCAAAAAGTATTACTAAAAATGCCAAAGGCGATATCCTGATTAATAGCGACCTTGAGATACTTAAAGAGCACGCCCCTGTATCGAATTATGAGGGCGAACCGGAAAAGGTTGCTGTATCAAGTGTTATAAGCGGAACCACCGAGACGTTTAATGCCGGTGTGGGTTATGATAAGTCAAAAGTACTCGTGATTGACCCATGGCAAACAGATCCTTTGTTTACACCTGCGGCCTCGGACGAAGCTTACGACCTGGATTGGGATTACCAAAATAATGTATATGCATATGGCGGAGATCCAAGGAGTGTGTTACAATTGGTTAGATTGAATAGTGCCGGGGTTATTCAGTGGACCTATAATGCATCAGCAGTAAGCGGCTCTTATTATGGTGATTTTTGTGTGGATAAAAGAACGCAAACATGTTATATAGTGCAAGGTTTTTCGGGCGGAAAGGTGCTTAAAGTAAGCCCTCTCGGAGCACTCACCGGAACATTTCCCGGTTCTGCAGTGAATGAATTGTGGAGATGTGAGTACGACCAATGTAACGGGGACGTGGTAATAGGAGCGGGGGGAACTAGTTTGGCCGACCAGGCAGGTGTTTTAGATACTAATATGTCTTCTATTAATCCGGTGAATGTTATGGGTGTTCCTACCGCCCTTCATGATGTATCCTTAATGGCTATTGACCCGAACGGTTCTTTTTGCTATATGGCTTCAGCCTGTTCAGTACTTCATCCCTCCATTGCCAATGATATTGTGATGCAAATGCCCTTGCCTACTCTTTCACCCACCACTTATATGGTGCATGAGCAAATGGGGTTTGAAGAGGTTGGGAGTGTTAAGTATGTAAATACGAATGCGATGAACGGGATGGCTGCTAGTCCTCATTGGCTATATCTTTATAATGGCGATACGGTAACCCGTAACAACAAGAATACAGGGACCTATGTATCTGAAGCCTCTATCCGGACTAATTCACCGTACGAGTATGGCGGGATAGATGTAGATGATTTAGATAATTTATACATAGGTGTACAGGATACCATGTACATTATGGATTCTACCTATAAAGTAAAAGATAAAATCCTTCTTCACGGCACCGTATTTGATATTCGCCTGGGGCAGGGCCAGGCTTTATATGCTTGTGGTGTGGGATTTGTCAGCCAGTTAGTGAACCCCATTTCACAGAATCTTGTTTCTTCTGCTTCCGGCTCCCCATCTTCTTGTTCTGCATGTGATGGCAGGGCTTCGGTTACTATCAATGCCGGAATTGCTCCCTATAAGTTTTTATGGAGCAATGGTGGTACCAATCAAACTGACACGGGTTTATGTGCAGGCCTTTATTCTGTTGTGATAACCGATGCATCTTGTCCGCCAAAAATGGATACTATTATTGTGAATGTGGTTGGTAAAGTGGGATATGGAGCATCTGTAAAAGATTCAAACCCTGCCTGTGCAAAAGCGGATGGTGAAATTATTGTCAACCCATTTGGAGGAGCTACTCCCTATACCTACTTATGGAGCAACGGAGCCACCACGCAGAAAGATACCGGATTAATAGCGGGTTCATATACCTGTATGATTACCGATAATGCGGGTTGTAAATACGAAGTATTCCCCGTTCTCCGGAACCCTGAAACCCCTGTTATTTATGTTTCTCCTCCCAATGATAGCTTGTGCCGGGGTTCCCAGGTAACTATCAAAGCATCGGGGGCAAAGGGCTATTTATGGTCGCCGCATACCGGGTTAAGTTGTTATAATTGTGCATCACCTATAGCCACCCCAACAACCACTACTACTTATACAGTTTTAGGAAGTGACAGTAATGGATGTACGGCAACCCAGGTTACCACTATACGAGTAGCCAGCTATCCAAAACCTGTAATTACCGGGAAGAGCTTTGTCTGCCCGGGATATTCGGATACGTTGACTGTAAAAGGCGGAAACTCGTTTGTATGGTCGAATGCTGATACCTCATCGACTGCTATTATAGTGCCACAAGTAACGGAAACAATAACGGTAGCAGCGAGTAACAGTTTTTGTACACATGATACGAGCTTTGTAATACATACTACCGTGCCTGCAGCCATTATAACAGCCTCAGCAGATTCGGTCTGCAAGGGCGGTGCGGATACCCTGACTGCCAGCGGAGGGATAACTTATAAATGGAGTACCCAAAGTAATGCCAGTAGCATCATTGTGCATCCGGTGCAACAAACGACGTATACCTTATATGCTAAGTCGGGTACTTGTACAGACTCTACCACTATAACCATAGGCATGATAAAGCAAGTCGGGGCTTCATTAGTAGCAGTACGTGATTCGATATGTCCCGGAGACACTACTACGATTAGTGCAATATCACTGGGGACACCTGCCACCGGGTATTTGTGGAACACAGGAGCTACCACCGCATCTATTGTTGTTAACCCACAACAAACTACCACCTATTCCACAACTTTATCAGGCAAGTGTAATACGGCACAGAATACCATCACTGTAAATGTGATTCCGCTACCAGTGCCTGTAATTACCGGGGATACTTGGAAGTGCCATGGAGTGAGAGACACCCTGCATGTGAGTGGAGGCTATCATTATAAGTGGAATAGCGGTAAAACTACCACTACCTACATAACCGGGGGTATAAACAGAGATTCGACGGTATATGTAACCGTAGAAAATAAATTGGGGTGCGCTATAGTAGATACATTTCATATTGCTTTAAGGTTGCCGCCAACAGTAGGTAAAATCAGTCCTGCTGCAATAGCCTGTGCAGGTATTCCTGTATCATTCGGGGTGACCGAGGTATCAGGGCAAGGCCCTTATACTTATTCCTGGTCGCCTGGAGGACAAACAACGGATAGTATAACTACACTGAATCCTGATTCGGCAACATTGTATACTGTCTATGTATCAAATGGATGCTTATCGCATAAAACAATTACCATCACTCCCGATTACCCGGTATTGAATGCTTGTTGCAACCAGACCCTGATTATAGAAAATGATACGACTACTCTCACCGTGTATGGAACATCTACGCATTACCAGTGGCTGGAAGCTAACCAAGTACTTTGTTTAGATGCATTATGCGATTCGGTACGAGTTACTCCGAAGGTAACAACAACCTACACAGTAATAGGAACGGATAAATTAGGTTGTGAAACCCAGCAGCTTGTTACCGTGATAATAGATGTACCCTGTTTTAATTTGAATGTACCGAATGTGTTGACACCTAATTTTGCAGGCCCCTACGGAAAGGACAATGAAATGTACATAAAAACAGATAATATAGATGGTTGGGCTATGACAATATATGACCGCTGGGGTAAGGAGGTGTATACTTCAACAAACCAGTACCAGTATTGGGATGGGAAAACAGAGGGAGGCAGCAATGCGCCTGACGGGGTGTATTATTATGTGATAAATGCCACCTGCCAAAACACTACCTATAAGAAAGAAGGGTTTGTACAATTAATAAGGTAAACTACATTCTTTCCTTAGCCCAGGAAAGAGCCAATTCTAACTGCTGTACTCTTGTTAAATTAGAATTATCAAGTACCAGGGCATCGTCTGCTTTGCGAAGGGGGCTTTCTTTGCGTTGGGTGTCGTCTTTGTCGCGCTGTATGATATTGTTTCTAACTTCTTCTTCGGTTACATGCAGCCCTTTTGTTTCCATTTCGAGTTTTCTTCTCTGTATGCGCACATTTACGTCGGCAGTCATAAATATTTTCAATTCGGCATAAGGAAACACGGTAGTGCCTATGTCCCTTCCATCCATTACCATGCCGCCTTTTTTGCCCATTTCCCGTTGCAGGTTTACCATGGTTACCCGCACTTCGTGTACGGCACTTACTTTACTCACCAATGATGCCACTTTCATAGAGCGTATGGCATTTTCCACATTTTTTCCGTCCAGGTAAATTTCAGACTTACCGGCATCTTCCGAGAAATGGAACTCCAGTTTTATTTTAGGCAATTCTGCTATAATGCTTTCTACCGAAAATTTTTCAGGGCTAATTATGCCCTGTTCCATGCAGTGGAGGGTTACAGCCCTGTACATGGCCCCGGTGTCAATATAACTGTAGCCGAGCGCACGGGCAAGGTCACCGGATAGTGTACTTTTTCCGCAGGATGAATACCCGTCAACAGCTATTGTAATTTTACCCATTTTTAGAAACAGCTTCTAATAAAATTCAGAAGTATTAAAGGCAAAGGTAAATGTATTGGATAATGAACCCACGCTATATTTTGCCAGGGCGTAACTTATATGAAACCGGTATATTTTCATTTCAAAACCACCTGACATGCCTACCAGGCCTGGCTGTGTGGTTAGAGCAAGCTCTTTACGCATTTCATAATTATAGCCATAGCGTATGGCGAAATTTTTACCTAAAATTAATTCCACGCTGCCAATAAGGTGTCTTCCTAAATTATCAAGAAATGTACTTGACCCGCTTGTTACAATACGCTGCTGGGTAAGTGGGTTAACCGTCTGGGTATCGGTAGGGTCGGAGTAGGTGAGGGTCCATGTTTGCAGGTGAGTAGCTGTAAGGCCAAGCCGAAAGGGGGCATGCTTGAATTTATAAGCGACCCCTAAATCAGCATCGGCGGGCATTGGTTCAGAATTACCGGGAGCATAGTATTTAATTTGGGAACCCACGTCTCTGATAATGGCTCCCAGGAAAAGGCAATGGTTCGGGCTGACATACGAAATGCCGACATCAACCAGTACACCAAACGAATAATACTGGTCGAGTGCAGAATAAACAGCTTTAATATTTGCCCCTACCGAAAAAAGAGAATCTTTCAGTTGGTGCCCATAGCCGAGGTTGTACATATATTCGGCTGCGGTAAAAGTGCCTGTTATATTGCCGGCATCATCGGCCTGTGTAAACGTTCCGTAGTTGATATCCTTAATGCCGAAATCAAACGTGCCAATTTTAGGGAAGCTGTGCGCATAGGATACATACCCATAATCAACCCCATCAAACAAGGGGGTATAGGTCATTATGACAGTATTGTTTACGCTATTGTCAAGAAAAGAGGGGTTGGTGGCTGCCAGCCCTAAATCACCGTCGCGCACACTTATGGAAGTACCGCCTAAGGCAGCCTCTCTTGCAGAGGCAGGCAGGTTAAGGAAATTATAGGTGCTGCTTCCCCCGATTTGTGCAAAAGAAGTTTTTACAAGGAAAAATACTACCAGTGAAAGGAAAAATCGTTTAGGGAAAAGCATGACCGATAAACGAAAGGTTGGTACTTTTATTTTATAATCTTTCTTTTTCAGGCGATAAATCACGCCAATACTTTTGATTTTACTAATCCGGCAATGGTTTTTCCGATTATGGCGGGAGATTCCACTACGGTAATTCCGCATTCACGCAATATTTTCATTTTTGCTGCGGCAGTATCTTCAGTGCCGCCTACAATGGCTCCGGCATGGCCCATAGTACGGCCTGGAGGAGCCGTTTGCCCGGCAATAAAGCCAACTACCGGCTTGGTTCCTTTTTCTTTTACATAATATGCCGCTTCAGCTTCCATAGTTCCGCCAATTTCACCAATCATGATTATTCCTTCGGTTCCGGGGTCATTCATTAAGAGTTCTACTGCCTGTTTAGTAGTAGTTCCAATAACAGGGTCGCCGCCAATGCCTATACAGGTAGATTGTCCAAGCCCTGCTTTGGTAACCTGGTCCACTGCTTCATAGGTCAGGGTGCCCGAACGGGAAACAATACCAATAGTTCCTGGATTATGAATAAACCCGGGCATAATACCTACCTTGGCTTCTCCGGGCGTAATAATACCGGGGCAGTTTGGGCCTATGAGGCGGCAATCTTTATCGGATAAATAAGATTTTACTATTACCATATCTTTCACCGGTATTCCTTCGGTGATGCAAACCACCAGCTTAACTCCGGCTTCGGCTGCTTCCATAATGGCATCGGCAGCAAACGGGGGAGGCACAAAAATGATGGAAACATCAGCTCCGGTAGCTTTTACAGCATCCGCCACTGTATTAAATACGGGCCTGTCAAGATGCTTGGTGCCACCTTTTCCGGGTGTTACTCCGCCTACTACATTGGTGCCGTAATCTATCATTTGCTGGGCGTGAAAGGTGCCTTCGCTGCCTGTGAAACCTTGTACCAGTACTTTTGAATCTTTACTTACTAATATGCTCATACCGTTTATATGTAAAGTTCCAAAATTAGCCTTTTTTTGGAATGTCTCAATCTTAGATTTTAATCCATTTTTTAGCATGGCAAATGCTATAACAAAATATTTTGTCAAAAGTCATTGACTTGTCCATGCCGGACGGGCAATAAGGCTCTACCTGTTTTTTTCCTTCTCTGCTATATAAAGAAGAGGAAAAAGAAAGGTCACCGCTGAAATAAATTCCTAAGTAAGGAGAGATGGTTCAGGCAAATATTAGCCTTTCATTCTGCCGCGCCTTGCCGTTTTGCCTCTCTTAATAAGTTTCTCCTTTATAGCCTCGGCATTCTTGATGTATTCCGACCGGTAAGGGTTCCCGTAGAGTATTGGTTTCGCCGACTCTATTATCTCAGGAACACGCGGCTTGTTGTTCTCTTCCCGCTCCGCATCTAACTGTTCTTTCAGTGTACTCATTTAATTAGGTTGGTTTTAGCTGTAAAAATAGTAACCCTATAGGCAGGATTTATTACCACCTTTTATCGTTACCTCTTCTTCTGTCGCCGCCGCCGGAGTTTCTATCCCTGTTTTCAGTTCTTTCCTTTGCAACACTTACACTAATGTTTCTGCCATCGTGTTCAGTACCGTCGAGAGCATCAATTGCTTTCTGTCCTTCGGCTACATTATTCATTTCCACAAAACCAAATCCCCTGGATTTACCGGTAAATTTATCCGTTATTATCTTGCAGGAATTTACCTCGCCATAACTTTGAAATAACTCCTTTAAGGAACCTTCATCAAACTTAAAACTCAAATTAGATACAAAAATGTTCATCATAAAATTTAATTATATTATTTATTAAGCTACAAAGATACTCATTTCTATCGCCATATTCAATAATGCAGCTTTATTTTCAGCAGAATGGCCTTTTGCGTTTCCAAAACCAACCGATAAACCGGCATTAATTGACTACAGCTTTGTCGGCAAGTGCAATAACAATGGGCTGCTCCTTATCTTTAATAAGAATGGTATAATTATCTGCAACGTGTTCAGCTTCATCAAAAAACATATGAAGCGGTGTACGAAGAGAGTGAAAGTAGGAAGCAATTAAAACATACATTTCTAAACGGGACTTTGGTTTTTTTCCATTAATTGTTGCATGGCCGGCTGAAATGGCAACTATTGCTTCATTGATAAGAACCAAATCGACTCCCCGAACAGTGTTTTTAACCTTTTTCGGCAAGTCTTCTATAAATTCTTTTCGGGATTTTATATGTGCCGGGGCCGGAATGCCTGCAACTGGTTTTAAATGTTTTGATGGAAATGCCATATATTTTATAATTTAATGAGTGACTAATAAGAGGATTCATGCAATATACCACTAATAACCGGATAAATGAAGAATTATCTTTTGATTCCGTCTTTACTTGTGCTTGCAGAGATTCTTCAATGCGTTCAGGATGACAAGGAAAGAGCTAAAGATAACGAAGTTCATAAAAAAATGGGCACAGGTATAAAAATGTTGGTTCTATTCTAACCTGTGACTGATATAGGGGTAAATATAGCAAAAACATTGAGTTTTTTGAAACCTTTTTGATTTTTTTACGTTTGAACCCTTCCAATGACATTTGAAACGATAAAAGAGAGTTCTTTAGAACTGCCTGTTAAGGACAAAATAGAGCTAATAGGAGTCTTAAAGAGCAGTTATAGCAGATTTGATGAGCATGCTACGGAAGTATCGGCCTGTCCTGTATGTTATTCTGAACGCATTGTAAAGAATGGAACCAGGAAAGGCGTACAAAAGTATGTTTGCAAGGATTGCAAAAAGAATTTTAATTATAAAACAAACACAGTTTTATCCAAGGTCCAAAAGCTCAATCAGTGGAATGAGTTTGTAGAGGACTTTGTATCTTTGAATATCACACCCATTAAGGCTTTAAGTCAAAAATTAAATCTAAGTGAGCAGACTGTATTTAACTGGAGACATAAACTATTGTCAGCAATGGTATTAAAAACAAATCCTGTATTTATAAAGGAGCCAGTTGAATTTGACGAAACGTTCTTGCGGATAAGTAGAAAAGGCAGGAGGAACCTAGGCATAGCAGACAAACATAAGTATAGAAGATGGAGAAAGAGTTTAACTGGAGACTCCTATAACAATGTGAAAGTATTTTTCGCTGCTGGCCGCAATAGCAAGCAACTGGATATTTGCCAATCACACACTGGTAGAACAACAGTTATTGATATGAAAAACTACTTTACCTCGGATAAATTCAAGAATCCGACTATTTACAGTGATGCGCATATAACCTATAAGTCATTTTTTAAGGATGCCAATATACCCCATGAAATATTTAAAGGAAAAGACCATATAAGTCCTTTAAATAAAGAGGTTCATAATCAAGCGGTAAATGCGTTCATCCGCAACTTCAAATACTTCGTAAACGAGCATTTAAGGGGCGTTTCAACAAAGTATTTGCCTTTTTATATAAAGTGGTACCAGTTTATAAACGACAGCAAAGAACAAGTATTTAAAAAAGATATATTGAAATTCAATCTGGCCGATAAAGTTTGTAACACCATGGTCGAAGATAGAAGTGGATTGGAACTATACCGACAATCAGAAACTGGATTTCTCAGGTTCTTAAATAATAATGGTAGGACCAATTACGGAAACTGTAAACACCATTATTACGCAGATAAAATAGCGGCGTAATAAAATTGTTTTTTTGATGGAAGAAATAATAACTTTAGAATTTGTACAAGATTATTTAAATACAACTGTATTTGATTTGTATTCTACTCATGACAAAATATGCTTCCCAACATTAGAACGAATCTTTAAAAAAATAAAAAGTGGGGAAAAATTTAGACCAATTAACGTTGACAATGATGCTATAGTTGATGGGCACCATAGATATATATGTTTACACATTTTAGGTTTAGAAATTGAAAAAATAAATTGGACAAGAAGTCCATCAAGTAAAATAACACCCTGGAATCAAGTAATTATCGAAACAATTGACTGGTATCATCACAAAAAACATAAAAAATAACAAATTCAAGTCAATCAACTATGCTAAATATATCTCAATTGGAGTTTTGGGCTCTATTTATTGAAAAATTTCGTATATTTGCAATATGTTAATACTATTAGACATAGATGGTGTAATGGTTCCTCAGAAATCTTGGAAACCCGTAGAACAATTAAATGACGGATTTTCAAAGTTTAGCGAAAAATCTATTAGAAGTCTCAATAGGATTATTTCTGAGACCCATGCTTCTATTATCCTAACTTCATCTCATAAGTCAAGATATAGTGTTTCGAAGTGGAGGGATATTTTTAAAAACAGAGGAATTAATACCTCTATTACGTTGTTAGATGAAAATACCCGAAATTTAAATCGCAAAGAAGAGATATTAAATTGGTTGAAAAATAGACATACCAATGAGGATTATATAATTATTGATGACGATAAATCATTGAATGCTCTACCAAGCAATATTAAGAAGCTTTGTATATTGACAAGTCCATTAATTGGACTTGACGAAAATTCTTATGATATGACTAAAATTATAACTAAATCTCAACCACATAAAGAATTGGTTAATTACTAAAATAGATTAACTAAGAGTTTTGAAAAGCCTTTGGTAGAAATATCAAAGGCTTTTTAGTTGTCGTTTTTTCTATTAACAATGTGACAAAATCCGCCTATAATAAGAATAAATTGCTTATTTTCCCTTATATCAGTCACAGATTAGAATTGAACCAAAATGTTTAATATCTTTGTGATATCATTTTAATATCAACTCATATAAACTTAAACAACATGATTAAAGAAACAACGCTGAAACCCGCTTCCGGATATGGAATGCTGGTGGTTGAAGCAATTTTAGTAGCTGTCATTATTGCATGTGCTTCAACGGAGATGCTTATGCTAAAGGGAGTGGCAATTTTTTTTATTTTCCCTTTTGTATTTATAGCCAAGGGATTTATTATTGTAAACCCGAATGAAGCCAGCGTGCTGGTACTTTTTGGTACCTACAAGGGAAGCCTCAAACAAAGCGGGTTTTATTGGGTAAACCCATTTTATTTAAGGAGCCGTATTTCACTGCGGGCGCGCAACCTGAACGGGGATATGTTAAAAGTAAACGATAAAATTGGTAACCCGGTTGAAATTGCAGCAGTGATAGTGTGGCAGGTGGAAGACACCGCCAAAGCAGTATTTGAAGTGGATGATTATACCAAATATGTAAACATTCAAAGTGAGGCGGCTGTGAGGCATTTGGCAGGTAGTTGCCCTTACGATAATTACGAGGAAGAAAATGCAGAAATAACCCTGCGGGGCGGTGCAGCTAAAGTAAATTCGTTGTTGGAAAATGAATTGAATGAACGGTTAGCCCCGGCAGGCATTAAAGTACTGGAAGCGCGTATTAGCCACCTTGCTTATGCACAGGAAATAGCCAGTGCTATGCTAAGGAGGCAACAAGCTGCTGCTGTAATTGCGGCACGGCGCTTGATTGTAGAAGGTGCTGTAGGTATGGTAGAAATGGCGCTGGTAAAGCTCTCGCAAATAGAGTCAGTGCAACTGGATGAGGAACGCAAAGCAGCTATGATAAGTAATTTATTAGTTGTTTTGTGCGGAGATAAAGAGGTGAGCCCTGTAATAAATACCGGAACCTTGCATAACTAAACGATGCCGGATAAAAAAGCATTTATATTACGAATTAGCCCTGAAACCATGAAGGAGCTTGAAAAGTGGGCAGAGGATGAATTTAGAAGTGTGAATGGACAGATAGAATATTTGCTGCAAAAAAGTTTGAGGGAAAGTGGCAGGGCTAAGGCAAAGGAGAAGAAGGGAGGAGCCGGAAAGTAAGGCTGCATTTATTTTCTCCCGCCTAAGGCTTGACCGATAATTTATAGAAGGCGGGGTGGCAGGCGACTGCCAATTAGTTGGATGCCGGGTGGGGAATCTCCACCTTATTTCTCTATAGAAGAAGGGAAAGTAACAATAACAACAGTAATGCTTTGATCAGTACACTCTTTTGATTCCATGGTCCAGAGCCGGAAGGCTTCGGCGGCGCTATAGAACTGAGCAATAGAATCTATTTGAAACCGGCAAGTGCAATTTTTAATTTTCTCCTTGGGTAGCGCTGCTTTGAAATTGGATGTGGCCCATTTGGTCAAATAATCGGAGGGATAGGATGATGCGTTTTTGGGCGGATTATAGGCCCAACAGAAAATACTTGAAATGTATTCCGTATTCTGGTCAATGTCATTAGCATAAAAATGGGCATAGGCGTAGTATTTTTTACCCACGCTGTCTGTTTGGGCAGTAGCAGGGCTACTATAAGCTGTTAACACAAGTGACGCTATTAAAATTACATAAACCTTCATGACCCCAAATATATTTATTCTTTTCTTTGCCTGCCACGCAAAGAAAAGAATGAAAAGAAAGGTCACCGCCTTCTAACACAAAGTTGATATTCTTGCTGTTATTCTTTATGTGTGATACATGTAAGTTTCTCCTATTGAAGTGTAATGCTATATAGAGCAGCTCGCTCTATTTTTGCACTAAATTATAAACAAAATGAAAAAATCAAGAACTTTACTTGCAGCTGCTTTATTTGTCGGTATATTATTTGCTTCATGTAAAAAGGCCGCAGATGCCAATTTTACATACACAGAAAATGCTACGGGAACGGTGTATTTTACAAATACCTCTTCTAATGCATCTTCCTATACTTGGAATTTTGGTGATGGAACAACCTCGACGTTGACATCTCCATCGCATACATATAGTAATTATGGCTCCTATTCGGTTACACTTGCAGCCGATGGTTCCGGAGGTGATGGAACAAATACCCAGAACATAAATGTTCCATAGGATGGTATAATTACTGTTCAATGAAACGTAAGTCTGCCGCCCAAAGGGCTGGGCAATAAGGCTATGTTTATTCTTTTCTTTGCCTGCCACGCAAAGAAAAGAATGAAAAGAAAGGTCACCGCTGCCTATAAATTATCTGAAAATAAATTTTTGCTGCACTAAACAAAACGAACTCATCTCGCACAGCGAGATTCAGACAGCGTTTTGTCTTTAACGTTTCGCAGTATTTATTTTCTCCCGCCTAAGGCGTGACCGATAATTTATAGAAGGCGGGTTGATGGTTGACTGCAATTAGTGGAATGCGGATTCTCCATACCCGAAGGGGCGTACCCTAATCATTAATCGCCTTCCAAACTACATCGAGTAATTCAGAGATGCCTTTGCCTGTGGCGGAAGAGAAGAAAATCACCGGTACTTTTTTCAATTTGCGGCTGTTGGCTTTCAGTTCTTTTTTCAGCCCATCCATTAGTTCGTCATCTGCCATATCGCATTTGGAGATACCCAGTATTCTTGATTTATCAATGAGTGTAGGATTAAATTTTTCCAATTCTGATAAGAGAGTGAGGTATTCTTTGGTTATGTCTTTTGCATCGGCAGGCACAAGAAAAAGTAAAACCGAATTACGCTCAATATGGCGCAGGAAGCGCAGCCCCAGGCCTTTTCCTTCGGAGGCTCCTTCAATTATCCCTGGAATATCCGCCATGACAAAGGATTTGGAATCGCGATAATTCACAATACCGAGATTGGGCACAAGGGTAGTAAATGGATAATCTGCTATTTCCGGCTTAGCTGCCGACACCACCGAAAGTAATGTTGACTTTCCTGCATTAGGAAAGCCTACCAATCCTACATCTGCCAGCAATTTTAATTCCAGTATTTTCCATTTTTCTTGTTTTGGTTCTCCCGGCTGTGCATGGTGGGGCGACTGGTTGGTGGGGCTTTTAAAATGGTCATTTCCTAATCCGCCCCGGCCTCCTTTCAAAATAATATATTCCTCACCATCCTCTGTTACTTCATGTTCTTGTTCACCCGTTTCGGCATCGCGGACAATAGTACCCACAGGCACTTCAAGGATTTCATCTTTACCATCGGCTCCTTTCATTAATTGGTAAGAGCCATTTCCTCCATCGGTAGCTATAATGTGTTTACGGTACTTCAAATGGATCAGGGTCCAAAGCTGTTTGTTGCCTCGCACAATAACATCTCCACCCCGTCCGCCATCTCCGCCATCGGGGCCACCTTTGGCAATTTTTTTATCCCGGTAAAAATGAACACAACCTGCACCACCTTTCCCGGTACGGCAACAAATTTTCACATAATCAACAAAGTTCGAATCAGCCATGGAGGGAATTATGAGTTATGAATTAATATTAGGAATGGTATGATAATTTATAATTGATACTTATGCCATTATCACTTTTCCTGCTGCGGCAAGTATATCATCTGCAATTGCAGCAGTGGGGGCTTCGGCATAGGTACGTAATACAGGTTCGGTGCCCGATGCACGCAGCATGAGCCATGAATCATCATTGAAAAAGAATTTAAACCCATCAATAGTTTCTATCCTTTTTACTTTATATTTTCCGAAATGAGTATATTTATTTTCGTTACAATTCTTAAGAACTCTCTGTTTGATATGCTCCGTCAGATGCAGGTCTATGCGCCGGTAAGCAAACTTGCCGGTTATTTTAAGGGCTTCTTTCACTAATTCATCCAGTGTTTTGCCTGTTCTTGCCATGTATTCTACAATAGTAAGCCCTATCCAAACGCCATCTCTTTCGGGAATATGCCCTTTAATAGCAATGCCTCCCGACTCTTCTCCGCCCAACAGCACATCTTCATTTATCATCACATCGCAGACATACTTAAAGCCAACTTTTACTGCCTGCAGAGGCAGGTTATAGTGTGCGCACATCTTTTTGATTTTTTCGGTAACAGAAAATGCCACGCAAACTTTTCCGCTCATCTTTTTATACTTTACCAGGTAAGTCACAAGTATAAGGATGATAAGGTGGGAATCTATAAACTGGCCTTTGCCATTATATAAACCAATGCGATCAGCATCTCCATCTGTTGCTACACCAACATCTATAGATTTTGTTTTTTTTATGAATGTTTTTAATTCCCCCAAATTGCGATCAATTGGTTCGGGAGCTGTACCACCAAATCCGGGGTTATAGACACAGTGCAGCAAAGCAGCGTCAGGCAGAAGGCGTTTTATCACATTTTGCCCTGCCCCATACATGGCATCATAAGCTATTCGTATACCTGATTTTTTGATAAGTTTAATATCGAAGTTATTCTCTACATGCTTACAGTAGAGGCTTTCAAGGTCTGTATACTCGATAAGCCCTTTTTTTAGAAAGTTATCTAAACTTAGTTTTGAAACATCTACAGGCACAGATGTTGGAATAATATCTTCTATCTCCTTCACTTTATCTGCAAGGAGGGGCCCTCCATACTCACCTTTCAGTTTGAAACCATTATAATCGGGTGGATTATGGCTGGCTGTGATAATAATTCCAAAGCTAGCCTTATTTTTCACTACCCCCAGCGAAACCATAGGTGTAGAGGCAATTCCGGTAGAAAGCAATGTTTTAATACCATTATGGGCTAATACCTTAGCGACTGTTTCTGCAAACAACTTGCCTCCGAACCGGCAATCGTAACCAACTACAGCAAGAGGCTTTTTGTAGTTTTTTACTAACCATTCTGCCGTTGCCTGTGATACCCTCACTACATTATCTACTGTATAATCATCTGCAATAATTGCGCGCCACCCGTCGGTACCAAATTTTATTGAATTCATCTATTTTAATATATATCAGCCACAAAAATAGCCGAATAAGTGTTACCTACCCCTGCCCTGTATTACGGTAAGTATGGTATATATAAGAATACGCATATCAAGCAGGAAGGAAATATTCTCCAAATAGAGGATATCATATTTCATTCTTCGTATCATCTGGTCTACGTTTTCGGCATAGCCATATTTCACCTGGCCCCAGGATGTGATGCCTGGTTTTATTTTATGCAGGTGGGTATAATGCGGAGCTCTTTGAATTATTTGCTCAATGAAAAAGCGGCGCTCGGGGCGAGGGCCAACAATTGACATAGTTCCCATTAATACATTAAAAAATTGCGGGAGCTCGTCCAATCGTGTTTTACGAAGGAATTTCCCGAATTTGGTTATACGGCTGTCTTCTTTGCTGGAAAGCGCAGGGCCATTTTTTTCCGCACCATCATACATAGAACGGAATTTATAGATGGTAAATGGCTTTCCATGCAACCCGATTCTTTCCTGGGAATAGAATATGGCACCTTTCGAGGTTAGTTTTATAATAATGGCAATTACCAGGTAAACCGGGGAAAGAATTAATAAGCAGAATAAGGAAACTGCAATATCAAAAGCACGCTTTAAAATGACTTGCTTGGGTTCCAAAACATCTTTCGAAACAATAATGAGAGGTGCATCAATAATGGATGAAAACTTTACAGAACCCGTCAGGATATCGTACATGTCGGGTATAATTTTTATAACTGTTTGCGTATCGCTTAATTTGTTTATGATGTTTTCAATGTATTTATGCTCTGAGGATTCAATGGCAATGATAACCTCTTCGGCATTCTCTTTCAGTATAATATCATGAATGTTTTCAAAGTCCCCCAGGTGTCGTAACCGGCTACTAAGCTCAGAAGAAGAGCCATTACTGGAATCTACATGAACGAAACCGACAAATTTATTTCCTGCTGAGGCGTGCTGGTTCACCATATCATCATACAGTTGGATAGCCCTGCTGTTACTTCCAATCAAAATGGTGTTAAAGCCAATTTTGCGGGAGTGGATTTTTCTATTTGTCCTGGTTGTTATCAGCACATGGGCAATGGAAGACAATATAAACTGCAGAAAGAAAAGAACAGAGATAGAAAAATAGTAGGTTTTATAGTTTAGAATAACATCATTTAGTAAAAGCGTAAAAAACAAGATTACTACTCCAATTAAATCGGTTATAAATAACTGCCTTATTTCTGCAAGCCTTGATTTGCGGTAAACATTTATATAAAGGCCTGAAAGCAGGTTGAGGAATATCCAAAAGGCGGGAATAACAAGAAGGGCAAGGAAGAATTTTGCATCAAAGTGTAAGGATACGTGTATACCAAATTTTTTTGACTCGATATAGGCTTTTCTAAAAATCCAAAAAGCTGTCCACGTTAATGCAGAACACAGATAATCGGCAATAACGTATTTAAGTATTTCGCTTTTCCGGTTCAAGGGGATTAGTCTAATAGTTTTACGTTATCCAACAGCAGCGTATCACTCACATCACCGGATTGTAAGGTCATGGTAAAAAAAACACGATATGGTCTAATGGGATATGCTACAACGGTAGGGGCCAGGTCAATATATATTTTATTCCAGCCGGTGGTTGGATAAATAGCAAGCCCCAACTGAATAAGATTGGTGGTATCTCCTTCCACTAAGCCAATTGTAAAGACACCGGTTGCACGGTAATTTGCTTCCAAAAAAAGAGCTGAACTAAGGGAAGGAATAGAATCGAAAGGTGGGTCAGTTATGCCGATGTAATAGGGGTGAGCCTGGTTAACAACAGCTATTCCGGAACCTTTACCACTATATACAAGAGATTTTTTATACGTAATTTTCATGGTATCCTCAGAGGCACCAATCTTATCGAGACCACGGTAATTAATAATATGAGCAGGCGGTGCACCGGGGCTTTCAGCATCAAAGCTTTCAATTAGGGGAAACTTTACCCATGTAAAGTAAAGGGATGTAGGTTGGAATTTATAAACAGAGCCTTGTTGTAAATTTACGTTAACAGAATAAAATTGGTAGAAGGGATATATCATGGCAGGAGAACCACCGGCAGCGGGTATTATAGCCGGGTAAATTTTAATATTATGTATACCGTTGCTTGCAATGATAGGGAATGTGCAGGGCATTTGATAAGCGCCTACGCTGGCGTCGTCGAGGTAAACCCATGCATATGGAATTTGGGCAGAAGCTGAGCCTTCTGTTGTTAGGCTATCTGTAGGTACGGTGAAGTGGATACTATCAATATGCCCATATACAGGAACGATAATGGGCGGGTCGAAGGTATTGCAGGAAGAAAAAAGAAGGCAGAATGAAAAGCTGAAAATGAAAAATGAAAAATGAAAGGCAAGTTTATATTTCCTTGCTATTATGGGCCTTTGCGAGAGTAGAAGCAATTTTAACATGTAAGTGAAAACGAATTGGAAATTACATTATTGCGTGCAAAGCTACTCAGGTTGAATGAAATTTATTCTCTCAATAATCCTGAAGGCGGTTTCAAGGGCTTTAGCTCCATCTTCAATAGTCACTATTACAGGTTTGTTTTGTAGGATAGATTGGGCAAATTCAGACAGTTCCATACGAATGGCATTATTGGGGGTAACTCCAGGATTTTCCAGGTAAATTTGTTTTTTGGGTTTTCCTCCTCCCGGGTCAATTACCATTGAAAACATTCCTTCTTCATCATCACCTCCCATTTCTTTTATTTTTACTACTTCGGTTTTATGGGAAAGCAAGTCTATAGAAATATAAGCATCCTTTTGGAACATTCTTATTTTTCTCATGTTTTTGAGGCTGATCCGGCTGGAAGTAAGGTTTACCACACAGCCATTGTCAAACTCAATTCTGGCATTGGCAATATCAGGTGTATCGCTGACAACAGACACTCCGCTGGCACTAATCCGCTTGACGTCCGATTTAACCAAACTCAGAATAATATCAATATCATGAATCATCAGGTCAAGAATGACTGATACGTCGGTTCCTCTGGGGTTGAACTGTGCCAGGCGATGTGCTTCAATAAACATGGGGTTCTCACAGAAGTCTTTCACGGCCAGAAAGGCAGGATTAAATCGTTCCACATGGCCTACCTGCACTTTTACATTGGCTTCGTGAGCTAGGGATACCAAGGCTTTAGCTTCCTCAATGGTTCCCGCAAGAGGTTTTTCAATAAAAACATGCTTTGACTGGCGAAGGGCAATAGTCGCATATTCATAGTGTGCAACGGTGGGTACTACCACATCCACCACATCCACATTTTTAATCAATTCAACAACTGAAGAAAAAGCAGGTACGTTTAATTCTTCGCTTACGGTTTTAGCTACTGCCGGGTCATGGTCATAAAAACCTATTAGCTGGTATTGTGGGATTTCCCTGATTTGTTTCAAGTGGATTTTACCCAAATGTCCTGCTCCCAGTACACCGATTTTAAGCATTGATTATGTTTTGGAGTTTAGACAAAATTAAGAAGAATAACTAAGAGTAGTTGGAATGCAGTCATCAGTTGTAAGTATTCAATTGTTAGTAATGAGTAAAACCTTCATTATTTTTGAGAATGCAACTACTTACTTTTGTGGGGTGGAAGATACTTTTAAACACCAGGCACTGCGCAAAAAACTGATTCTGCATTTAAAGAAAAGCGGAATAAAAGATTTTAAGGTGCTGCAGGCGATGGAAAAAATTCCCCGGCACTTTTTTTTCAATAGTGCATTCCTGCAGTTTGCATACGATGATGTAGCTTTTCAAATAGGGGAGGGGCAAACCATTTCACAGCCTTATACAGTTGCCCGGCAAACGGAGTTGCTGGAGGTAAGAAAAGGAGATACCATTTTGGAAATTGGGACTGGTTCGGGCTACCAGGCTGCTGTGTTAAGTGGATTGGGAGCTACTGTTGTTTCTATTGAACGAAATAAAAAGCTGCATGAGCGGGCAAAGAATATGCTGGAAGAATTAAAGTGCCATGTAAAGTGCTTTTATGGAGATGGGTATAAGGGCCTCCCGGAGTTTGCTCCCTATGACAGGATAATAGTAACCGCGGCTGCTCCTTATGTACCTGATAATCTTTTGAAACAGCTTAAACCAAGGGGAATATTAATAATACCAGTCGGCAAGGATAACTTGCAGGTAATGAAAAAGATAAGAAAGATTGATGAAAACGAGTACGATATAAAAGATTTTGGTAATTTCTCTTTTGTTCCCCTACTGAATGAAACTAGTTAAATAAAATTACGGTTGCAATTTTTTTTAAGCGGTTCCGTTAATAGCTTTCGAAACTAAACAAAAGTAGTTTTATATTTACTCCCTATTAACCAGAATATAATCTCACACTCTATGAAGAAAGCTTTGATTTTGATAAGTATGGGTTTGCTTACGTCTGATATTTTTGCACAGGCAGCAGCTTCTTCTTCCGAATCCACTCCCATCACTTCTAAGAAAGGGGAAATGTACCTTCCGCAGGCCGGAGATTGGGCTATCAGCCTGGATGCTACTCCCTGGCTCAATTATTTTGGCAATTTGTTCCATGGCCCTGCCAGCACAGCATCCACTACATTTTTAAATTCAAATCAAACTATTGTTGGGAAGTATTATATAAATGACCATACAGCATATCGTTTTTTGGTAAGACTCGGGGTAAATTCAACTTCGCAAAACCAGTATATATCATCCAGCGATACGGGAAGCAGCACTTTCCCCGTACCCCAGGTAGAAGATAAAAGAACCATATCGAGCCATTATATCGGGGTTGGATTTGGAATAGAAAAGAGAAAAGGAAAAACGCGCCTCCAGGGTTACTATGGGATGGAGGCAATGATTTATATTGCCGGAAGCGATACCACTTTTTCTTATGGCAATACTTACAACCAGAATACTGACCCTTCACCCGGCTGGTGGGATTGGAGTTCTTCAACAACTGCAAGCGGCTTGCCCAGGCTTACACAGGATGCGCCCGGTTCAACATTTGGTATTAGTGTGCTGGCATTTGGAGGTATTGAATACTTTATTGCCCCTAAAATATCTATTGGCGGAGAATTTACCTGGGGTATAAACTTTCAAACAACAGGACAGGGCTCTTACAACAGGGAAGAGATAAACAGTGTAACGGGTGCCGATCAAACGGATACCTATAAGTCGGGCGGCGGCACTACTTTTTCCCTTGACAATGGCTGGAACCAGGCATTTGGAAGCGGTAGTGCAAGTTTGTATATCATTTTTCACTTTTAACCTGGCAAAGATTTAACTAAATAGTCTTGTTCCCGGAGGGGAAAAGGTATTGCAGTGATATTGTTTTTTTGATAACTTTGCGTTTGTTCTCATGCAATTACGGAAAAATCATTGTCTCCAATATTTGCTTTTATAGATTTGAAAAATAAGGCCTTTACCCAACCCGGATTCAAAAAATTACGTATGAGTTGAAAAATACAGATTGGATGAAATGTAATTACCTTGCGAGGGGGAGGAGCATAAAAAGTGTGAAGGTTCTTTTACTGTGTATTATCTGTATTCTTATGTATGGCAATGCTTTGTTTGCACAAAGCTATTGGATGCAAGACGGAGGAAGTTCCGGTGCCGATGAGGGATATAGCATTTCTGTAGATAATAATGACAATACTTATACAACAGGATATTTTACCGGTACCGCTTCGTTTGGTGCCTTTAATGTGACTGCTTTAGGGGTATCGGATGTTTTTGTAGCTAAAACCAATAGCAGCGGGGTTTATCAATGGGTGGTAAAAGGTGGTGATGGTGGCTCGGACAGGGGCTTGGCTATTGGTACTGATGCCAGTGGAAATAGTTACGTCACCGGATATTATTATGGTACGGCTAAGTTTGGTGCATATACTATAACCAGCGCGGGCTTACAGGATATTTTTGTAGTTAAGTATGATCCTAATGGCAATGTACAGTGGTTAGTAAGTGCAGGCGGGTCTGAGTCTGATATTGGTAATGGCATTGCTATAGATAATTTAGGAAATGTGGTAATTACCGGGCAGTTTACGGGAACAGCCACTTTTGGCGGCTATACTTTGCATAGTACCAATAACAATACGAATGTATTTACAGCTAAACTGAATGGTTCAACCGGGAGTTTTATGTGGGCAAAATCGGGAGTTGGTGGACATACCGATATAGGGCTGGGTGTGGCATGTGACCTTTCGGGCAATGTTTATGTGACCGGACAGTTCTCCGATACGATTACCTTTGATAATCCGCATTACAGCCCATTTTACAACGCCATTTTTGTAATAAAATACAACAGCTCCGGGACGGAACAATGGTTTACCAAAGCCGGCGGAGGTACTTTAAATATTGCAACCTCGATTGCCGTTGATAAAAGTTCAAACGTTTATATAACCGGTAATTTTACGGGAACTCTTACTTTTTATGCTAATGTTATAGCAACTTTAACCAATACTTATCCCAACCGCATTTTTGTTGCCAAGTACGACCTTTCTGGCAACCTTAAATGGGATGTGGCAGACGGCTCTACCAATGGGGTTAATTCGAATAGTATTTCCCTTGACGGCTCAGGCAATCCCTATATTATGGGCAATTTTGAATGTATTTTTAACGGGTATGCTGACCACTATGGGCAAGGTACTTTTAATAGTGTAGGCAAGTGGGACATATATGTGGCCGAATACAGCTCTTCCAGCGGTGCCTGGCAGTGGAGCAGGCAAATAGGCGGACATGGAAATAATTATGGTTATTCCATTGCTGTAGATGGTTCTGCCAACATTTTTACAGCAGGCAGCTTTGACCAGGATATGATAGTTACTGATGTTCCCGGCTCCTTCCTGGGATATAATGTGACAGCCAGCAATTGTAATCAGACATATTGTTCAGACCCTTATTATGGGTATTTTTCATATTTCAATACGGTAGGTAATCTGGATGTTTTTATTGCTAAACCTATTAATCTGAATCGGCAGCCCTATGATTTTTATTTGCGAAGTGGGAATGCTTGTAACAGGCCCCAGGAAGGAGTCTGTATAGGCACAGGCAATGCCTGCATGGACACTGCGAAATTTTGTGTAAGCGGCACCATTTATGCCATACCGAGGGAATGCCCTGTCATATCCCCGAACTATACATACTCATGGTCTAATGGTTCCCCATTTTCTTCTATTGGTGTTTCAAAAAATGGATGGTATTCTGTAAAACAGACTTCCGTAGATGGGTGCTTTACGAGTAAGGACAGCATATATGTTCTCATTCATCCTGACCCTGCTCAGCCCACTATATCAGATAATGTGGTTATTAATACCAATTCAACCAATCCTAAGCCTATCCGGGTGTGCGACGGCCCTGTAACTCTTACAGGAGGCAATTATAATGGTAATTCCAGCTGGTATTGGACAACACCCAATAATGTGCAAAAGGACTCTGTTAAAATTAAAGTGGGCCTTAACTCTGACAGCGGGTATTATTGTTTTAATGTAGTGAGCGCATTTGGATGTACTAACCAGACCTGCGTGTGGGTGGCTATTGACAGTGCCTTCAAACCTATTAAACCTAAAATAGCTTGTACCAATTGTAAACACGATTCAGCCTTTTTATGCCAGGGTAATTTTTTTACACTGCTTCCTTACGATTCTATTTCAAACCCACTGGCTAATCCGAATAATTGTATGTCTCCTCCCTCAAGTCTCTATAATAAGTGGCAGGCAACCCCTTCCAAATATATCAGTTATGCTTCTATAACAAGCTGTTTTCCTGATTTGGATGAAAATAATTTTTATCCTACTGATTCCGGCTGGTTTCACATTATTGATACCATTGTCCGTTCCAATGCTTGTGGAATTAAGAAAAATGTAGTGACGGATTCTATTTTTGTGAGATTATATCCTATCCCGCAGGTACAGGCAAGTGTTACAGGCGGTCAATCTCTTTGTCCAAACGACTCGGAATGGATAGTAGCCCATGTAACTCCTAATAATGCTCCTTATAGATGGTCGAATGGAAGTACAAAAGATAGCATAAAAGTCGGTTCGGGCAGCTATTCTGTTTCTGCTATGTTGACAAGCCCTCATGGCTGCGTCGGCTCTTCCACAGGATCTATTTCTGTGTCCACATTCACTCTTGCAGCACCTGCCGTTAATGCAAACCCGGTAAGTGAGGTGATTTGTCCCAATGATTCAGTGGAGTTAATTTGTACGGGGGGAAGTTATCAAGAATATCAATGGTATGGGCCTTCAGGGCCTTTGCCGGTGAATACCCCAACTGTTTATGTAAAAGCACCCGGCAGTTATTATTGTGATGTGGGTGATACACTACCATGCCCTCTTTCAAAACTTTCGAATACGGTTTCATTGGAGCAATATGCTACTCCGTATTTGCAGTTGCCTCCCAGCCTCAATATTTGTCCCGGAGATTCAATAGTTCTTACGGTTGAGTCGTCTAACAATGCGGTAATAACATGGCTGCCCCCATTGAGTGGTAATGCTTTGACCCAAACTGTTAAAAAAGCCGGTACGTATTCGGTGCAGGTTGTTTCCTGCGGGATAACTACCCTAATACATGTTGCCATTACCCAGTCTACCCCATATGCTATTATAGCTATTTCACCTAGCAAGACTTTATGCAATCCGAAGGACTCTGTTTTACTCTCTGCCGATACGGGGATGGCGGCCTACATCTGGTCTCCGGGAGCAAATACTAACCGTAATATATATGTGAAGACTGCTGCCACATATACATTAAATGCTATAGACGCTTTTGGGTGTGTTGCCACTTCTTCAGTGCTTATCTCTCCTCCTGTAAAAGATACGATAATGAGTCCTGTGAATGTTAGTTGTAAAGGAAGTAGTACGGGTAGTATCACATTAAGTGTAAGTGGAGGTGCTCCAGCATATACGTATCGATGGTCTCCTAATGTGGGAACCGGCGCAATAGTTTCAAATCTGTCGGCAGGCTTTTATTCCGTTACTGTTACCGATGCCAATGGCTGTGCAAAAACGGCTTCTGTTACCCTAACCCAGCCTCCTACGTTATTGACTTCCGGGATTCTTTCATCAGCCAATGTAAATTGTTTTGGAAACACGGATGGCGCTGCTGTTGTGGGTGCTTCCGGCGGTGAGCCTGCGTATACATATTCATGGATGCCTGGAAACCAGGTTACAGCTAAAGATTCAGGGATTAGTGCAGGTACGTATACGGTTGTGGTTACTGATTTAGCCGGATGCAGTTTAACTTCCACTGTAGATATTACACAACCTAATGCGCTTGTAGCAACATTGTCTCCTCAAAATGCCTCCTGCATAGATACAGATGGAGTTATGAGTGCCTTACTTACTGGAGGCACCTCTCCATATTTGTATAAATGGAACCCCGGAGGGAGTACGAATTCATCTATAGCCAATTTAAAGCCCGGAAAGTATCAGGTAACTGTTACCGACGCGCATGGATGTGTGGATACTTTGTCAGGGACTATAGGGCTCGATAACACCCTTACAGTTATCATTGCCGGAATAGACACTATTTGTAAAGGGCAAAGTTTTACCCTTACCGCTTCCGGTGCCAATAGTTATGTATGGTCCAATGCCAGTACGGCTGCGTCAATTACTGTATCGCCTCCGGCTAATGTCATATATTGGGTGAAAGGCACAATAGGTGTTTGTACTGATTCTGTTCCTCACCCCATCACTCTTTATAATCCTTTATTAGCATTCATGCCTCGCGTGGATAGTGTTTGTCCCGGTAAGCCTGTTATTTTGCAAGTATATGTTTCAGGTGGCAAACCTGCGTATCTGTATTCTTGGAGTAATGGGATTACCAATGACAGCCCGGGGCCTTTTACTATTCACCCTACAGCAAGCGCCACCTATAGTGTAAATATTACCGATGGATGTAAGTATGACACTTCCGCTTCCATTTATGTGGGGGTATTTCCCAAAGAAACAGCAGCATTTAAACCCTTGCCTGACACGGTGCAGGGAGGTCATGATGTAACTTTTGTGAATTCCAGCAAGGATATGAATTCCTATTTCTGGAACTTCGGAGATGGTAGTTCTTCAGACCAGGAAGCACCTGAACATAAATATATCAACCCGGGTGAGTATGTAGTTACACTTACGGGATACACTTCAGATGGTTGCCCAGATACAGTTACAGAAGACGTTTACGTAACACCTGAAATATATATTCCGAATGTGTTTACACCGAATGGAGATGGGGTGAATGATATATTATACTTTATTATTACAGGCACTACCTGTTTCCATTGCAATATATATAACCGCTGGGGGCAATTGGTATATGAATTATACAGCGAGCCGGAAGGTTGGCCGGGAATAATAAAGCAAACCGGATTACCTGCGTCTGACGGAACCTATTATTATATTATACACTATTGCGATTATAAAAATGTTCCCCATGACCTGGATGGGTTTGTTACCCTGATAAGAGACAGGAAGTAGGCTATTTTATTTTCCTTCCCAGGCTCCTTTGCAGTTCCCTCTGTTTAATAGTTTCCCGTTTGTCGTAGAGCTTTTTCCCTTTTGCTATGGCAATTTCTATTTTTGCCCAGCCATCTTTATTTATAAATAATTGCAGGGGCACAATAGTTATATTATCATCCATGGCATTAGCCATTTTTTTGAGTTCTTTCTTATGCAGTAGCAGCTTGCGGTTTCTCAGCGGTTCATGATTATAATAACTGCCATTTGTGTATTCGGTAATTTGCATCCCTTTTATCCACAGCTCCTCTTTTTCAAAAAAACAAAATGCTTCTGCAATGGAGGCCTTACCTTCCCGTATCGATTTTATTTCCGTTCCTGTCAGTTGAATCCCGGCAATGTATTTATCCAGCAAGGCATACTCAAACGATGCTTTACGGTTTTTAATATGGATTTCTTTCTGAACTGTTGTCATGGCTAAAGCTATTGCTTTAGAACGTTTAATTCGATGAAGCTTTTTTCTTATCTATATCGAATTCAATAGAAAATATATTCGAATAGACTTCTGCAGTTGTATTGTCTGTAAGAGCATAATCAAGGGAGAATGCTTTGATTTTTATACCTACGCCAAAATCGGGGCTAAAGTAGGTTGCTGCCTGCCCGGTTGGGTCGCTGGATGTTTGTATGTTGCTAACTCCTACACGTAAAAAAATAAATCCTCTGTAACCTGCCTGTATTCCTATATGGGGGTCAACACTTACCACGTTGGTGCTAATGATTGTATTTCTTGCCCCATCAAATGTAATGTCAGCTCCCAATTCAGGCATGATAGAAACTTTATCATGAAAACATAAAAATGTGCGTGCCGCTCCCAGCAATAG
>JABDAL010000026.1 GCA_013289165.1 Bacteroidota bacterium
CCAAATAGAAACAAGACTGAAAATAAAATCCGTTTTGTATTTGTAGGCCGGTACGAAGGGCGAAAAGGTATAAATGAATTGCATGCTGCCATTAAAATGTTGTTGCCTTCAGAAGAATTTAGTTTTGATTTTATCGGGCCCATTCCCGATGAGCATAAAATACAATCTTCCAATATCTGCTACCATGGAAGCATATCATCCGAATCGGAAATAAAAGAAATCCTTGCAAAAGCAGATGTATTGGTGTGTCCTTCTTATTCTGAAGGGATGCCGTATGTAATTATGGAAGCTATGGCATGTGGGCTTGCTATACTTGCTACCGATGTGGGAGCAGTTTCGCTATTGGTAGGCAGTGAGAATGGGTGGGTCATTTCTTCACCTGAACCGAAAGAAATACAAAAAGCACTGGCAGAAATAATACAGGAGAAAAAAGAAGTAATTGAACAGAAAAAATTATGTTCAACAGAAAAAATTAAAAACTTTACATTCGAAAAAGTTTCTCAAAGCCTTGTCCGGCATATAGAAGAAGCGGTAAAGACTCCGCTTAAATAGACTATTCAATTAATCCCCTTCCGGCTTTTCCTAATTTATTTTGAGCACGAAGGTCCTTCACTACAGCATCGAGTATACCATTAATAAAGGTATTGCTCTTGGGTGAGCTATATAGTTTCGATATTTCTATGTATTCGTTCAATGTAACTTTTACAGGTATGCTCGGGAATTGCAAAATTTCGGTGATTGCCATTTTCATCAGTAGCATATCAATGGCTGCAATGCGTTCCGGTTCCCAGTTTGATATTTTGTTATTTAGCAGTGCCGCTGTTTCTGCCTCATCCAATATAGTATGCCTGAAAAGGGTAACCATGTACTCTAAATCATCGTCGGCTTTGTAAAGGGGCAGCAGCTCAACATCCTTGTTTTCTTTTAAACCCTTAATGGTTTTTAATACCGATAATATGCCGAGGGTGTAATCGCTTGTCCAGTATATATTCTTTTCAAACAGAAACTGTTTTATCGTTTCATTTTCTGAAATGTATTTTTTGTAAATGGTATGTATAAATTGCTTACTGTCTTCAAAAGAAGGGGTGGCAATACTACGGTAAGCTTGATAAGCGGAAGAAGCAATAATTTCTGAATGTATCTTTTTTAATTCAGGATCTTCTTCTTCGGTCCACATAATTACTCTTTCCTTCTTCAATTGGGCAAGCAAGGGGGAGTTGCTTATTTTAACAAGTATAGGGTCGTCAACAAACCGCATATTGGGGGTAAGGTCTTCATGGCTTGGGAGCAATCTCTTTTTCCTGTCTTCGATATTGCGTTCCGCAATAATTCGCAGTTCTTTTAAAATAAGAATTAGATAGAGGTAGAGGTCGTACAGCTTATCAGCACTATTTATGAGTTCCTTTTCTTTTAGTGCCAAATCAAAACGGTCATCCCTGTAAAAAGAATATAGGGCTTGCAGCGTTTTTATACGCAAATAGCGTCGGTTGAGCATACGATGTTAAATGAACAATATGGAACTAAAAGCTGTGCCGTCAATTTTTAGTCCCCATTCTTTCTTTTTAGCTTAGTGATTTAATTTTACTTTTCCAATTGTCTCAATACGTGCTTCTGCCAGCCTGTTTGCTGCCAGGTAAGTAGGTATATTTTCTTTCGCCGAAACGTGGAATATTTCAGCCGTAATATTGAATATCTTATCAGCTTGTGTAATAGCCCTCTCGCGGCTATAGTTGCCTAAAAATTCGGAATACACATTGATTAATCCCCCTGCATTAATAACAAAATCGGGAGCATAAAGAATACCTTTTTTCATCAGCATTTCTCCGTGTACTTTTTCATCAGCAAGCTGGTTGTTAGCAGCTCCTGCAATAACGGAGCATTTCAAGCGGTTGATGTTTTCTGTATTCAGGGTGGCTCCTAATGCGCAGGGTGCGTAAATGTCCACATCCAGGTCAAATATTTTTTCCGAATCAACTACCTCCACTTTCAATTTATCGGCTACTTCTTTCAGTTTATCTTTATTTATGTCGGTAATGTATACTTTGGCTCCTTCATCAACAAGGTGTTTGATAAGGTTTTCACCCACATTTCCTGTACCTTGCACAGTCACTTTTTTTCCGTTCAGGCTATCGTTTCCCCACCTTTCTTTAGCGGCTGCTTTCATACCGAGCCATACTCCATAAGCAGTCACCGGGGAAGGGTCCCCGCTTCCGCCCATAGATGCCGGTATGCCCGTAACATGGCGGGTTTCCATGTGAATATATTCCATATCACGGCTGTTGGAGCCCACGTCCTCTGCCGTAATATATTTTCCTCCGAGGTCATCAACAAAGCGCCCAAAACGCCTCATCAAAGCTTCGTTTTTAATTTGTCTTGAATCGCCAATAATAACAGCCTTTGCACCACCCAGGTTTAAGCCCGCAACCGATGCTTTATAGGTCATACCCCTTGAAAGGCGAAGTACATCATTCAATGCATCCTGTTCCTGTTCATATTTCCAAATGCGGCAGCCTCCCAATCCTGGGCCCAATACGGTGTTATGTATGGCTATGATAGCCTTAAGGCCTGTCTCATTATCATTACAAAATAAAACCTCTTCGTGGTTAAATTGCATCATTTGGCTTCGTACACTGCTGTCCTCTTTCATAGCTGTTTTTTGGGCTTTAGCTGTCTCTATCATGACTAAAGTATTTTGAGTGGAATGGTCGTGAATGGAATTGAAGTACAATTTATGGGCGGGCAAATATATTAAATATTAACTATTCCTAAGAAAAAGAGTGAAATAGTGGCAGGTTGATTTATTACGGGTAATGGTTGGCCTGCACATGGAATGAAACTAATATATATTTGCATACGAATAATAGTCATCATATGCTTCTCATTGCAGATAGCGGCTCATCTAAAACAAGTTGGAGGTTAGTTAATAAACAAGATGTATTATCTTTTCACACGGAAGGGTTAAATCCCTATTATAAAACAGTCGGAGAGATAAAAACAATTTTACAGCAAGACCTTATTTCCCATTTGCAAGCAAAGCCTGAGGATATAACCCAAATTTATTTTTATGGGGCAGGATGTTCTGCACCTAAGAAATGCGAAGAAGTAAAAAATGCCTTATCTCATTGCTTTCCCGCTGCTAAAGTAGTGGTAGATCATGACATCATTGGGGCTGCACGGGCTTGCTGCGGGCATGAGAAAGGTATAGTAGGTATTTTAGGTACCGGCTCCAATTCCTGTTATTACGATGGGAAAAGTACTACAGAAATTATTGGGGGGCTCGGATATATATTAGGTGATGAAGGCAGCGGTGTGCATATAGGTAAAGCAATTGTATCGGCCTATTTAACCCATGAAATGCCCGGGGAACTAAAAAAGGTTTTTGATGAGACATATCACCTGGATAGAGCAACCATTGACAGTAAGGTATACTTGCAACCCAACGCTAATCGCTTTCTTGCTTCTTTCAGCCTGTTTGCCGAAGAATATAAGGCACATCCATTTATACATCATATAATAGAAGATTGTTTTAATCTTTATTTAGACAAACACGTTTGCCGGTATTCAAATTATAAAGAAACGACAGTCCATTTTGTAGGTTCGGTGGGCTATTATAATAAAGACATCCTGGTTGAACTTTGTACCCATAAAGGTATAAAAACAGGTAGGTTTATTTTACAGCCTGTAGATGAACTCGTTGGGTTTCATAAGTACAAATAAGGCTGTAGCAGGGATAGTAGATTTTTTGAGTAAAAACTGCTATTGGCAACTAATTGGATATTCAAAACTCTTTTTTATTACCTTTGCGCCCCTATTCTTAAAAAAATATGCAAAATAAAGGTGTTATTCGATTGTTTGCTATACTATTAGCCCTTGCCTGTGTTTACTATTTCTCATTCACATATTTCTCTACTAAAACAGAAAATGCTGCTAAAGAATATGCAGCTGATTATGTTACCCAAAAATCGGTAGTAGATTCTGCTAAAAAAGCCACTAAAGGCGATTCGGTAAAACAAAGATTTTACTTAGACTCCCTCCAACTTCAGGTGAACGATAATTTCCTGAAGCGCGTAAAGGACAGCGTAGTATATGGCATATTTGGATTTACTTATGAAGAATGTAAGGAAAAGAGTATCAACCTTGGTCTTGACCTGAAAGGTGGGATGAACGTAACCCTTGAAATCTCTGAGGCTGATATTATCAGGGGTATGTCGGGGAATAATAAGGATGTCGTGTTTAACCAGGCAATAAATGAAGCCGAGGCGGAGCACATGAAATCTACCAAACCTTTTATCGATCTTTTCAGCGAAGCTTATGACCGCCTGAAACCGGGTGGCAAACTGGCAACTTATTTCCAAACTATGGAATTAAGAGATGCTATTCCTTATACCTATACAAATGAACAGGTTTTAGCGGTTCTGAAAGACCGTATCATCGACGCTATAGGTACTGCGCAACAAACTCTTAGGGCACGTATTGACAAGTTTGGTGTAGCACAACCTAATATCCAGGTTCTGCCCGGTTCAGGAAGGATATTGATTGGGTTGCCTGGTGTTAGTGATAAAGAGAGGGTTCGTAAACTCTTGCAGGGAAGTGCCAATCTTGAGTTTTGGGAAACCTATTCCAATGAAAGAGTATATCCTTTCCTTGCCCGCGCTGACCAGCGCTTGTCAAGCCTGCTGAATGCAGTTAAGGATACCACCAAGAAAACTGACACTACAAACCTGGCAGGAGCAAAGCCCGATACTGCGAATGGAGTAGCTGCTGCTAAAGTGGATAGCAACAAGAATAACAAACTAGATACCTCAAGGGCAGGAATTGCTAAGAGAGAGCCTTTATTTGCGGTTCTGCAACCTGTATTGGTACGCGATAAACAAAACAATTATGCACCACCCAAAGGCCCTCAGCCCGAAGTGGGATATGCCCGTTTATCAGATACCGGCAAAATTGGCACTTATTTGCGGATGCCTCAAATAGTAGCTATTTTTCCTCCTGACCTGAAGTTTTTGTGGGAAAAACCGAAAGATAAAAACACTTCCATACTCGAATTAGTTGCTATTAAAACCCTTAAGGGCGGGCAAAGCCCTCTCTCGGGAGATATCATTGCCGATGCCAAGAAACAATTTGACCAGATGAACGGAGGCAGCCCCAGCATTGAAATGACAATGACTCCGCAAGCCGCACAAGTTTGGAGAAGGCTTACAAATGTTAATAAAGGGCAATGTATTGCTATTGTTTTGGATAATGTGGTGTACTCAGCACCGGTAGTGGAAAATGAAATCCCCAATGGTATTTCACAAATTACAGGAAGCTACAAACCCGAAGAAGCCGATGACTTGGTAAACATATTGAAAGCCGGACGTTTACCCGCACCTGCCCACATTGTGGAAGAAAGTGTAGTAGGGCCTACACTTGGTAAAGAATCCATTAATTCAGGATTGCTTTCATTTTTGGTTGCGCTCTTACTCGTGTTAGTATTTATGGCACTCTATTACAACCAGGCAGGCCGTATTGCAGATGCCGCCATGTTAATAAACGTATTCTTTGTATTAGGTATACTCGCTTCATTGGGCGCTGTTCTCACACTGCCGGGTATTGCAGGTATTGTGTTAACGGTGGCTATGTCAGTAGATGCTAACATTCTTATATTTGAGCGTATACGTGAGGAGTTGGCAGTGGGAGGGAAGACCCTTAGCAATGCCATTAAAGATGGATTCAAAAATGCGAGGTCTTCAGTACTCGACTCGAACATCACCACATTTATTCTCGGGATCATACTATATATCTATGGTACAGGTCCAATCCAGGGATTTGCTACTACGCTTATTATTGGTATTCCATCTTCCTTGTTCTGTGCAATGTTTATTACACGCCTGATGTTTGAACGTTCATTGAGCAGAAATAAGGATATTAAATTTGATACAACTATAACCCGCAATGCTTTCCGCAATATTAAAATCAACTTCGTAAAACGCAGGCACCTCTATTATATCATTTCAGGAAGCGTGCTGGTAGCCGGGCTTATTTCCTACCTGAATACCGGATTTAACCTGGGTGTAGACTTTAAAGGTGGCAGGAATTATGTAGTACGTTTTGATAATCCGCCATCTGTGGAGAATTTGCGTAAAACATTAAAAGTATCTTTTGGTGGGGAAAACCCTGAAGTACAAACCTATGGTGAAAATACCCAGGTGAAAATTACAACAGCGTATCTCGTTAACGACCAGTCAAAAAATGCAGAAAGCAAGGCTGAAGCTGCACTTAATTCCGGGCTTGCTCCCTTGCATAATCATTATGTAATAATGAGCTCTCAATTGGTTGGTGAGTCTGTTTCGCATGATATAAAATCAAAAGCAATATGGTCGGTGCTGTTTGCCTGCTTGCTCATGTTCATCTATATATTCATCCGTTTCAGGGGCTGGCAATATGGATTGGGCGCTGTTGTGGCACTCTTCCATGATGCTTTGATGATTATGGCTGTATTTACATTATTTAAAAATGTAGTACCATTCTCATTAGAAGTTAACCAGGACTTTATTGCGGCCATATTAACGGTGATGAGTTATTCCATGAACGACACCATTGTGGTATTTGACCGTATTCGCGAATACCTTACCAAGCGGCACAAACGCGATATGGATAAAGGAGAAAACAAAGCCGAAATTATTAACTATGCCTTGAATGCAACCTTGAGCCGTACCATCAATACATCATTAAGTATATTCTTTGTATTGTTAGCCATATTTATTTTCGGTGGAACAACCATTAAAGGCTTTGCTTTTGCACTGTTGGTAGGTATTGTGGTAGGAACATATTCCTCTATTTGTATTGCAACTCCTATCGTTATCGACTTCGACCGCAAAAAGAAAGAGCCGCAGGCTAAAGCCTGATTATGAATTATAAATTATGGATTACCTTTGTAACTCATAATTCATAATTAACACGTGTTACTATTTCTCGATTTCAGTGGTGGGGAGTTTATCCTGGTAGCATTAGTTTTCCTGATGTTCTTCGGTTCTAAAAGCATTCCCGGGATGGCAAGAGCATTAGGCAAAGCCATGCGGGAGTTTAAAGAAGCCGCAAACAGCGTGCAGCGTGAAATACATGAAAGTGCAACAGTGGAGGAGCATGAAAAAGTACAGCCCAAGCCCGATGCTCCTAAGATAGAAGAACCCAAGCAACCCACTCCTCCCGATAACCCCGAAATCCCTTCAATTCCCAATTCATAATTCATCATTAATAATTCATAATTCTTTTACCTATCTTTGTAAAAGTCTTTACGTTATGGGGCCGACAGGTTTTGACAGCAGGCCGAAATAGCGGATAAGCATGCCGAGCATCGTGAATTTGGCTCGTTAATATCAGTTCTCAACAATTCAAACGGCGAATCTAATTACGCCATAGCTGCTTAATTCTTAAAGAATTAAGTGCTATGTTTCCCGGGAAGCCCCTTCTGCCGGCGTCCCGATCGAAGCATCGAAAATGGCAGGATAGTCATTGTATCGTTCCGCTATAATGGCAAAACTTTAGGAACTAAGGTGTCAATAGCTTTGATTTGCAGCAGTTGCCACTCTAAAATTAAGTAAATCTAAGCATGTAGAAGGTTCGTTGTTTCCTTGTTTGGACGAGGGTTCGAATCCCTCCGGCTCCACGGGTAAAATTGTAATTTGGTCGAGAAGCTAGTGATTCAAAGATAAAACTTCTTAGTGCTGATGGGGAAAAGCGGGTACTATTTTAAAATCAGCTTTTATAGCTGCGCCATAGCCGTCCATGTTTTTACCTGCACCTGTTACTAACCTTGTTCCGAATGATTTTATTTTTATTTTAATTATTGCTTTTTTACCTTTAGGTCTTGGAACTGATAATGTATAACTGAAATCTTTCGGTTGTGGACATACATCATTACCATAAGTGTCAGCAACCTCAGTAATGGTATTTGACCATACAACTTCATTTACTTCATATTCAAATTTTAATGAATATACACCAGTCCAACACCATGCCTGCTTTTGTGGGCATAAGTAAGTAGCACAAGGCGCACTTGGATGAGCTTGACCAGTAACATGTATTGTTATAACACTATCATTTGGAGAATCAGGTAAATTATAAAAAACAACACTTGTCGAAGTGTCATTAGGTCCCAATGATTCAAAGCCAAAAGAATGTTCTCTTGCGGTATCATGGTCATACTGTTGTGCTGACATTGTTAATGGCTTAATTACTACAATTAAGAGTAAAAATAACAAGAAGGGGAATTTTGGTTTCATAGTTTATTTTTTAATCATTAAAATTAAATTATTTGTTAATAATACAATTAATTTTCCAATAACCCAATTGATTATCAAAATATGTTCATTTTTAACTCCATGGGGTTGGAGTGGAGTAAAAGAATATTTATAACATAAAATTAATTGGAAGTTGCCACACAAAAAAAGCCATCTAAACTTAGATGGCTTTTAATACTAAAAAATATGCTGTCTGTTTTTATTGGTTGCCCAAATTATGCATCGCCGCCCACATCAGCACTTCGTATCCGCTTTTGTCAGCACCAAATGCAGCTTGTACATCCTGTAATGTTTTGTTCCAAACACCGGGGCCGCTTGCCTGGTTAGGAACACAGAAATATTTGTCTGCCCCTTTGCCATGGAATATTAATAAAGCACCTGCATAAACGTTGCCGCTGGTGCGATACAGGTATTTCACATTCACACTTTGGCCTGCCCCCAGGTCCAGCGGAACATTACCTTTATCTACCATCGTATATCCTTGTTTCATATCTAATCCCGATGTGATTTGCACGGAATATCCTTTTGTTAAATAATTGTACTCATCATCACTGGTAGCTTGCGAAAAAGCAATACTGGAACTCAAAACGAATAATAGAAGAAATAATTTTTTCATAATAGTAAGATTAATTGGTTTTTATTTTTCAACGCTGTGTTGTCCTACAAATGTATGATAAAATCCGATATGGTCTCCTGTTGACAAACAAAGGCAAAGGTAAGTCTGCGAGAATCAGCAGACAATAAATTTTGGCTAATACAGAGTACTCAAAACCGTATCTCGCATCCTATGCCTATTCCTATAGATTGGTACGAAATCGTGGGGTTAACTTCCCTTTGCTTGTTATAATCGGTAATGGTAGTGGAAGTGTTAGTATTAACGTTGTTACTATAAACAGAGAGATTATAAACCACCGGAACATCTGTAAAGCCAAGGCTGCTTCCTTGGTACTCTATGCCGGCAAACACCCCGAATTTTTCATTAAACATATAGTACAAAGCTGTGCCAACACGGTATGTGAGAAAATAAGAATACATTTTAGGTGTGTTCCATGTTTCAATGGTGTCAATGCTGTTACCCTTGCCATCAGGTGCTCCGGGGTTATGATAGCCGACCACTTCAAGCTCAGGGACACTGCAACTCATAATACCCAGGTAGATATGCGATTTTAAAAACATTCTGCCACTCTTGCTTAATGGCAAATCATAGTAAGCCCCCACCATCAGCGACTGGGAGATGAGTTCTCCATTTTTTAATACGGTTGCACTTTGATAGAGGTTTGGGTAGTCGTCTATCAGTTGTGTCACACCCAGGCTCGATGGGTCAAGCTCATACAAGCCCTCCGACAAAGATATTTTGAAACCAAATTGGTCATTGTATTGATATCCCAATAAGAGGGTGTAAATGCTTCCGGCATTCACCGATGAGTTGCAGGGAAAACTTATAATGGCATTATTAAAATTTCCGACAGGAAATCCTCCCGATAGTTCAAATCCAATTGAAAATTTATTTTTATCGGAAGAAAACGCATTCATGTCTTGAGAAAATAAATGTTCGGCGTTAAAAACGCCCAAAATGCTAATAAAATAAAGGGAAAGCAGTTTCATTTTATAAATCCGTTAAAAATAAAAAAAATACAAAAAAAAATATTTTCTCGCAGAATCTGTTTTGAATTGGATATGAGCAATAAATGACAAACATAAAGATTATTTTTTTCTTAATAGATGTTAAAACTAAAGAATATCTATTTCAATATTATATAAATAAGTACTAATATTGCGCTATGACAAAACTAATAGAAACAAAAGTATCGGAATCGCTTCCTCAACTTAAGTCAATACTTAAAGAAGTGAAGCCTTATCTGAAGCCCAGGATAAGAATGTTACTCGCACTCAAAAAGGAGCGCAGGGCCACGAGAATTAACACAGCCAAATCAGCAGGAGCCAGTTACAGTTCTATTCTGAAATGGAGCGAATTGTATGAAAAAGGCGGGTTGAAAGCCCTTATGCAGCTACAGGATAAGGGGCACAGAAGGTTTTTATGGCCCGAAAAGGTGCACCAGGACCTCGCAGCTCGTTTACAAAGCGGCGAACCCACCAGCTATAAGGAATTGCACAAATGGCTGCAAAAAAAGCACGGCTTAAAAGTCAGCTTGCCTACTTTGTATAAATATGCCCGGAAGGATTTTGGTGAAGAAATCCGCGAGCTGAGATTAAACCAGCTTCCTGAAATAAAAGAATCGCTTGCCGAATTGAAAGAGGCATACAAATTAGCTCTGCCCCGCATCAAGCCGCGCATCCAAATTCTTATCATGGTGAAAGAACGCAAGATAAATGGCATTGGTGACATTACCCGTGAAACAGGAAGCTCATTCATGCGTATTATGAATTGCCTTGAATTATATACCAAAGGCGGTTTGACAGCAGTTCGCCAAAGCCAGGCAGGGCCTTTCAGAACGGTTATTACAGAAGAAACGCATAATGCTATTAAAAAGCGCCTTCAAAGTAAACCCAACGAAAAGCTTTCCGATTTGCACCGCTGGCTTCAGAAAAACCATGCTCCCAAATTACAGTATGTTACCTTACACTCACATTTAAGGAAACATTTTCCGGGTAAATCAAGAGCCGGTAAAAGTAAAAAGAGGTTTTACTAGTCCTGTTTATTAGTTATTAATAAAATAAAAGCCCTGTGAAAACAGGGCTTTTTTATTATTCTATACAGCTAATTTAATTTCCCGAGTTCCTGTGTCCGCCTCCACCCATCGGGTGCGATGCTTGCCACTTTTGATATTGGCCATACTGGTCAGCCGTCAGGATACCTTTGAGTTGTGCATCTCTGGTTTCTCTTAAGGGTTGAATTTTGCTGCGCATGGCGTCACGGTCGCCATTGCTGCTAATGCTGGCATCCTGGGCTCCTTTTGCAAAGGTTTGCTCAGCAGCCAGAATTTTACTTTCCTGGTCGGGAGTAATTCCTGTAACATTTTGTTTAACCTGCTCGGTCATCTTTTGAGCCCTCTGGTTAGGGTCCATGTTCATGCCTTGACCGCCCGACATTCCAGCCGGTGGCGTTGCGGTTGACGTTTGTGCAGAAGCACCGGCTGTTATAAAAGCCAAGCCAGCTACTAATGCTACTGATTGAAAGAATTTCATAATGATTTTTTAATTGGTTAGTAAATATTTAGACGTTAAACAATTTTGAAACTTGCGTGAGGAGAACGGGGTAAAGCGCATGACGTTTAGTATCATTTCAAAAAATGTTCCTATTTTAGACAACCTCAGTAAAGAAGGTTTAAACAAGCTATGAATAAAAATCGCCTCGAAGCTTTTAGCGATGGAATGTTTGCCATCATCATGACCATTATGATATTGGATTTGAAAGTTCCGGCAGGGGGAACTTTTAAAGATTTGCAAACTGTATTTCCTGCCTTCTTTTGCTATCTGCAAAGCTTTTTATTTGTAGGTGTTTACTGGAACAACCATCATCACCTGCTACACACCGTAAAAAAAGTAAACGGGAAATTGATGCTTGCCAATATGGCTATATTATTCTGGCTGTCGCTTATTCCTTTTGTAACGGCTTGGGTGGCACAAACCGATTTTGCTACAGAGGCTGTTGTAGTCTATTCCATTGCCTTGTTATTACCGGCCTTCTCATGGCAACTGTTGCAAAGTATAGCCGAAAAAACCAACTATTGGAGCCCCGAATTAAAACGTATTCTTGATAAGCAGGGAAAGGTAAAAGGAACTATATCATTAGTTATATACGCTAGTGGCATTCCGTTTGCTTATATAAACCCCTACATTTCAGAAGGGTTGTTTTTGTTGGTTTCTGTAATGTGGCTTATCCCTAATAAAGAAATTGAAAAAGTGTTGTGGGATGAAAAAGATTAAACTCTTACAGCTTCCTTATGCTTCACAGTTTTTTCCTGCTTTGGCGCTTTCTCCTCTTTTGCCTTTTCCTGGTAGGGCCAATAGTATTTTTCTAAAAATTCTTTTTTAGAGTTATTATAGGAAGAAACGCCTCCAATTCTGCTCAATATCCAAACATATACCCAGGCAAGGTCAATCTGGTGAGGTAGAAATCCTGAACGGGCACTTTTCGGGAAAAGATGGTGGTTATTATGCCATTCTCCTGCCACATAGCCCGGCCATTTTTGATTTATCGAACGATCATCCCAATCGAAATCAGTACCTTTCGTCCGTTTATCCTTGCCTTTTCCATGCCCTTCGTAGTTGAAGGTGCGTATTCCTACTGCCCAAACTGCTGCGCCTGCAAAAAGTGCAAATGCCAAAGGCAATCCTCCGATAAGCGCAAAAACACCGAACCAAAATATCCAATTAAATATCCAATTGGCAATAACCCTGGCAGGATGTGCTATAGAGCCCCAGTAGAGGTATTGTTCGTATGTATTGGGTACTACCCCCGTATCTTTCAACAGGGCAGCCACGCGGGGATAATCTTCCCTGCTTAATGATTGGGAAATTTGCTGATGATTGGTATCGGCAAGAAAACAGTATAAAAAGCCCAGGTGGGCATTGTAAGGGTCTCCCGGCTGGTCCGATTTGCAATGGTGCACATGGTGCGATACTACGTAGGTTTCCTCGGGTACTACTTTTATTACCAGGTTGCGGGTAATAAACATCCAAAACTTATTTTTAAAAGTATAAGCCCTGTGGGTACAGTAGCGATGATACCAGATGGTACCATGCGTGCCCATGCAAATCATTCCATACACAAATGCACCGATAAGAAGCGGTATGCTGAAATACTTAACAAAAAAGATGACAAAAAAGGGAACAAGGCATAATACCTCAAACCAGCCAAAAAAAGCGAGGAAGTTTTTTCTCGACTTAAAGATATTCATCCGGCGGAGGCATTCCCGTATTATTTCGCCATTGGATGGCTGTACAGCCTCTCCGGTTTCATCTTGCCAGCCGTAAGAAGGGGGTTCTAAAAGAATATCAACGAATGTCATTCACACGTATTGGAATAAGCAAAGATACGAAAGCACGTTTATATAAAGCAATTATTTTTAATGTTTATTAGGTGAGTTTGGAACAGATGTGTTATCTGCTGGATTTCAGTTGATAAATGGCTAGGGGATGTATTTTCCCATTAGCTTTTCCCGCCGGTTCCTTTAGTATCTGCAGGGGCGGAAGCCGTTTTATATCTCCGTATATTGAGTTGGAGGTTCAGCATATAGTAGCGCCTTAATACTACTGTTTGGCTATCTTGTATATAGGTATCTGTCACTGTGCGTGTAATGCTGGTATTTTGATTAAGTATGTCATTGGCGCTAACTGATACCTGCAATAATTTGTTTTTCAAAAATTTATATCCCAGTGAACCGTTCCAGAGGTAAATAGCCTGGTTATAAGCCTGTGCTAATCCTGTGTAAGAAGTTTGGCTCAGGCTGCTGTTTACAATTAATCCTTTAAAGAAAATTAAATTTATTTTTCCGGTGGCTATTCCTGTATAGTAGTTGTCATCCTCCTGGTTTGGCAGGGTATTGCTAACCGTACTGTAATTACCGGTATAGGAAAGAGTGAAATCCACATTCTCATTAATATTACTGCTCAACACAAGCCCTTCGCTATAGGTATGGTTAGTAGAGTAATTGCTAACTTCATTTATTGTTGCTGGGGTACGGGTAAGTGTAACGCCGGAGTTAAGGTTCAGGTTTACTTTTAGCGGGCGTATAAGCCAGCCATAAGTAATAAACCCTTTTGCGTTCCAATACCCTTGCAGGTTTAAGGGCTGTGAGAGCTGGGAACCTTTATATAGTACCATTCCATTAGAAAGTATACTGTCTTTCAAAGGAAGGAAAGAGGCATTGCCTATATAGTTTCTAATAGTATTGGCATAAGTGTAAACAAGAAACGTAGTTCCGGCATTAGCATTGGTAGCACCATATCGGGCTATAAAACTCTGCTCGAAATCCTGTTTCAGTGCCGGGTTACCGGTATTAAGCAATAAGGGGTTACTATTGTTTACCACATCCTGCAGTTGCGATATGGTGGGCGCCGTGACATTGCTCCGGTACATGATGCGTATATTCTTACTTTGAGTAAAGCGGTAGTTAAAGACAACCCTTGGGAGCACACTGGTATAATTACGTTGCAGCGATGTATTGGTAGGGTATTGCTCCTCGGCAACGAGTGTAGAATACTGGGGATTTACGCTTACCATCACATAATATTTTTTCCCATGGTTAAGTCGGTAGCTGATACCCAAAGCCTGTGTTATATATGTATTTTCATATTGGTTGGATAGGGCGGTGTCAAGCAGCACATAAGCCCCGGGAACCGAATCGTAATTGTACACCCTCCTGTTCGTATTATTTACATTTACCGAGGGAGTATAGTTGAATTGCAGGATACTGTTGCTGTCAAGTGGTTCCGTATACGAAAGGCTTGAACCCAGTGTATAACCGTATGTAGGCTGTGTATATTGCTGGTTGAGTAGGGTAGTGGTAGTATCTTTTGCATAGTAATCATCCAATGAAAAGAGATTTCCCGGCACACTCTTGTTATTGTCATCAAAGCTAAGGTTCCAGGATATGGTACGGTGTAACTTATGGAATTTATGCATATATAAAATATTACCCGAGTAATCATAGCCCCTGCTCATGGAGGATGAATTAGTCTGGGAAAAACTTTGTTCCATTTCGCTTAATAAGTCATATTCGGTGGCATCGGCTGCTGTATGCGTTTGTTGAATATTGCCTTTTAGTATTACAAAGATGGCGTTATTGGTGTCGAGATTCCACTCCAGCCTACTATTAATGCGGCTATTGTAATTAGTACTTCCTGAGCTGGACGTTTGGTCGTATATGTTGCTATTTTCTGTTCCTTCGGTGTAGGCTGTTGTAGAAGTAGTATTATTATTGTTCACGGCATTATTAAAAAAGTAGCTGGCACTTAGCTTCACCCTGTTTTTATCCCAGGCATCATTATAGTTCATACCTAAGGAATTGGTAGTGCTAATACCACCCTGTGCCCCCACCAGGTAATTCCCATAACCCCTTGTAAGCCCTCCACCCGTAGATGAAATATTATTTCCGCCACCTCCACCTCCGCCACTGCGTGGTCCGCCCCCGGAGCCTCCTCTGCCGCCGCCTCCTCCGTTGCCGCTTCCACCCAGCATGCCCAATATATCTTCTGTAGCAAAGTTTTGTTGGTTCACATTATTGGCAAGTCCGATAATGGAAAAGCGGCTGGGGCCGTTAAAGAAATTCATATTGCCGCCTGCCAGGTAACGCTGGTCGGTTCCATACCCTCCATACACTTTGCCGAATTGGCCATTTCGCCTGTTTCGCTTGGTTACTATATTGATTGTTTTTTGAGTATTTCCATCATCAAATCCTGTAAATTGAGCTTGGTCACTGAGTTTATCAAATACTTGTATTTTATCTATCACCTCAGCCGGAAGATTCTTCAGTGCAACCATCGGATCATCGCCGAAAAAGGGAGTGCCATCAACCAGCACCTGGGTCACTTGTTCGCCATTCACAGTCACTGCTCCGTTTTGAGAAGATATTCCCGGCATTTTGTTTACAAGGTCTTCGGCAGTGGCATCAGGTTGTGTTTTAAATGCATCGGCGCTATATTCAGTAGTATCTTCTCTTTGTTGCACGGGCACAACACCGTGAATGGTAACGCCCTTTATGTTTGTCGCATTCCATTTCATTTTCAGGCTGCCCATATTGATATCTTTGGTTGACGCAGCCAGGCGGATAATAAAATCAGTACACCCAATGTAAGTTGCACGCAGCCTGTAGCGGGATACGGGGACATTGTTGAAACTAAAAAAACCGTTATTATCGGTGGAGGTTATATATTGTTTGGTACTGTCAGGAGTATAAAGAATTATACTCACTCCGGGTAATGTTGATTTATCCGTATCACTGACAAATTTGCCATATATTTTTATAAATTGTGAATTCTCCTGTTGTGCATTTACTGTAACGAGGAAAAACACAGGGAGGGCTGCAAGTATATATCGGATTAGCTTCAAGTTCCCTGTGATTTATATGGTTTCTACAAATGCTGGGTAGACAAATGAAATTTTATATGTGCCGTAAGTATATCTGTTCCCGATGCACTGGCACTCGGGCCTGTTCTTTGTTCACCGCCCATTTGACCGCCTCCACCTCCGCCTCCCATGCCTCCACCGCCTCCATGTCCGTGTCCTCCTTTGCCACCTCCACCTCCCGGGTTTTGGCTGGGAACAGTCACTGAAAAAGAAACACCTAAAACTTTTGCACTATCCGATGGAGACAGGGATTTTTTATAAAAAGTGCCGAATGGAATAGCAACTTCATAAATCATAATGCGATTTGAATCCCAATTGAGGCAAACGTTTATTCCATTTATGTTGGGTACTTGTACAAGGTCGTTAACAGTATTTGGAAATCCTGAAAGCCTCACCTGCTTACTAACTCCCGAATATTTTTTTTTCAGATTGTTTGCCAGCGTCATTTCATCTTGCGAGTGCTTGTTGTCAGATGGGTTTGAGGCTGTCATTGCACTCCTGTCGATTACCGGGAATTGGATACCTACCTGTTTTCTTTTTCCTCCTGTGGTATCAATCCATATTTGCAAGCCGTTACGCACTATTGCTTTTTGTGTTAAATCTTCAGTGGCCCGGATGCAGAAAAAAAGAGTTGATTTATCATTCGACACCGAGAAATTTAATTTTGTTTTATCATCGAAATAATCCAGAGGAATTTTCCACTCCGTGGCTTTTCCATCAACCGCTACGGGTTTGTCCTGCCATATACTACTGTATATTAATGGGGAAGAACAACCAATGAAGAATAAGAACGACAGACATGCAACAAACTGTAACAGTAGATTTTTGTATTTCATATATAATATGCTATTTGATAATGACGACATTTGAGGCAATACCTTGCATTTAATAAAAGTACGTCACAATATTAATTAAACCATGTTAATGATGTGTATCTTTGCTTTTTAACATAGTAGAAAAGATTAAGCTGCTTTAGTCGTCTAAAGAGCTATTAAACTTCCCAATAGGTGGGGAGTCTATAAATTAAACCTCGATGATATGGAAATAATGAAAATGAACGTTAAAATTATAGTGATATGTTGTTTGCTTGGATGCATAGTTAGCAATAGTGATGCCCAGGATTATTATAGCGGTGGCGGAGGGTCATGGAGAAGAAGGCCTGCGGACAATCCTCCCCCAAAAGACAAACAAGATCAAAGCAATCCCGAACCCAGTGGATATATTTCTATAAATTTTGGATTTGCCAACCCCGAAGCCACCTTTGGACAACCATTCCCCCAAAATAGCTTTGCCAATAATTATAATTACGGAGTTGGAATAGGCTATGGGGGCTACGCCTCACCGGGCAGCGTATTTCATCTTTCACTTGCATTTCCTGTTAACCACTCCAATTTTGGTGTCGCCCTGATGTTTGGAAGCTATGACAACCAATACAATCTTAATTCTTATGTTAACGCCCTCAATAATTCCCCCGCGAATTATAATCCCTACAGCAATTCTCCTATTTTAGCTTATTCAACGGCTCCTTCCACACAACCCGATTATTCGGCAAGCAGCATATTGGCAGGGTTGTTTTATACCTATCCCATCGGTAGGCTGTCTATTGATGCCCGCCTGATGCTCGGAGTTCTTTTATCCGATCTTCCCGAACAGGATGTGGCAGCCATAGATGGCGCCGGAGACCAGTTGCAATATGATGTAGAACCCTCCAGCTCCACTTCTTTTGCGGTTGATGCAGGTATTGGAGCAAGGTTCTTGGTTGCCGAAATTGCCAGGAGAAAAATTTGTGTGATGATAAATGTGGACTACCTCTATTCCAGTATTTCATATAATACCCAGCAAGATTTATATGTGGTACCTGCCACTGGGCCTAATGCAAACCAATTGGAGCAACTAAGCCCTACTCCTGCCATTACAGGAAGTATTCCTCTGCAACTGTTCAATGTAACCTTTGGTATAGGGTACCAGTTGTAATATTTTCGGTTAATAGTCCTCTCGGAGAAGAATAAGAGTAGGCCTTATCTTATAAGCTGCACAAATCCGTCTTTCTTATATGTTGTATTTTGACAGGTGGCATTTATGATGTAATAATAAACTCCATCGGGAACCTTGTTTCCACTTTCGGTATTGCCATTCCAATAATTGTTTGGATTAGTAGATGTGAACATTTCTTTACCCCAGCGGTCATAAATAGTAATGGTATAAGTATCCAGGTATAAAACTTCCCCGGGAGGAAGGGGTAGAATTTTGAAATAGTCATTTATACCATCTCCGTTGGGGGTAAACACATTGGGAAGAGCAAAATCAAAACAATATTCATCCACCAAAATAGTGATGGTTGTTTCAATAGTACATCCATGAATATCAGTTCCGGTTACGGTATATGTTGTAGTAATGGTAGGCGATACGGTTACTGTTTTGCAAGTGCTGCAATTTAAGCCCACAGAAGGGGACCATTTATATGTGGTATCTCCCGTGGCGGTTAATGTGGCGGTATCGCCCCTGTCAATAACGGTATCGCAACAGGTAAATAGCGTGGGGCTATAAACAACTATAGTGGTTTTACTATTGATGTTTTTACAACTGTTATGAACAGTGATGGTGTAAGAGGTATCTTTTGTAGGGCAAACCGTAGTAGTGTCGGTAGTGGCTCCATTACTCCAGCTATAGTAAATATTTGTACCTGTTGCCGTAGCTTGCAATGTAGTGCAATTATTAATGCAGATTTGTTTATCATTTACCGATAGAACAGGAGGCTCTATTACCGCTATTTTTATAGTGGTATCTACTATGCAGTCCTTATTAGATAACTGAACCGAAAGAGTAGAGTCTCCGGTTACTTTTTTAAGTATATAGGTTGAAGAGGTGCTGCCATTGCTCCATAAATAAGTAGAGGCACCGCTAACTTTGAGTGTATCATTTAAGCCGCTGCAAATGCTGTCTTTACCGGTTATAACAGTTTTGGGAAGCGGAATTACATTAACAGTAATGGCTTTATGTACACTGTCACACTCTCCATAAACGGTTGCGGTATAGGTAGTAGTAGATAAGGGACTTACCGTTATCATTGAACTCGTAGCCCCGTTACTCCATTTATATAAAATTTGTACCCCCGTGCCTGTTGCTGTTAGGGTAGCATTGTTATATTGGCAAATAGTGTCAGGCAGGGCGCCTATGCTCAAGGTGGTTTTTGGATTTACGGTAACTGTTTTTGTAAGTTTCACGCTATCGCATGTTTTATAAACGGTCGCCGTATAAGTGGTAGTTACCGTATCGCTCACCCGGATGGAAGATGTGGTAGCTCCATTGCTCCATAAATAAGTAACGGGACCATTAGCTGTTGTAATGGTTAAATAGGAAGAATCGTGAGGGCAGACAACAGAATCTTTTATATTCAATTTCGGAGTAGCGTCAGGCCTTAATAAAACTTTTGAAATAGCTGAATCAGTGCAGGAGCCTAAAAAAGCATGGAGGGTATAATTAGCAGATACATTAGGCTTCACCCAAATGCTTCTGGAAGTGCTGCCTGTGCTCCATTTGTAAGTTCCCCCTCCGCTACCTGTAAGTTGTACACTATCGCCTTTGCAAATACTATCGGAAGCAGGAACTACACTTACGGTAAGCGACGATACGGATGTAACAGTCAGATGAAGGGTATCCTGTTTTCCTAAATAATCTTTAACTGTAACCATATATGTTCCTCCACATAAGCCGGTGGCTGTTTGAGTGGTTTGCCCATTACTCCAGGAGTATGTATAGGGCGCATGCCCTGCAAAAGGCGAGGCTGTGAGAGTGCCGTTGCAAGAATGACAAACAGTATCTCCCCTGCCGGTAAGTAAAAAGGGATTATTGGCGCAGTTTTCCCATTTTACAAGAATCGGATACTCACCGCCAAATCCGGGAATAAGGCTGTCATTCTGGAACCTATAGGAATATTGACTAAAGAAGTCCTGTCCCAAATAGCCATTATTACCGGATGCATCACAGGTCATTGCACCGTAGTCATCGCCCCCGCTGGGAAGCATGTTTCCGCACAAAAAATTTCCCAGGGAATCAAATTCAGCTATAAAACCGGGGTCCCCTGCATTGGCATAGCTTATGGTGTCATTGCCAAAAACAAGCATCTGATTGCTTGCTGCACCATTACTTGCACCTCCGTAATAATAAATATGCCTGCCGGCATCAACAGCTACTGAATTTCCTTTCCAGTTCCTATTAGGCACGATTACTTCAGGAGCTAACGCCCACAAAACATTTCCTGAAGAGTTACATTTGGCAAGAAAGACATTAATAGTCCCAAGTGGGTCTGTAAACCTGTATGCCCCCATGAGAAGGGTATCTTCAAAACTTCCTCCTAAAATAACATTTCCGGAAGCATCGGTAGTAACACAAGTTCTCTCGGAACTGCCTTTATCAATAAATCCTTTTGTCCAATTTACTCTTCCTGCTGTATTATATTTAGCTAAAAAAATATTAAGATCACCAGGAGCAGGTGAAATAAGAGTGTCTCTGCCCCCCAGGTAAAAGGTTCCATAATAATTCCCTGTCAGGTAAATATTGGTGTCCTGGATGGCGAGGGAATATGCATAACTACCCGTGGTAGAATACTTAGGTTCTTTTGCCCATACCACATTCCCATTCGTATCATATTTTACAAGAAATGAATTGTATGTATTCGATGAAATTAAGGTATAGTGACCAAAGCTAACCGTATCTTCAAAATAACCTGTTATATAGGCATTTCCCAATGCATCTGTGGCTACGCCATAACCCTCTCCCGTATTATTGCTTGCAATGTGTTGATAGGATTGTTTTGCCCATTTTAGATTGCCGTTTGCATCATATTTAACCAGGAAAATACCCTGGGAAAAAAATATATTCTGTGGATTATTAAGCGTATCCGGTCCAAATGCTACACTTTGTCCAAAAAATCCGCATACATAAGCATTTCCGTGAATATCGCTGGCTACTGAATATGGAATGCACTCCCCAGTTATATAATTGGATTGCCTTGCCCATAGCGCATTGCCCTGGGGGTCATATTTTACCAGGAATACTCCCGCATAGTTCATAGAGCCATGCAATGTATGTGAACCAAACTGAATAGAATCATAAAAACCTCCCGTAAAAAAGACATTGGCTTTTGCATCTTCAGCAACTGAATATCCTTCGCCTAAAGGGTAGCAAAATCCTTGCCTTCCCCAAACCCAGGTTTGGGAAAAGGCTAAATGAAGAACAAAAAAAGAAAAAAATAACAAAAAGTATTTTTTCTTCATCTTTCAAATATAAACATTTTTTATTTTAATATTTTCAGGCAGAGCCATCTTAATAGGCTGATTCTATCTTGGCAGTATCGGGTTAAAAGGCGGTGTCTGGGGGTTTCCTTCTCTTTTCAGGTAAGTTAAAAAGATGGTAATCTTTATAAAATCCAGCCGCGTTATTTGCTGCATTACGGCATGGTTTTTTGCATCTCTTGCCAAAAAGTGGGAAGCATAATTATCAATCTGCACCTTGGTGAAGTTTGAAATCGAATCTTTTCCTTTTGTAAATACACCATGACACTGGGCACAATTAGCTTTAAATAATACCTTTCCCTGTTCCCACTGGACTAATAAATCTTTTTGTCGTGCTTCCGGGATATTCGGTGGAAAAGCAGGCTGCACGTTTTTGTCGTTGCAACCGGCAGGAGAAACAATCAGGTATAAAAAAAATAAAAGTAACAATCTCATTTTAAAATTCTTTAATATATACCTCCAACCTTCCTGCTGTTTAAGTTTTTATCTGATGAAAGCGGCAGGTGGTCGGGTGGGAGTTGTGGAGGCACGTCTTCATCTAATGAGTTGATAAATGTAAGTAATTCCCTTATTTCCTCTTGGGTAAGGTGAAGTTGTTGAGAAGATAAAGTTTGGTTTTTTACCTTCAACCCCTTGCCTGCACCGCCGCCTGAATTATAAAAATTAACCACTTCCCCGATAGTGCTAAAAACCCCATTATGCATATAGGGCTTGGTATAGCCTGAATTCCGTACAGTATTGGTGCGAAACGCATGGAGCATCTCCATCGAAAAATATATATCGGCCCTGCCTGAATCGTTGCTTAATACTGTATAATTTGTATCAACAGGAACTCCTATTACTTCAAATTCCGATTCAATATAAGGGGGCCTTACTCCATTAAATTCCGGAATATAATGGCAGGTTCCGCATTGTGCCTTTCCCATAAACAGGTTAAAACCCTTTTGGCATTCGGCATTGGCATCTTTCATTCTGTTCATATCATCGTCAAAAGGAGCGGTGAAATTGCTGAAGTCACTTTCGTATGCTGTAATAGCCGATATAATGTGGTCGAATGTAACCTCCTTATTTTTATAAGTGTATTTCTTAAATTTTTCAAATGCTTCTTTGTATTCTTTGCACGACAATACTTTTTTCAATGCTTGGTCTTCAGTACTACCCATTTCAACAGGGCTTGTAATTACACCTACTGCCTGGTTTTGGAGGTTTATATGTTTCCCGTCCAGCATTAGTAAATGATTGTGTACAACATTGAGCAGCGAGGGAGTGTTCCGGGGTAATTTCCTGCTTTCATCGAAATTTAAAGCTGCTGTAACGCCGGTATCTGTAAAATGCTCGGTAGGCTTATGGCAGGAAGCACAACTACGTTCATTATTTCCTGAGAGTATGGGGTCATAAAAAAGCATTTTCCCTACTTTTTTAATATCGCTCTTAAGTTCTTTGTCTGTAATGCCTGAATAAATTCCCCAGGCATTCTGTCCTTCATAAAGATTTTTATCGAAAATAGTAGTAACGTTATTATTCAACGTATAATCATTCAGGTTGGTAGATACTACCTTATACTCTCTTATATACTGTTGGTTAAATGCAAACAAAGGATTAATGTAGTCACGTATATAAGTGTAATTATCAAATTGCGTGAAATTTTTAGGCTGTTTACTAACAAATACTCTAAGTTTTTCATATAACGTAAGGTATTCTTCTTTGAGCGGATACTGTGGAAAAGAAATATTGTAGGCTTTGTAAATATTTCCCACATCCTCAAGCATTCCCTGCAGTTCAGGTATAATGCTGTCATTGCCTGGGCACTCGAAACCGGTAGTATAAATAGCTGCGAGGTTAAGTAAAAACAGCCTGTTTGCCAGGAAAAAGTGGTCGAACGTGTTTAGGGTCTTTGTAATCGAATCGGCTTTGTATACATCCAAAACAAGAATGGAGGGCAGAATAAGTTTTTTTAACGACTCTTTATTGTATACATTACTATCCAATATATTTTCGAGTATACTTAGTCCATAGCCTTGTCTTTTATAAGGTTTTTCAAATTTTTCAAAAACCTCGGTTTCCCATTCCACAGGCAGAGGGCCATTTAAACTCCTGTATGAAGTAGCATCCAGGTAACGTGTCCAGAAGTCGGTTTTTTTAAGTGCCTTTCTACATAAATGGAGTTCGGTGTAAACGGCTTTTTTCCCTGCATCAGTTGAAATATTGGACTGTATGATGGCCTGTTCAAGGTTCTTAAGTTCACTTCCCAAGCCTGAGATGTTTTTTAAATAAAGTTCCGAATAAGCATTTACTGTAGGAGCATCAGGATAATTAGTTGCAGAAGAAACTATAAATAAAATAAATAGGACTATTGCAAATACCGGTATACTTAACTTTTTTGACATAAACTGCACTGTCCAACAAATATATAATTTCTCTGCTAACAGAAAATTTTCAGGCTATTGCTGCGCAAATTTGGGAAATAGGTAACAAATCCCCTCTCGATCGGGGGTAGGGGCTTACCTTATAACCTGCACAAAACCATCCTTTTTATATGTATTTCCCTGGCAGGTAGCACCGATTATATAATAGTAAACCCCATCGGGAACCTTGTTTCCACTTTCGGTATTGCCATTCCAATAATTGTTTGGATTAGTAGATGTGAACATTTCTTTACCCCATCGGTCATAAATAGTAATAGACCAGTCACTCATATTTTCTGTTTTAATGTAAAAGAGAGTATTTACTCCATAAGGGCCTTTATAATCCGGGGTAAATACATTGGGGATAACTAAACTGACGCAGGTTTCTTCTACTATTATCGTAATAGTTTTCTCTACTTCACACCCTGCACTATCTTTTCCTGTTACCGTATAAGTGGTGCTTACTGTAGGTGAAACCTTTACCGAATCACAAAGTGGATTTAAACAGGTTACCCCATTGCCCCCTTTCCATAAGTATTTTATTATTCCATTCCCACTGGCTACTATAGTAGTGTCATCACCTCCTAAAATTATTCCATCACAACAGGCAGTTAATTGTGGGTTGTCTATCCTGACAATAGCAGTATCAGAGGTAGAACAACCATTGTGTACAATAACCGTATAGGTGGTAGTTGTAGGCGGGCTCACTTTTATAGAGCTGCTGGTAGAACCGGTGCTCCAAAGGTATGTTCCTCCACCACTGTCGGTGAGGATCACACTGTCGCCCGGGCAAATCATCTTACTCCCCGTTAATTTAGTAAAAGGTGGCAGGAATACAGTTACTTTTATACTGGTATCTTTTGTGCATAATCCATTAGTTATGCTTATGGTATAAATTTGAGTAGTGGGAACATTTTTAACTGAAATGGAATTGGTAGTTGCCCCTGTACTCCACAAATAATTTGTTCCTCCACCGGCATGGAGGGTAACAGAACTACCCTTGCAGATGGAAGTATCTTTTGAAAGCATGATGGAAATAGTATCTACGAGTACTTTTATAGAATCTATACTATTTCCACACCCTAAGCTATCCACAGCAGAAAGGGTATATACAGTAGTAACAGTAGGGCTTGCAACAGGGTCAGCTATATTGGTTGCACTTAAACCGTTTGCAGGGCTCCAACTGTATGTTTCTCCCCCACTTGCCCTCAATGTAGTTGAACTGCCTCTGCAAATGGAAACAGTAGGGCTTACGGATAAGCGTCCACCCGCTATAATAAATTTCCCTACAAAAAGAGCTTCCTCGCCCATAGCCATGTCAAAATAATAAGCCCCGCCTCCCGGGTCCACTAGCGGATACCTATTGGCCTCTGCATCTCCTGCTATAAATAGATTTTGCCCATCACTGCATACATAGCTGCCATCATTCTCAATGTCAGTTCCATAATAAGTGGCCCATTTGCGTACCCCGGCTGTATCGAATTGTAAAATAAATACATCCGCATTTCCGCCACCCATAGTGTCCTGGTAAAATCCGCATGCCGGCTTAAGTGTTGGAAGATTAGCTGACTCGGTCATCCCGCATACCCAAACATTGCTGCCATCGCTTTGTATAGTATAGCCATCATTGTCTGAACCACTTCCTTCATAATAGGTAGCCCATTTACGTACCTTGCCTGTATCGAATTTTAATATAAATGCATCATGCCCTATGGCATTTGTCCCCTGAAAATAGGCTCCACCTCCCGGATTCAGCGTAGGAAAGTTGGTTGAAGTTGTTATTCCTGTCACCCACACATTCGTTCCATCGCTGTTGATAGAGTTTCCTACATCTTGTTCTGTCATATTATTCCCGCCATAATAGGTGCTCCATTTTAGTACCGCTGCTGTATCAAATTGCGATATAAATATGTTGCAACTGCCGCCTGCAAATGCCCCTTGGAAATAAGCTCCCTTTCCGGCATTCAATGTGGGAAAATTACTTGAGCTTGTCGCGCCTGTTACCCACACATTTGTTCCATCGCTATATATGGAATTTCCCATTTCCACCGAGCCGTATATATTATTTCCTCCAAAATAAGTGGCCCATTCTCGTACTCCTGCCGTGTTGAATTTCAATATAAATGGGTTCCCACCTCCTCCCAGTACACCTTGAAAATAGGCCCCGTTTCCCGGGTTTAGCTTAGGAAAATCAGGGGAAGTTGCTATCCCGGTTACCCACACATTGCTCCCATCGCTTTGTATAGAGTTGCCTTCATCGCCTCCTAAACCACTTCCTCCATAATAAGTGGCCCATTTACGTACCCCTGTGGTACTGAATTGTAATATAAATAAATTCTTCTTCCTTCCCAGTGCTCCCTGGAAATAAGCCCCATTCCCGGGGTTAAACGTAGGAAAGTCAGGAGAAATTGTATTCCCGGTTACCCATACATTCTTTTTGTCGCTATATATGGAATAGCCTTGATCATACCCGCTTCCTCCATAATAGGTACCCCATTGCAGAACCCCGGATGTGCTGAATTGTAAAATAAATAAATTAGCGACGCCTGCATTTACTCCCTGGAAGTAGGCTCCATTACCGGGATTTAATGTTGGAAAACCCGATGGCCCTGTAACTCCTGTTATCCATACACTGGTGCCATCTGCCTGAATGGAAAACACATCCTCTGCCTCCCCGGCAGCGTTGTCGTAATAGGTCGCCCATACTAATACAGGGTCTATGGTCAAGGTTTTAGTACTAACATATGGATCTGTTTTAAAATGTATTTCATTGTTTTTTACAAGGTAAGAAGTTCCTACATGCCCATCCGCAGTATAGCTCAAAGGGGTTCCTTCGGTAATGGTTCCCATAGGCGTATGTATTTTTATAGAGCCGTCTTTTTGCAGTTTAGGTTTATCCGCCCATTTATAGCGCAGGCTTATTTGTTCAGGGTCAGCACCCGGGTGTACCACAAAATCATATTTCAACCCATGCTTACTGCTATATAATACCCAGTCAATACCCGGGTAAATATTTTTAATGGTTATTTTTCCATAGCTGTGAACATTCAAAATACCATCCGGGCAAATACCTCCGTAATAATAGTCTGTCCGGTCTCTACTTTCATCTTCCTGTGTAATATTTTCTTTTCGTATATCCGCACCTGCCAGTTCCATATCGGCACGGCAATAATCTTCTACTATACTGTCATCGTCGCCACGGTTGGAAAACATGGTGTTCTTTTGATATTTCTCCGGGTATGTAAAAACATAACTCAAACCGGTGGTAGTAACATATATATTCATTCCAGGCGCACTTGTCTGGTATAATACATTGGGCACAGCTTTGCGCTGCATATCGAACATCTGTCCTTTATTTTCTATAAAACGCAAGCCCCTGGATTTGCTCATCCATTGCTTCACTTTTGTACTTAAAATAGAATCGCTTTTAGTTTTCGGAGTATAATTACCCGCTGCAACGTGAACAGGTAGTACTATTCCTCCCACAATAAAAGTAAATAGTAGTAAAGTTAATTTTGGTGTTTTCATTCTGTGGGGAAATTGAAACACTTATACGTCAACAAACTTTTATTGGTTGGGTAGGATAATAATGTTTTATAAAAAGACAATAATGAAACATATCATTATCTTTATTTATATATTTTTTCGAAAAAAAACTGTAGTGGCTTCACCTTATCACCTGCACAAAGCCGTCCTTTTTATATGTATTTCCTTGGCAGGTAGCACTGATTATATAATAGTAAACCCCACCGGGAGCCTTATTTCCACTTTCGGTATTGCCATTCCAATATTGGTTTGGATTAGTAGATGTGAACATTTCTTTGCCCCAGCGGTCATAAATAGTAATGGACCAGGAACTGGGAGCATTTATTGTAATGTAAAACAGATTATTAATGCCATTGGGACCCGCATAATCAGGTGTAAATACATTGGGTATGTTGAAGTCGGCACAAGGTATTTCAACTATAACTGTTACCTCTTTTTCCAACTGGCATCCGGAGCTGTCTGTCATGGTTACCGTATAGGTAGTGGTTATCGTCGGCGAAACTTTTACCGAATTGCACAGCGGGAGATTAATACAAGTTGCTTCAGGAGACCATTGATATAGCTTCGCTTTATTTCCCTTTGCTGTCAATGTAGTATCATTTCCAACAACAAGTATTGCGTCACAGCAGGCACTCAAATTAGGAATATCGGGAATGAGGGTAATGGTTGTGTCGTGATGGCATCCATAAGAATTATATGCAATTAATGTAATGGTTGAATGGGCATTGATGGCACCCGTGTAGTATGTTGTTGTTGTATCCCCATTACCCCATAAATAGGTAGTTCCTCCGCTAACAGTAAGTGTATCGGCCTCTCCTATACAACTGCTATGTTTTGTTGTAATTACAGGAATGGGAAGCGGAATAGGATGAATGGCGATAGTCGTATCATGAGAACATCCATAAGAATTATACGCAATTACTGTAAAAGTTGAATTCGCTTTTATGGCACCTGTATAATATGTCGTCGTGGTATTACCATTATTCCATAAGTAAGTAGTTCCTCCACTAGCCGTAAGTGTATCAGATTCTCCTGTACAAATGTTATGTTTTGCTGTAATCACAGGAACAGGGAAGGGAACGGAATGAATGGTGATAATAGTATCATGATAACACCCATAAGAATTATATGCAATCACAGTAATGGTTGAATCTGCATTGATGGCACCTGTGTAATATGTTGTTGTTGTATTGCCATTACTCCACAAATAAGTAGTTCCGCCACTAACCTTAAGTGTATCGGATATCCCATGACAAATTTTAGTATTCCCTGACAAATGGATACCCGGTAAGGGAATTACAGTTACTCTTACGCTTGTATCCTTACTACATGCGCCATTGCTTATGCCCAAAGTGTAGGTTTGGGAAGTTAATACATTTATGGCAATTGAACTAGTGGTAGCCCCGTTGCTCCATGTATAGTTTGTGCCTCCGTTTGCATTAAGAGTAATGGAACTGCCGGTGCATATTGACGTATCCTTTGTTATAGCCAATCCGGCAAGGGTATTTACTATTACTTTGACAGAATCTATTAATTTCCTCCCGCATGCAGAGGTATCAATACTCGTAACAGTATAGGTAGTTGTAACCTTAGGGCTTGCTTTAGGATTAGCTATGTTCGTTGCACTTAAGCCTGTTGGGGGGCTCCATTGGTAGGATATGGCTCCACTGGCTGTCAGGGTAGTTGAATCGCCCCGGCAAATAGAAACCATAGGACTTACATTGAGCTTTAGCGAATCAATAGTGAATTTTCCAATAAAGAGATTTTCCTCTTCGTTAGGTGTATCGAAGTAATAGGTGCCTCCTCCGGGGTTCACTAATGGATAATCTGAAGATTGAGCATCCCCTACCACAA
>JABDAL010000027.1 GCA_013289165.1 Bacteroidota bacterium
TGATGATAACGGGGGCTACGGCAGGATTTGGAGAAGCTACCGCCCATGAATTTGCAGCAAATGGCTATGATGTAATTATTACCGGCAGGAGGCTGGAAAGGTTGAAAGCGTTGGAAGAAGAACTGGAAAAAAAATATGGCGTGGATGCCATTAGCCTGAACTTTGATGTCCGCAATAATGCCGAAACCCAGAAAAGCATTTACGGCCTTCCGGCAAAATGGCAAAATATAGATGTACTGGTAAACAATGCCGGGCTTGCAAGCGGAATGGGCCCCATACAGGAAGGCAATATTGAGGATTGGGAAAAAATGATTGATACGAATGTAAAGGGGCTTTTATATGTCACCCGTTGCGTGGCTCCCATGATGATAAAAAATAAAAAAGGACACATTATTAATATAGGCTCCACAGCCGGAAAGGATGCCTACCTGAATGGCAACGTATACTGTGCCACCAAGTTTGCGGTAGATGCACTCACCAAATCTATGCGCATTGATATGCTGCCCCATGAAATTAAAGTTACCGGCGTTTGTCCCGGCATGGCTGAAACGGAGTTTTCCATGGTACGTTTCAATGGAGACACGGAACGTGCAGGAAATGTGTATAAAGGTATAGATGCCTTAACAGCTAAAGATATTGCCGAGGTTATATATTTTGCCGCCTCACGCCCTGCCCATGTTAACATAAACGATATAGTGATTACCCCCCTAGCTCAGGCAAACAGCAATTATCTGCATAGGAAGTAGAAAGTATTTTTGCTCTACCGCTCAATTGAAAAATAAAGTTTTAAAATATGGCGACCTAATCCTCTTTTACGGAGGCCTGGGCTTAAATGTCTGGTATTTTCGGCTCCATAGTAGGAGCCACCTGTTTGTAGCACAATAGAAATAAATCCTTATTTTAGCTTCGTAGGAGCGACCTGTTTAATTATGCCAAACACATATTCGCAAATCTATATTCAAATTGTCTTTGCAGTAAAAGGACGACTTAATCTAATTCCCAAACAGCACAGGGAGGAATTGCACAAATTCATTACTGGCATTGTTCAAAAGCGTAAACAAAACATGCTATCAATCTTTTGTATGCCAGACCACACCCACATTTTAGTGGGTTTAACACCGGATATTTCTATTTCTGATTTAGCAAGGGACTTAAAGGCAGGTTCATCCAAATTCATTAATGATAATAATTGGATAATTGGGAAATTTAATTGGCAAGAAGGCTTTGGAGCCTTCTCTTATTCAAGAAGCCAAATTGATATAGTTATTAAATACATTTCAAATCAGGAAGAACATCATAAGAAAAAGACATTCAAAGAAGAATATTTGGATTTCCTAAAAAAGTTTGAAGTCGAATATAACGAGAAATATTTGTTTGAATGGATTGAATGAACAGGTCGCTCCTAGGGAGCTCGGATGATGTTCGTCTAATTTGGTTTGCTACAAACAGGTGGCTCCTACGGAGCTAGATTATATGTCACGGTACTCCATGCCAACAACATCCTATCAATCTGCCTGTTCCAGCTTTTATGTCACAGTTTTTAAAACACTGTGACATAACCCTGTTATAATTTACCTGTTCTAACCTGTTATCTTAAAGGCATCTTATAATCTGTCTATCTGTGGCTTACAGCCTCCTTATTTGCCACGCAATTAGTATACACTTGCTATGCAAAAAGATATGTCACGGTGTACCAAAAAATACGTCACGGTAAAAAGCTACCTTAAGTAACTGGTTTTATGAATCTAATACCTTTATGTCACGTTGCCCGTTTCGTGAAAAACCGTGACATAAAACTTTTTCAATTCAATAGAATTCTATTGTTTTTTTTTCGTAAAAAAATCCTGCCCAAATTTACCAAATGGTATAGGGGGCGGTCTGGCAATTTTTTCAATTTACCACTATTGCCTACCTTTGCATTTATGCAGTTTCAGCTTGTATCAAACTTTAAGCCTACCGGCGACCAGCCCCAGGCAATTGAACAACTTACTAAAGGAGTTTTAGATGGCACACAAAACCAGGTGCTGTTAGGAGTAACCGGCTCAGGAAAGACTTTTACCATTGCCAACGTAATAGCCAACACGCAAAAGCCTACCCTTGTGCTGAGCCACAATAAAACGCTGGCAGCACAGCTTTACGGAGAGTTCAAGCAATTTTTCCCAAAGAATTCGGTAGAGTATTTTGTTTCATATTACGATTACTACCAGCCAGAAGCATACCTGCCAACTACTAACACATATATAGAAAAAGACTTATCTATTAACAATGAAATAGAGAAGCTGCGCCTTGCCACTACTTCTGCCCTGCTTTCCGGAAGGCGCGATATTATTGTGGTTTCATCGGTATCATGTATTTATGGCATTGGCAACCCCGTAGAATTTGAAAAGAATGTTATCCCTATAATGAAAGGGCAAAAAATCAGCCGGAATAAGTTTCTCAACCTATTGGTTACTGCCCTCTATTCCCGTACCGAAGGAGATTTTGAACGAGGCAACTTTCGTGTAAAAGGTGACACCGTAGATATTTTTCTTGCCTATGCCGATTATGCCCTGCGGGTGCAGTTCTTGGGTAATACCATTGAAGAAATTGAAACCTTCGAGGCTCATACCGGGAAAAGAATTGAATACACAGATGCTATTAAAATTTACCCGGCAAACATATTCGTTACCTCGCCGGAAACCTTGAATAAGTCTATTCAAAATATTGCAGGGGATTTGGTGAAACAGGTAGACTTTTTGAAAGACATTGGAAAACATGAAGAAGCTGAGCGCCTGCAAAAGCGTGTGAATTATGACTTAGAGATGATGCGGGAACTGGGCTATTGTTCCGGCATTGAAAACTATTCCCGCTATTTTGACGGAAGGGCGCCGGGTGCAAGGCCCTATTGCCTGCTCGACTATTTTCCGGATGACTATATGCTTGTAATTGATGAGAGCCATGTAACTATCGGGCAGATAAATGGAATGTATGGAGGAGACCGTTCACGCAAAACCACCTTAGTGGAATATGGATTCCGTATGCCTTCTGCATTAGATAACAGGCCTTTAAAGTTTGACGAGTTTGAATCTTTCCATAACCAGGTAATTTATATGAGTGCCACCCCCGCCGATTATGAATTGCAGAAAGTGGGAGGAGTGGTAGTGGAACAGTTAATACGCCCCACAGGATTGCTGGACCCTATTATTGAAGTGCGCCCCACCCTCAACCAGATTGATGACCTGCTGGAAGAAATCCGTAAAAATGCAGAGAAAGATGAGCGGGTTATTATTACCACACTTACCAAGCGCATGGCGGAAGAGCTTGCCAAATACCTTGCCAAAGTAGATGTGCGTTGCCGCTATATACATTCGGACATTGACACACTGGAGCGGGTAGAAATACTCCATGACTTGCGCATGGGGCTTTTTGATGTATTGATTGGAGTTAACCTTCTGCGGGAAGGTATAGACTTGCCTGAAGTATCGCTGCTTGCCATACTGGATGCAGATAAAGAAGGGTTCTTGCGCTCCGAGCGTTCCCTCACTCAAATTGTAGGTAGGGTAGCCCGTAATATGAACGGGCGGGTAATTATGTATGCCGATAGTATTACAGGCTCCATGCAACGGACTATGGATGAAACCCAGCGCAGGCGCAAAAAGCAAATCGAGTATAATTTCAAACATAATATTACACCTACTACAATTATTAAATCGAAAGAAAGTATACTGGAGCAGGCCGGCATGGGAGAATCAAGAGCGGCTAAGCAGAGAATTTATTTGGCAAAAGAGAGGGAAGCCATCAACATGGCAGCCGAACCGGAGACGGCATACCAAACCATACCTAAACTGGAAGAGGAAATAAAAAGAGTAAAAAAAGCCATGGAAAAAGCTGCCAAAGAAATGGACTTTATTCAAGCAGCAGCTTTACGCGACCGTTTACAGACTCTCCAAAAAATGCTAAAGGGAAAAAATAATTCCTAGGATTTTACTTTCTCCGCCTTTTGTGAAGCGTGATAATCGGCAAGGAATTTTTCCAGGCCTATATCGGTAAGCGGATGCTTTAACAGTGCCATAATGGAACTCAAAGGGCAGGTGGCTACATCGGCCCCATATTCAGCACATTTTACAATATGAACAGGATGCCTGATAGATGCAGCAAGTATTTCACATTTATAATTGTAATTATCAAAAATCAAACGAATCTGCGCGATAAGCTCCATCCCATCGGTGGCAATATCATCCAATCTGCCAATAAACGGAGAAACATAAGCAGCTCCTGCTTTAGCAGCCAATAAAGCCTGCCCGGCTGTAAATATAAGTGTACAGTTTACTTTTACTCCTTCTCCATGCAGGTATTTTATTGCCTTCACCCCATCTTTAATCATAGGGATTTTAACCACGATCCGGGGATGTATTTTTACCAGTTCGGCAGCCTCTTTCAGCATACCGTCATAATTGGTGGATATTACTTCAGCACTTACATCGCCGGTTACTATTTCACAAATTTTACGGTAATGGTCCATTATATTTTGTTTGCCTACAATACCCTCCTTAGCCATTAGCGAAGGGTTAGTAGTAACTCCATCAAGCACACCCAGCTCTTGTGCTTCCTTTATTTGTGCCAGATTGGCTGTATCAATAAAAAATTTCATGTTTTTCTATTTAGATAGCAAACATACAACTTTAAGATTTTCCGGCAAAGCATTTTATCCGGCACATCTCTGCCTGAACAGTTTATACCTGTTCAAAAAACATTGTTTTGTCTTTTTAGCCCCTGCTTGGGCTTTGGGTATGTGTATCCTGGATACTGCGTGTATCGCTATAAGCTGCACACTTTTGATGCGCTGCGCAGCCCGCTAAAAGATAAGCGGAAAACAAAACAACAGCTATAATCGAAATCGTTTTTCTCTTCATAAAAAATAATATAAGTAAGTAACAGAATCAGGATTGCACTGCAAATTTACAATTTTTAAAATATGCAGCCCAAAATAATTACGATATAAGGTGTGGAGTGTATGCAAACCCTGTAGCCATAAGCCGTGCAAAACAGTAGTTTGTGGCTACACAAACGAGTAATAAATTCTTTCATTACCTGGATGCGTATATGGGCCCCCGGTGTGAATCGGCATAAGCAGGGCAACGACCATGGCTGGCGCATGAATCAAGAAACAGAACAGCAATAATTACTGCTAAAACGAGTTTTACGTGATTGGTTTTCATAGGCTTTGATTTTTAAAGCTACTAGCTACGACATGATAGCCAACAGCCCTGTTATATAGCATTCCTACGTAAACTTTTTATTAGGGTTACAAAAAATAACCGGGAAGCGCCGCCATTAGCAATTAGCCATTTTGCCCGGCGCTATATAAATCGTGATTCACCACGCCCACTATTTTCCCTTTCAACTTTTTATTAATGAATGGAGAATTATAGGATAGCGATTGTATGTTCTCTTTTTTTAATATCCATTCCGAAGAAGGTGAAAAAAGTGTAATGTTGGCACTTTGCCCTTTATCTATTATAGGATATGGCAAGCCCAATACCTTGCGGGGGTTAATCGCAATTTTGCTTATTATCTCCGTTTGTGATAAACCGCTATACATATTTACCAAGGGGTACATAGTTTGCAAACCGAGCATCCCGGGCGTAGCAAGGTCAAATTCCAGTTTTTTATTTTCCTCATCTTCGGGCCTGTGATCAGAGCAGATTACATCAATAGTTCCGTCTGAAAGCCCTTTTTTCAGAGCCTTTATATCATTTTTGCCGCGCAAAGGAGGAAAGACCTTAAGATTGGTATTCCATTCAAGCAGTTCAGAATCTTCCAAGGCAAGGTTATATGCATTTACAGATGTAGTTACCGGCAACCCTCTCTTTTTCGCATTGCGGATAAGCGCTATGCTTCCTTCGGTTGATATAGAAGTTACATGCAGCTTCGCTTCTGCATATTCTGCTAAAAACAGGTCCCGTGTAACCATAATTTCTTCTGCAATGGAAGGTTCACCCTTCAGGCCAAGCATCACGCTTATAGGCCCTTCATTCACACAAAGCCCCGTAGAAAGGGAAGTATCATTGCAGCGGCTTATAATGAGGCCGCCAAAGCTTTTTGTATACAGGAGCGCCCTGTGAAGCAACCCTGCACTCATTACAGGATGAATATCGTCGGTGAAAGCTATGGCACCCGAAAGCTTCATGTCATACATCTCGGAAAGGTCATTACCTTCCAGTTTATAAGACAAAGCCCCCATAGGATAAAGGTCTACCAGGCGGCCGGCCGATTTATTTATAATATATTCTATTTGCGTTTTAGAATGCAGGGAAGGATTAGTAGAGGGGACAATAACCACACCCGTAAAACCTCCCGCCTGTGCCGCTTTAATCCCTGACAAAAGGTCTTCTTTATACTCCCAGCCCGGGTCACAAAAATTGGCCTGCATATCAAACCAGCCGGGGGAAAGGTGCAAGTCATCAGCTTCCACCACTTTTTTAATTCCCGCCGAAGGAATCTTTGCTTTCACATCTGTGATAGTTCCATTTTCAATCAAAACATCCTGAACTTTCCCATTATGCGGGGAGTTCGGGTCAACTACGGTGGCAGATTTTATGAGGAGTTGCATGGATAATGATGAGTTATGAATTATGAATTATGAGGGATAGGTTATAGGAGGTAAGTAATTTATTTTCCATTTTCAGTTTTCAGCTTTAATTCTTAAGAGTCCTTCTTCAACACCCAAAAATAATAAAGCTAACAGAACACAATATTTCCAGTAAAACTGTCCGCGGTTCACTTCGTTCAGCATGGCAGGGAGGGTATCTCCTGTGGAAGGCAGAACAGAAAAATTTTGTATGCCTGCATTTTTACAAAGTGAATCAATCCCGGATGCGCTGAGGAAACTCATCTCCGATTCTTTTCTGTCATAATTAAACGAGTAGCCCGAAATAAGGCTGTCTCCTGCCAGGAGCTTATAGTTTCCTGCTGCATTAACCTGGCTATGCAAAAACAATAAGGTTTTATCATTCACTACCCTCTTTTCAGGGAGAAAAGAAAAAGTATCGGATACCGATTTAATTTTAAACATAGTACCTTCCGGAAGATTTAACGAGGGAGCCTCTATAGGCTGCTCTTTGCCAAGGGTGTAATAAAGCACCTGCCGGGAGCTGCTATAAAGTCCTATATTGTAAAGCGTAGGCACAAAGATGGCATGCTTGCGGAAGTTCCCCGAGGCATCATCCAGTGACGTAGTAAGTACATATACATGGCCCTGCGCATACGGAAACACATCAAGCATATCATCCCCGTTATCCAGCTTAATAAGATTTTCATACGGAGTTTTTGTATCATGCAATAGGCGGTAATGCTTGTTAACATATGGCAGGTCCATATTGGGATGCTGCTTTTGTTCAAATACCCCCGCATAAATGAGGCTTTCATAATTCAGCTTATCTGCTTTCAAATGTGTAGTATCCAGGTTTCCGAAAGGCGATGCACGGACAGAAGCAAAAAAGTTATTGTACGAATCCTTATCCATGCCTGCCGTCGGGGGGATGATAAACAAATCTCCTCCCTTAGTAAGATACTGCACCAGTTCGTTACTCATGCCCGATGTTATATCTCTTACTTCGTCCAGGATAATAAGGCGATACAAGGGGAAAGAAGAATAGTCAAGGTGCGTGGCAGAAGCATCCGTCAATGTGAAGAGGGAATCTTTTCCATACAGGTAACTTAAGGAGGTATTTATCTTGAGGCTATCGCTATGGATACAGAGTACAGGTATTCCGGCGGAAAGTTTGTAAGAGAAGAAAATATTGTCATCGAAGGTGATTGGAAAATCAGAAATTTTAATTTCCCCCTGTTGCAAAATAGCCTTGTCAGGGACATACGAAAGAGACAGAGTTGTAGAAGAATACGGAGCTACCGTAAAAGATGCAGTAGCTTTTTCAATCCCGTTAACATACAACTTGACCGGTTTATCGGAAACCGCAGCGGAAGAATAATTCCCAACCTTCACAAAAAGCTGTTCGGGCTTGCCCGGTAAATGTACTGGAGAGCTGAACCAACAGGTATCTAAGGCTATATTGTTTTTTGTTTCGGCTGTAACCGGAACAAATGCCTCCGATATTCCCGCAGTGGGTTTATAAGATGACATTCCCGCCACTGATTTCTGAAAATCGGATATTACAAAGGCTTCCCTTACCGGGCAGCCGGAATGGTCGAGATTATCTTCCTGGCGTGCCATTATCTCCCCCAGCATCCGTGAAGCGGGAGATACTTTCAACCCTTTCAATTGTTCTACAAATTCATCCTTATTCAGCCAGCGTTCCTGCACCGAACTAAAATCCTGTGTAACCATTTGCACTTTATCAGCAGGGCTGAGTGACTGGGCAATTTGTTTGGCTTTATTTTTAGCATTATCAAGCAGGGTTCCATATTGGTTCACTGCCATCATGCTGAAAGAATTATCGATAAATATGCTTACTGCTCTTGACCCGGCAGTAGTTACCCCCTGTTTCAGGGGCTTGTACGGCTGGGCAAAAGCAAGCACCAGGAAGATGATGACAAGACAGCGGCAAATGAGCACGAGGAGCTGCCTTAGTTTCGACCGCGAATGCGATTCCTGCACCACCTCCTTAAGGAAGCGGACATTGGAAAAATAGAGTTTCTTATAGCGGCGGAAATTGAAAAGATGAATTAGAATTGGAATACTGATTGCCGACAGGGCATACAGGAAAGATGGGAAGAGGAAATTCATCAAAGTACAAAAGTAATAAAAAAACGGGGACGTACGAGCTTAAAATCCCAACCTAATTCCCACCAGGAGGTTAAAGCGCATCATTTCGTAGTTGTCCCAGGTGTAGTAGGCTACGTTGGCAATATTGTTCAGGTTAAGGAAGGCGGTAAATACTTTATTGTACCGGTATTCTAGACCAAGGTTAAGGTCCGGGTAGCCGGCAAGGGTTTTAGCCCCCGTAATTATTCCATCGTCCGTTTCAACAGGGGCATATTGTGAGCCCACTACAAAAAATTCTGCTTTAAAGATGTATTTTTTTTGGAGCGTATATTTTCCCATCGCACTTAGTTTTAATGCAGGGCAATACCATGCTTTAAGCTGGTTAGTGGTGTTGTATACATTATAATCTCCGCCTAAAATAACACTCAGGTTGTTTTTCCATTTATAGTCCACATCTGCATGGAGGTTGGATATCTTCACATTATCGTACGCTGCATAAAATTGGTTGTTATATGCTACAAATACATCCGTTATAAACAGGGGCATATTCCTTAGCATGGACTGCGATACACTGGCATTATAAGTAAGCTGGGATGTAATGTTGCCAGCCAGCCCGCCAAAAACATGGTATGGGGTATAGGTATACTGAAAAGGCGTAGGAACCTGCACCACAACAAAAGGGTTTTCATCTGCCAGCGATTTATAGGTATTTAATTTTTGATTCCCGTCAATACCGGCATAAATCATTACCACATCCTGGGCGATATGGTAACGGGCAAGTAAATCGGGATAGACATTTACATTGGAATAATTGTCCGGCAGGTTGGAAGCATAGCTTACGTTGACTCCCAAATGTGCATCCCAATGTTTTTCATAGGTACTGAAATAGGGATTGAATGTCCCGTTAAATGTATTTATTGAAAAACGAGTTGGAAAAGGAATCTGCCTGTAAATAGGATTACTACTTGAGTACTCATTATACTCCCCGCTAACCCTCACATCAATCCGTTGCTGGTTGAAATAGGTAAAGAATTTCATATTACCACTAACATTATTTTCTAAAGGGTTGAAGAAATAGTAATCGCCGGCATTAAAGCCATCTGTTTCTCCAAAATTATAATAGCTAAGTTTAATATCTTCATTTATTTTAGAAGAATCCCTAAGAACACTGGCATACTGCAATGAACCTTTATACTCGTCGTAGCGCGCCCTCATTAAATCATTACCCAAGTCAGGAAATCTCACAATGTCATAGCCATAGTCGTGCAAAATATGGTTATCGAACCCTGCTTGCAAATCGAGGGTATGTCGGGTAAAAAACTTTTGGAAATATCCGTCCACATCATTAAAGGCAAAGCCGCTATAGCCATAGCCTGCGGTAGTGTACTCCGAGGAAAGATGATTCAGATGGATTCCGTAATCGGTATTATGTGAGCGGACACTGTTAAAGAAATATTCCCCATAAAGCGTATTAAAATTCCCTACTCCCAAATTTAATAAAGAGTGATAGAAATTTTCAGGTGCCCCTTCTTTTATTTGCATGGGAGGAATAAGCGGCGGGGTGTATGAAGTAGGATATTGGGTGTTTTCCAATTCATATTTTACATTCTTCTGCAGATGCAATGTATCAGCCACAGCAGGGTTGCTGTTCAACTTAACCGCATCGTGAATGGTAGGTTTGTAGCGAGTGATGACATTTACCTGTATGGTATCGAAAGGCTTGTCCTGCGCCACTATACCGGAACAAACAAACAAGGCTATCCCGGTTACAAGAATGGCATATATGTTTTTATTGTTCCTGCTCATTGCTTTGGTTTTATGGCTGTGGTATCAGAATGAATAGTAAGCACAGTATCTTGTTTCACGGGCTTCATAGCTTTTTGTTCGCTTGCCGTTATCTGATTTAATTTACGTTTTGCCAAATTAATCACTGCGGTGTCCGAAGCATTTTCAATTACTGTATTGAGTGTATGCTTTGCCTGGAAATTATCATTTATAGCCACATAATCATCTGCCAAAACCACCAATCCTTTTGCCATCCATTGCGGATAAGAAGGGTCCTGGTTCACCAGGCTGAACACCGTTTTTTCGGAACCCGTAAAATCTCCCTTCATATATTGTATGTTGGCAATGTTGTATTTCGCTTCCCCTTCCATTTCGCTTTTAGTCATGTTGGCAACCTGTATGAAACCAGCCATAGCAGAGTCGTATTGCTGTTTCTGCAAGAATGCTTTTGCTTTATAAAACCAGGCTTCGGCATGGATATCATTACTTATTTGCGGGGTCATAATAACTGTATCGGCAGCACCAATCAGTGCATCATAATGATTTAAAAAGTTATCGCAACGCATTTTGCCGGTACGGGCCAAAATCATTTGTGCCTGGTCCTGGTATATGTTACCCAGCTCATTAAAATAGGTAAGCGCCTCGGCATAGTTTTGTTTTGCATAATCTATTTGCGATGCACGAAGCAAAGCTGTAACCGTATAATATGTCTTGGGAAATTTCAACACATAACGGTAATCTGCAACAGCGCTGTCATTATTTTTTTGTTTATAATAACATTCGGCACGATAAAAATGCGCCTCGGCAGCAAAGAGCCCATCAGGGAATTGGTTAAGATAGCCATTTACATCCGGCAACAACTTGGCAAAATTTTCAGCCAGATAATCTGATTTCACCCCCGAGAATGTAGCGGAGTCAAGTGCTGAATGGCCGAGGCTTACACCCAATTTTGAAAAGTAATCCTGCATATTGCCCACCTGACCTTCGGAAACATACAGCATTTTGATGTGAGACAATGCCTCTGTTCCTTCCCCCGAATTTTTATTCTTCTCTGCAACTTGTTTCCATGCATTCAAAGCCAGGTCATTTTGTCCCTGGTTGTAATATATCATACCCATTTGCAAAAGGCAGCGGCTTGTATTAGGCCCCGAAGGATAGGCATCAATTACGCGCTGGTATGTTTCTGCGGCTTCCTTAGGCTGGTTGTTTGCCATATACGCATTTGCTAGTTCCATCATAGCTGAACCGTAGTAGCTGCTCTTTGGATAATTGGCAAGGAATGCACGAAGTGTCCTTACTTCCTCATCAAAGCGGTGGGTTACCCCGAATGCCTCTGCCAATTGGTATGAGGCGTAATCGGCATCATGGGTATTTATATCCACACATTTTTGGTAGAACGGGATAGAAGAGGCATAATCTTCTTTTACAAAATAGCAATCGCCAATACGGTTGTAGGCATCACATAAATGGTCTTTATCCTTTGTCTCTGTATTCACATATTTCCTGAACCAGTTTCCGGCATTCTCATAATCTTTCATCTGGAAAAAGGAGTACCCGCACCCATATTCCGACAGGTTATATTCAGCCGTACCAAACGCCCCTGACTGACTGAGATATTCAGGGTAAGCAGCAGCCGCATTATTGTATTTTCTTTCGCGGTAAAAGGCTTCTGCTTTCCAATAGTAAGCCAATAAATGAAGATTCGGGTCAAAATTATACTTGAGCGATTTTTCAAAATAATCTATAGCGGGCTCATACTGGTGGTTATTAAACAAATCAACTCCCCTATAATAACACAAGCGCTGGTAAACCGCTTCGAGGTGAGAATCCCATTTTTTAATTTCTGCCAGCGATTTGAGCGCCGCTTCATAATTCCGTGTAGTGGAGTAAATAGTTACCAGGTATTGATAGGCCTCTTCCCGGTGCGAAGAATTAGGATAGGCATCGAGGTATTGGGAGAGTGCCGTTACAGCAATATCAAAAGGGTCATTAGCTGTTTCATACGATATTTTAGCAAAGTTGAACAATGCATTTTCTTTTAATGACGGGTTGTAATTAAACTTGTATGCATCGTGAAAAGCATTAGCAGCATAAGCTTTCTGCCCCGTCTTCAGATAGCATTCCCCCACATGGTACATAGCATCCTGGGTTAATGAATCACTTCCCCGTGCTGCATCCTGGAAATAGGGAATGGCATCGGCATATTGCCCGGTTACATAATAGCAGTAAGCTAACTCATACGACTCTGTTTGTTGCAATGAACCCGCTTTAGCATACTTCAAAAAATAAGTTATGGCTTCGTTATATTGATGCAGGTGGTAATACGACTCGGCTGCAATTTTCTTTATTTCATCTGCATTGAGAAGCGGGGCATTACCACGAATAGAATCAACCAGGGGAAGGCAATACTGCATGGCATGGGTGTAATCACCCTCCAAATAATAACACTCGGCTATATAATATGGAACAGCCTTACCAAAATCAGCATTATGTTGTAATTTCAAAAAGCTGTTGACAGCAGTCTGGTAATTTTTACGGGTATAGGAGATATATCCGTAATAATAGGTAGCCTTGGGATAATAAGAAGAAGTCGAATCAGTAACCAGGGTAAAATATTTGGCAGCAGAATCTATTTTATTTTTTGCAAAGCAGCTATACCCAAATTTATAATAATACTCAGGCAAATCCTTATGCTCCAAATTATCTATATCTGCTTTTCCATACCATTTGATAGCATCTTTATATTTACGTTTGTCATACTCGTAATTGCCTAAAAGGAAATAGATGCGATGCACCTCAGGGCTTTGGGGATGCCGGGTTATAAATGCTATCATTTGCTTTTCGGCATCGTCATGATTCAAATACATGGCACAAACGGCAGTATAATAATCGGAATAAACTTTAAGGGAAGATTGTTCATCTTTCACCGAAGCCGAAACTTCTTTAAACAGGTGGGCTGCTGCCGAATACTTGTGTTCATCAAACAACATAACAGCTTTGTTGAACGTAGCACCCGGATCGGCATAAACAAGCGTTTGCTGGCTAAACACCGCAAAAGAGGAAAGAGCAAAACAAAAAAGCAACAATACACGTTTTAGCATACCCACAAGGCTCCTATTAAAGAAAACAAAATTACAGGATTAGGCTATGTAGGGTTGTTTCAAGTATTTTAGTTTTCAACGAGACCGGGTTCATAAAGTTGTGGAATAAATACCCCAAATTTTATCTTCCTTAAAGGGAATCTCTCCCAATAAGTTATTTTAGTTTTGAAACGGAATAGCTGTTGAAATGTTACATAACACATACCATTCATTTTTTAAAGCCACCCAACCTTTATATTGAAACGGGCGTATTAGTGCATTTAATCTACCATACAAGCTATAATTAGTCCTACAAAACTTTTGCACAGAAAATTATAAAAACTAATTAAACCTAATAAATCTTAACTAATCTAACCAACGTTCCCAGATTATGAAACGTTTATATCATCAGGAGGCAAGTTATACTATCAGACCTAAATATATATGGAATACTTTCGTCGTTTTCGTTTTAGCATTTCCCTATTTTTTAACAGTACAAGAGTTGGCAAATATACCTCTGTCAAAAAGATTTCTGATAAAATACAGCAACGTACCAATCCTGTAAGGGCTCAACAGAGAGGGCGCTCAGAAATACAAATCATCCGCTCTCAACCGCAGATAGCGATGAAGGGCAAAGTAAGTGCTTAAGCAGGAAATAACGATTCCCAGCAGGAAAATAATTCCTGCCAGGATGAAATAAGTATTCAAGTCATTCAATTCAGTAAGGTCGGGCAGTTGTGACTCTGCCATATGCAATATTCCAACAATCATCAACATAGCAATTACGGATGCCACTACCCCATCACGAATCCCTTTCCACATAAAGGGGCGGCGGATAAAGGGCTGCGTGGCTCCCACCAACTGCATGGTTTTAATTAAAAACCGCTTGGAATAAACCGTCAGCCGGATGGTATTGTTAATAAGTGTAAGCGAAACCAGTAAAAGCAGGACGCTAAAAGCAAGCATAATGAAAGTGATTTTTTTCAGGTTTTCATTCATCATTTTGATGAGTGTTTTCTGGTAAACCACTTCTTTCACCTGCGGATAGGTTGACAAATTTGCCTGTATGGCAGCTAAACTGTCGGTATTAGCATATTCTGCTCTTACGTGTACATTGATAGAGGCAGGCAGGGGATTGTAACCCAATAAGCCTATAAAATCATCTTTATCTACCGACTCCAGCTGCTTTGCCGCGGAGTCTTTGGAAATGTAGGCAGTGGATTTTACATAGGGGGATGCATCCAACATTTTTTGCAGCTTTGCCACATCAGCGTCTTTTGCACCACTAGATAAAAACACTTCCACATCGGCATTTTCTTTTACATCGCGGGCAATCTTCTGGGCATCGAGAATAAGCAAGGCGAGTAAGCCCAGGATAAATAGCACCAGCGAAATGCTGACTATGGTTATCAGCGAAGTAGACCTAAACTTATGGGCAATAGCTATGCGAGCCAATGGAAAAAATTATGACACGAAATTATAAAAAAGTTGGCAGCAAGCAGATTTTCAGAAAACCATTAAACAGGCATTCTGGCGTTTTTTCTAATTTAGCGGCACATTGTAACTTAAGTAATAACTTACTCCTCAAGGGAACTGACGCAAGACTACTGATAACTGACAAAGAAAAAATGGACTTTAACCCTGGAATAATAGAAGAAACCGCACGTAAAAAGTGGGAAGCAGAAGACATTTACAAAATAAGTACTGACTCTGCTCTGCCAAAATATTATATACTCGATATGTTTCCCTATCCTTCCGGGGCAGGATTGCATGTGGGGCACCCATTAGGATATATTGCATCTGACATTTTTGCACGCTACAAACGCCTTAAGGGCTTCAATGTATTGCATCCTATGGGGTATGACTCATTTGGATTGCCTGCTGAGCAATATGCTATTCAAACAGGGCAACATCCTGCCATAACTACAGCGCAAAACATTGCCCGTTACCGCAGCCAGATGGATATGCTGGGCTTATCGTATGACTGGAGCCGGGAAGTGAAAACTTCGGACCCAAAATTTTATAAATGGACCCAATGGATTTTTTTGAAAATATTTAAGTCCTGGTACAATACTGAAACCGGTAAAGCAGAACCGATTGAAAATCTTATTAAGCATTTTGAAAAATCGGGGACAAAAGATGTTCATGCTGCCTGCGGAGAAGAGGTAAGTTTTTCGGCTGATGAGTGGAATCATTTTTCAGAAAAGAAAAAATCGGATGTGCTGTTTAATTACCGTCTTGCATATTTAAGTGAAGCATGGGTAAACTGGTGCCCCGCTTTGGGTACGGTGCTCGCCAACGACGAAGTGAAGGACGGCGTTTCAGAACGCGGAGGCTACCCTGTCGAAAGGAAGCTGATGCCCCAATGGAGTATGCGCATTACTGCCTATGCAGAGCGGCTACTAAACGGGCTGGATACCATAGACTGGAGCGACAGCATGAAAGAAGCCCAGCGCAACTGGATTGGCCGTTCGGAAGGATGTTCGTTGCAATTTAAAATTGATAACTCGGAATTAACTATTACAGTATTTACTACCCGACCCGATACGGTTTTTGGAGCAACCTTTATTACCCTTGCACCCGAAAATGAGTTGGTGGAAAAAATTACTCCACCATCACATAAAGCAAAAGTGGAAGAATATGTAAACGTTGCCAAAAATAAAACAGAACGCGAGCGCCAGGCGGAAGTAAAGAAAGTTACCGGGGAATTTACGGGTGCATATGCTATCCATCCGTTTACGAGAAATAAAATACCCATTTGGGTAGGTGATTATGTGCTGGCCGGATATGGCACAGGTGCCGTGATGGGTGTCTCAGCCCACGATTCCCGTGACCATGCTTTTGCCAAACATTTCAGCCTTCCTATACCACAAGTAATAGAATCTCCCGTTAATTGGGACTTTTCAAAGGAAAGTTATGACCCTAAAGAAGGCAAGTGCATCAACTCTGACTTTTTGAATGGACTGGAAGTGAAAGACGCCATTAAGCGTGCTATTGAAGAAATTGAAAGACGTGGCTTGGGTAAAGGCAAAATTAACTACCGCCTGCGCGATGCAGCTTTTGGCAGGCAGCGCTATTGGGGTGAACCCATTCCTATATATTATAAGGATGGCATCCCCTACCCTGTTGATGAAAGTGATTTGCCTGTAGAGCTTCCGCCTATAGATAATTTTAAGCCTACAGAAACGGGAGAGCCTCCACTGGCAAGGGCCACCGGGTGGAAATACAAAGGCAAGTATAACTACGAGTATACCACTATGCCGGGCTGGGCCGGCAGTTCGTGGTATTACCTGCGCTACATGGACCCGCATAACGAAAAAGAATTCACCTCGCAAAAAGCTATAGATTATTGGCAAAACATTGACCTGTATGTAGGCGGTGCCGAGCATGCGACAGGGCACCTGCTGTATTTCCGTTTTTGGACTAAATTCCTTTATGATTATGGTTACGTACCTTACGAAGAACCTGCAAAAAAGCTGGTAAACCAGGGGATGATACAGGGGGTAAGTAAGTTTGCCTATAGGTTAGTTAAGACAGGAAAATTCGTTTCTCTTGGAATATTAAAGAATCTTATTAACTACCAGAAGAATAAAGATGAATTAAAAAATAATGATTTAGGTATTGATTATGATAAACTATGGAATGCCAATATCCATAAAGAAGAAAATAAGGTGATTCCTGGCCCTTTGGGTGAGTTAATACTTAATGATGATTTGCGTGTTCCAATTGACTTTGTTGACGAAAATGGAGTGCTTAATATTGAAAAATATAAAGAATGGGCTCCCCGTTTTGAAAGCGACGAATTTATTCCTGAAAAAATTGGATATGTGTGCGGTTCGGAAGTCGAAAAAATGTCTAAGTCTAAATGGAATGTAATAAATCCAGATAGCGTTATTCAGGAGTATGGAGCTGACGCTATGCGCATGTATGAAATGTTTTTAGGCCCCATAGAACTTAGCAAACCTTGGAGCACACAAGGCATCAGCGGGGTATATGCTTTTTTAAAACGGTTTTGGAAAATGTTTTTTAGTGGACCATCGGATGCATTTTATATTTCCGGCGAAAAAGCCACTCCGGCTGAATTGAAAATACTGCACCGGCTGATTAAAAAAGTGGATGAAGATATTGACCGGCTTTCCTTTAATACAGCAGTGAGTGCTTTTATGATTTGCCTGAATGAACTCCACGATTTGAAATGTAATAAGCGTGAAATACTGGAACCATTAGTTGTTTGCCTCTCTCCTTTTGCTCCTTTTGTCGCTGAAGAGCTTTGGGGTATGCTGGGGCATAAGGGTTCTATTGTAAAGGCATCGTTCCCCCCATATAATGAGGCTTACCTGGTAGAGAATACATTTTCCTACCCTGTTTCTTTTAATGGTAAGACCCGCTTTATACTGGAACTACCCGTCAACCTGTCGAAAGAGCAAATAGAGAAAGAAGTACTTGCCTCGGAAGATGCCCAGAAATGGCTCAAAGAAGCTACTATTAAGAAAGTGATAGTAGTTCCCAATAAAATAGTGAATGTGGTTATATAGTTTCTTAACAATTTTTAAGAAACTCTTAACTTTCCCTCCATCTGTAAAAGGACTATCTTTGCCTATAGTTTATTAACTGAGCCTTATTTAATATGAGAAAGTCGAGAGTAGCTCTTGTAGTATTGTTGTTATTGACATCAGGATTGTTATTAGGTGCTATGTTGCACCCATTTGGCCAACCGGAAAAGCGCCGTGCCATTCTCCAGTTGATGGTTTCGGGTATTGAAGCTGAGCACTATGAACCCATTCCTATTAATGATTCCCTGTCGGACCGTATCTACAAACTTTATCTACGGCGCCTGAACTGGGAAAAACTCTATTTCACCCAGGAAGATATGGACCGGTTCAAACCCTATGAGTTTACTATTGATAGTGCCATTGAACAAGGCACATTTGAATTTTATGACCTGGTGAACAAAGTATTTGACAAGCGCCTAAAGCTGGATTCTGAATATGTAAAACAGCTACTCTCCAAGCCAATTGACTATACCGTAAATGAGGATTTCCAAAGTGATGTGGATAAGGTTGCCATACCTAAAAATGAGAACGAACTGAAAGAGCGCTGGAGAAAATTCATAAAGTACCAAACCCTTGGAAGGCTTGCCACTATGCTGGAAGACCAGGATAAAGCAACGGAGAAAAAAGACACCGCTTATAAGATGAAACCGTATGAAAAGCTGGAAGATTCTGCAAGAGTAGCGGAGTTAAAATTCTACCGGAGCTATTTTCACGATATAGGAAGCATAAGCGATACGGATAAAATTTCAGAATATTTTGATGTAATTGCAAACTGCTTCGACCCGCACACGGAATATTTTGCACCTGAAGTACGGAAGGATTTTGATATCTCAATGAGCGGGCAGTTGGAGGGTATAGGAGCCCAACTGGAGGACAGGAATGGCAATATAACCGTGAAAGAAATTATTCCCGGCAGCCCTGCCTGGAAAAATGGAGAGCTCAAGCCCGGAGATGTTTTTATAAAAGTAGCACAGGGCAAGTCTGCTCCCGTGGATGTGGTAGGAATGAAACTCGGCAAAGCGGTTCAACTTATTCGTGGCAAAAAGGGAACAGAAGTAAGGCTGACCGTGAAGTCGGGCAGTGCCACAAAAGTAATTTCCCTGATAAGAGACGTGGTTCAGATTAAAGAAACGTATGCACATGCTGCCATTCTTGACAATAACGGGCAAAAAATGGGATATATCCGCCTGCCTGAATTCTATACTGACTTTGAAGGCGAGGGAGGCAGGAGATGTTCGGATGATATGAAAAAATTGGTAGTAGAGCTGGAACATGAAGAAGTGAAAGGCATCATTATTGATTTGCGCAGTAATGGTGGTGGCTCTTTGCAGGAAGTAGTAAAAATGGCAGGTTTATTCGTACCCAAAGGGCCAATTGTGCAAATCAAGGGGCAGCGAAGAATAGATCCTCTCTCCAGTAACGATACAGGGGCTCTGTACAAAGGCCCATTAGTTGTACTTGTAAATGGTGCAAGTGCATCGGCTTCTGAAATATTTGCCGCCGCCATGCAGGACTATAAAAGAGGTGTAATTATGGGTACTAAAACCTATGGCAAAGGAACCGTTCAGCAAGTATTTACGCTGGACGATAAAATTTCTCCCTCATTTAATAATCTGAGGCCGCTTGGCTCGGTGAAAATTACTATCAGTAAATTCTACCGCATCAATGGTGAAACGACCCAGAAGGATGGTGTTACCCCTGATGTACAAATGCCCGACCCTTATCAATTTACAGATGAAAAAGAAAAGGATGCTGATTTTCCCCTCAGCGCCGACAAAATACCGGCTGCCACCTACAAGGACTGGAGCCACCCGGTTGATGTAAGTTACCTTTCACAAGAAAGTGGCAAACGTACCAACAACGACACTATTTTTAATTTAATCAGGGAAGAGGCACAAGTATTTAAAAGAGATGACCGCGACAGTACATTATATCCTCTCAACCTGGCAGCCTATAGGAAACAGGAAAATAGGCGACTGGCGGAAAATAAGCGCTTCGACGCCATTAACAAGCCCTTGCCATTTGAAAAAGTTTCCGGCTTGGCAAATCCCCCACAGGCAGACAAGAATACTGAAAGTAAGGGAAAAGACAGCCTGCTGGCAATCGGCCCTTTTGTGAATGGCGACTATAACTTTCTTATTTCTGCCACCACTTCCGAAAAAGATAAAATGCGCGTTGATACCAATGAAGCCAAAACTGAAAACGCCTGGCTGAAAAGACTGACTAGAGACCCCGAATTATTCGAGGCAACACGGGTTATCAGTGACATGAAATAAGACTGTTATTCCATACGGAATCTGAAGATGATTTATATAATTGAATTTTAAACAAATTCTTAAAAAATTCATCATCTTTGCCGCCCGATGATAAAAAATATTCCTCTTCATGTCCGCTTGCTTATAGGGCGTTTAACTATCCTGCTCATTCCTTATGAGTTGTGCCGGATTATTTTCCGCATTTATAATGCCGTTTATTTCTCAGAACTTTCATTCGCCAGGCTTTGCTATTACCTTTTTACCGGGCTCCGGTTTGATATATCGGCTATACTAATTACCAACCTGCTATTTATTTTTATGAGCCTGTTGCCCTGGGGAAGCGAGCAAAGCTTCTATCGCCGGTTTGCATTAAAAATGGTGTTTATGCTTACGAATAGTGTGGCCTTTTTTTTCCAATTTGCCGACACGGTATTTTTTCCATTTGTATATAAACGCTCCACGGGCGATATTTTTAAGTTTCTCAGCCTGGGCGGAGGTGATGACACTACCGATGTAATGCCCTCCGTTATTGTAGATTACTGGTATATGATAGTAATATGGATAGCACTCATTGCACTCACCTATTTCATGTACCAGCTAATGGGGAAAGGTGCCATTAAAGAATCTTTAATTGAACGAAAACATCCTATTAATTCCTTCACCGTTGCATCCTATACTGTTTTCATAGGGCTGGTAGTGCTGGGGTGCCGTGGAGGCTGGCAACTTCAAACTATTAACACCCTGGAGGCTGCCCAATATGCTCCGCCACACGATATTCCCCTGGTGATGAATAGCCCTTTCAGCATTATCAATACGTATTATCAACCTGTTTTAGAAGATATTAATTACCTGCCCGAACCGGTATCGCAAAAATATTGTCCCACTATCCACCAGCCCTCACATGGCAACTTCCGGAAGCTAAACATTGTGGTCATCATTATGGAAAGCCTCTCTAAAGAATATGTTGGGGCACTTAACAACCGCCATCATACATATACCCCTTTTCTTGATTCGCTTATTTCACAGTCACTAGTTTTTGATAATGCTTTTTCAGACGGAAAAAAATCAATTGAGGGCATCCCAGCAGTAATAGCCAGCCTTCCGTCGTGGATGAATACTTCGTTTATAACATCCCCTTATACCAGCGACACATTTAGCGGAATAGCAGAATTACTGGACAGGCAGGGGTACACTACCGCATTTTTTCATGGGGGGCATGACGGAACTATGGGTTTTACTACATTCTGCAAAAAGAGCGGGTTCGATTACTATTATGGAATGAAGGAATATAATAATGATGCCGATTACGATGGACATTGGGGAATATGGGATGAGCCATTTTTCCAATATTTTGCAAAAAACATCGATACGCTTCACCGCCCCTTTTATACTGCTATTTTTTCCATCTCTTCTCATCACCCTTTTTCCATACCGAAAAAATATAAATACCGTTTCACCGGTAAACAGGGAGAAATGCCCATTCTGAAATGTGTAGAATATAGTGACCTTTCACTGAAAGAATTTTTTTCTGCTGTATCAAAAATGCCCTGGTACGACAGCACTCTTTTTGTAATAACTGCGGACCATACGGGTCCAAGTACCGATCCTTACTACTCGAACCGCCTGGGAATGTATGAAATCCCCTTGGTTTTTTATTCTCCCCATTCGAATTTAAAAGGTGTGTCACATATTACCAGCCACCAAATTGATATTATGCCATCCATCCTTGATTATATTCATTACCCCAAATCTTATTTTGCATTTGGGGAAAGTGTTTTTAATCCCAAGGCTAATCACTATGCAGTTAACTATCTAAGTGACATTTACCAAATTGAAAAAAATCCCTATTGCCTGCAAATGGTAGGAGATAAAATATCAGGTTTGTATAATTACCAACATGACAGCCTGCTGGAAAATAACTTAGTTAATAAGTCGCTGCGTGTACAGGACACACTTTCCATTCTTCTTAAGGCGGTGGAAGAAACTTACAACAATTCGGTTATTCACAACCGGATGAAGTGAGGACAGAAATTATTTTCTAAAAAATATATAATCAAATTTAAATATTCACTCTATCAGACTTGTGAAAAGCACGGCGATGCCTGAGCCTCTCTCTTCTTTGAATAGCGGACTTTGAATTATGTACTGAAGAAGTACGTTGGGGTGAGGTAGTCTTTTCCGGGGCTACCTTGCCAGTTTTAGCAGGTGCTATTTGGGGAGAAGGAACTTGCTGGGCATCTATTGATGCAACAAAAAAGATAATCAGAATAAGGGGAGTTAATAGTTTCATAACAGATTTTTTACATTTTTACTATATTACTACTAAATTAGAAAATAAATTAATGCTACTATGATGAGCGGATAATTGCTCCTGCCTTTTCAGTATATGCCTTGGTAAGTTTCTCCATTATTTTATCAATTTCTTTATCGCTCAGTGTCTTGTTATCACTTTGAAGGATAAATCTAAGTGCATATGATTTCTTATCATTTTCCACTCCGGGCCCTTCATATACGTCAAATACAGAAATATCTTTTAATAACTCCCTTTCTGTTTTAAAAGCTATCTCAAACAAGTTAGCAAATTTTATGTTTTTATCTATAATTAATGCCAAGTCTCTTGTTACCGCAGGCAACCGGTTTACTTCCTTTATTTCTAATTTCTCTTGAATTCCATCTACCAGGTTTTTCCAGTTAAACTGGGCAAAATAAACTTCCTCCCTGATGTCCCAGTTTTTAAGAACCTCGTCGCATATCTTGCCAGCCTTTACCAGCTCCCCCGAATGAGCATGAATAATATATCCATACGAAAATATACTATCATTTTCGATTGATTTTTTTTGCAATCCCGATTTACCATGCAGCGCTCCCAGTACTATATCAATATAGCCTTTCAATCTAAAAAAGTCAACAGGTTCTTCCTTACTGTTCCATGAAACGGGTAATTTGTTCCCCGACAGCCACAGTGAGAGATGTTCTGTTTCTATGTTTTTCCCTTCTGCAGTTTTATAGTAAGAACGCCCAAATTCATAAAGTTTCAAATCTGCCTGCTTATTATTTTGATTAAAAGCAATGTTGCTTAATCCGTTATATAATAAAGTACTCCTAAGAATATCCAAGTCAGAGCTTAGGGGATTAGCAACCTTGATAATTGATTCGCTGCTTTCTTCAAATTTTGATGAGGATAACGACGTATTCATCACCTCAGAAAATCCCAATGAAGTTAATACATTACCAATTTTAAAAGCAATTTCGTCTAATTTTTTTGGGCCTGAATGAACCAGGGGAATATTTAACCTGGGCGATAAAGGGATGTTATTATATCCGTAGAACCTTAAAATTTCTTCCACAATATCAGCAGGGCAGGTAATATCCATCCTATAGGTGGGTATGGATAGTGTCCATTTTTCTCCGTTCTTGCCTGTTATTTTTATTCCTACTGCTTCTATTATTTCCTGCATCGTTTCAGCGGGAATATTATGCCCCGCTAATTTATCCGCATACGAAAGATGAAAGTCCAGCTTCTGTTCTTCCACTTTTATGGGATATACATCCTGTATGTTTGAAACCGTGCTCTGGGGATTTTCTTCGTGAATTAAATTAATGGCACGGGTCAGCGCATTCATAGTAATGTTTACGTCGGTCCCCCGTTCAAAGCGGTAGGAAGCATCGGTATGTAAAGCCTGATTGCGCGCGGTTTTCCTAATGTGTGTGCCATCAAAACAAGCACTTTCCAAAAATATATTTACGGTGTTTTCTGTTACACCTGAATCTTTTCCGCCATATACCCCGGCTATACACATTGGCTCACCCTCATTACAAATCAGCAGGTCTTCTTCCTTTAGTTTTCTTTCCGTTCCTTCCAGCGTAATGATGGTTTCACCTGCTTTAGCTTTACGAACAACTATCTTATTACCTTTTATTTTATGAGCATCAAAAGCATGAAGCGGTTGTCCATATTCAAACATCACGAAGTTGGTAATGTCTACTATGTTGTTAATCGGGCGCAAGCCAACGGCAGATAAATAATTCTTCAACCACTGCGGAGATTCCTTCACTTTTATCCCCCGTATTTCCGCTCCACTATAGCGTTTGCAAGCCTCCGGATTTTCTACAGAAACAGTTGTTCCATTTTGATCGGTCAAGTTGATTTCCCTAAGTGCCGGTGTATTTAATTTATACTTCTTCCCATCTTTAGTTTGCAGATTCGTCTTACCAATCAAATCTCTTGCTACTCCAATATGAGACAGGGCATCGGCGCGATTAGGAGTAATCCCAATTTCAAAAACAGAATCAGAATATATTTGAAAATATTCAGAAGCAGGCAGACCAACTTTTGTATCGGCCGGCAAAACCAATATACCGGCATGGGAAGCTCCTAATCCAATTTCATCTTCTGCACAAATCATCCCCTCGGAAGCTTCTCCCCGTATCTTGCTTTTTTTAATTGTGAACGACTCCTCCTGTGAGGGATAAAGCACAGCTCCTTCCATGGCTACAATCACTTTTTGCCCGGCAGCCACATTGGGCGCACCACACACAATGTTCAGTATTTTTTCTCCACCTACATCGACGGTAGTGAGTGAAAGCTTGTCAGCATTAGGATGCTTGACACAGGTTTTAATTTCTCCCACAACTAATCCATTCAAGCCGCCTTTCAATGACTCATACTCCTCAATATGTTCTACTTCCAGCCCTGTTTCTGTGAGAAGTTTAGCCACCTCTTGGGGAGAAAGGCCCGTATCGGCATATTTTTTTAACCAGTTATAAGATATTCTCATACACGTAATTCAAGTACAAAAGTAAACTCTTACAAAGAATGATGAAAAGAAATTCCTACCAGTTTTTGAACATACCTGGGTATATCTTAAGAAATAGTATTTTTGAAACATGAGAACACACACCAAAGAGACGCAAGCCGGTTTAACACCGGAACTTGCCTTGGAAATACTGAAAGAAGGGAATAAACGATTTGTGAATAATATATTGGCCCACCGGAATTTACTGAAACAGGTGAATGAAACATCGTCGGGACAATTTCCTCTTGCAACCATACTCAGCTGTATTGATTCAAGAACTTCGGCCGAACTAATTTTTGACCAGGGGCTGGGCGATATTTTTAGCATTCGGATTGCAGGGAATATTTTGAATGATGATATTTTGGGCAGTATGGAATTTGCCTGTAAAATAGCTGGTTCTAAGCTCATTGTTGTGCTGGGCCATACCAAATGCGGGGCTATCCTAGGCGCCTGTAACCACCTGGAAATGGGGCACATAACTGGCTTATTGAACAAGATAAAACCGGCCATTGCAATGGAAACAGAAACTAAATCGGGGAGGAATGGAAACAACAAAGCATTTTTAGATAATGTTACCCGACATAATGTTTCACTAACTGTTCAGTTAATAAAAAACCAAAGCCTTATGTTGCGTCAAATGGAGCAATCGGGCGAAATAAAAATCATAGGCGGGCTTTATGATTTAGATACCGGGAAAGTAAGATTCCATGAGTAATTAATAACCTATTCATCTACAGAAACATACGGATCTTTATTTGCTTATTTTAGCCTTAGATATCTTCCGGACTTGAAATGACCAAATTCCTATTGTAAAAGATTTTCGAAAGATCCCATTTTATACCCAACGTTTTGGGGGTAAAGAACGTTGACAATTTATAGAGCACTTGGTTTCTTGTATTGACATTGTAAATTAAAGCAGTTTTCTGAAAGAAAAAATGAATAATTCCTTAATGGAAATTTGCTTTTTTCAATAAATAATGCAACCTTTGTGGTCGAAAGTAATTTGTTATTACGTGGGTAATGTTAAGTTCACAATTTTAACCTATATGCAAGGCCACTACATGAGGAAAAAAATTACACTTTTTTTGGTACTGGTAGTATGGTGTCTTGGTGCTTCCAGCCAAGCTCCATGTCCGAGTTGCTATGCAGGCCGTGATACCCTCTACAATAACAACGCTAATAACCACTTTGCTAAGGTGGCAGCGCATCACCCTATGCCGGCTAACGGCAATGGAACATTAGGTCAGAGTTACGCTAATGAGAATGTATGTGGGCTTAACTACACTACTGTTTCCCAACTTACAGAAACAAGAACACAAATTTATAACTTCAATCCCGGCGGGCATGGATTTCCTGCCCAGCTCAATGTCGCTCCTGCCCCCTGTGGAGGCTTAAACGGAGGAGTCATCAAGGCATTCGCTTACTGGAATGCGGAATATACGGAAAATACTCCGCCGGCTTCCAGCATTACCATTACCAATCCCCTTGCTGTTTCCAGCACTTATTCGTCTACCATTATTGGAACGGGAGGATCTACCTGTTGGGCGAGTACCGGTACTGCCGACTACCGAGCCGATGTAACAGCTGCCATTGCCGGAAGCGGCAATTACAACATGTCTCTCAGCGGGTTTAATAATGTTGGATGGGAGGTTGACGGAATCACTATAGTCATAATTTATAAAGACCCCACTGGCACTTATACAGGCAGCATTTCATTATGGGATGGATGTATCGTTCTTATTGGCGGCCCGTCAATTTATACTGGATCCTCTTTTTCTACATGTGCTGCTTCTACTACGGCTACTGCTTTTGAAGTTGCATCAGATATGCAAAGCAATGTAAATGCAAACATAAATGACGAAACCTTTAATAGTTCTTCCAGTGCCTTTTCCAATAATTTCTGGAATTATAATGCGATAAATACTTCTCTGACAAACGGTCAAAGCACATGTGTGTTTGATAGCTATACGAATAATGGTGGTGATTGTTGGGCATGGGTTACTGCAGGTTTATACTGGCAAAATACCGGTTGCGTTGTCTGTACTCCGCCAAGCGACATGTATGTTTCCCAAATCAAATCAAAACCAACCTGTGGTAGCTGCAATGGGAGCATTAGCATTTCTGTTACCGGAGGGAGTGCACCATATACCTATAGCTGGACTCCTAATCCAAGTACTTCTGATACGGCTCTCAGCTTGTGCGCCGGAGTATATACCTGCGTGGTGAACGATGCAGCCTGCCACGATACTACCCTTATTGATACACTCACGTCTGTTACGTTGGCTATCAATGCTCATATCGTATCTTATGAACCCTGTCACGGAAATTGTGTGGGCGTTGCAACCGCCACTATTTCAGGAGGGACTCCTCCTTTTACTTATTTGTGGGCACCCTCAGGAGGAAATGCAGCTACGGCTTCCCATTTATGTGCAGGAAATTATACTATTACCGTAAGAGATAAAAACGGTTGTAATAATACCGCTTCTGTAGCGATTACACAACCGGCAGTGCTTACTGCCAATCCTGTGCCTGTTAACTCCAAATGTAATGGAGGAGGTGGAAGTGCCATAGCCAAGCCTGCAGGAGGAACAGGTCCC
>JABDAL010000028.1:0-7236 GCA_013289165.1 Bacteroidota bacterium
CTTAGTTCCGGGATAAATAGCCTCCAAAGCCTCTGCCATAAGGTGTGCCGAGGAATGCCAGAAGGCAGCTTTGCCATCGGCATCGTCCCAGGTTAAAAGAGAAAGTTGCGAATCGGAGGTCAAAGGGCGGGAAGCATCCCATACCTGCCCGTTTACTTTAGCCGCCAGCACCTTAGCCGCCAGCGAATTGCTTATTTCTTTCGCAATATCCATAGCGCTTGTGCCATCGGGGTATTGTTTCACTCTTCCATCCGGAAATTTTACATCAATCATAAGTAGTTTCAGTTGTCAGTTATCTGTAGTCTGGGACAAAGATAAGGAGTAAATGTGAATGATAAAGTTCGCCTCCGGAATCTTAATAGATACTAAAATGGAAATAAATTTATTCGAATGCTGTTTTTTTGCTACATTTGCAATAGCAAATTAATAAACCATGAAAAAATTACTTTACCTTGTATGTGCAGTTGTTGTTAGCGTATCGGTGTCACAGGCACAATCAACCACTTCACCTGTTGGATGTTCCAAAATTTTATCTCAGGCTCAGTATACAACTGCGAAAAACAGCATTGCAAAAAAGAATGATGATGCTTCGAAGCAGGCAACAGCCAAGCAAGTTGTGAATGCAAGTTGCGCTTATGCAGAACAAGTAAAGGGCTTTGAAAGTCTTTTTACTTCAGAACAAACAAAACTCGATTTTGCTATATATGCCTATGCTTATTGCTACGACCAAAGTAACTATTACGCTAAAGTAAGCCCTGTCTTATCCAGTGAATCAGTGCGCCAGCTGCATGATTATATGTATGGCACCACACACTGAGTGGTAGAAAATAAAGTAAAATTTTAAAATAGCTTTTATGGATACATCTGTGAAAGCTATTTTGCTTTAGAGGACTCATAACTATTCTAATACTTTTGCCTTTCAATTCTCATTTACATGAAAAAATCACTCCTTTTATTATTCTTCACTTTAAATTTTTCATTTTTTACTTTATTCTGCTCTGCTCAATACGTTCACCCTCCGGGGAAATATGTAAATGTAAATGGTGCTAATTTGTGGATCGAAACACTTGGCAGCGGAGACCCGTTATTTCTTATTTCAGGCGGGCCGGGCGGGGCACATACAGGTCTGCATAATTTTGATTCGTTGCAAAACTCATGCACTTTGGTATATATAGATAATTTCGGGCGTGGCAAATCGGATACGGCGAAGGATATAAAGGAATATACCATTAGCCGGGACGTGGAGGATATTGAAGGTATCCGGAAAGCATTAGGATATGATAAAATAAATATCCTTGGGCATTCATACGGGAGCGTGGTAGCACAGCTTTATGCTATAAAATATGGGGAACATGTAAAACATCTGATTATTGCTGATGGATTTTTTAGCGGAAAAATGTGGCAGGAAAACGATGATAATTCCAACCACGAGATTGCTGAAAACTATCCTGAAGTATGGGACTCGCTTATGCGTATGCGCAAACGGGGTTTGATATCAAGCGATAAGCCATTTTACGAAATATATAATACTGTCCCTTATGGCTTTTTGTATGCATACAATCCGAATAATTTTTTGCGTAGCCGTGATCCAAAATATCCCCATCCGTTTAATACCAGGTTATATTACCAGCTAGTGGGCCCCGATGGTGATTTTGTGGTAGGAAATGATATTGCAAAGTTTGATGTAACCAATGATTTGAAAAATTTGAAAATGCCAATATTAATCGTTGCCGGAAGATATGACCGAGTATCGGTGCCCAAGTATGCGGAAATGTATAAGATATTGTGCCCGCAGGCAAAATTTATCATGTTTGAACGTTCGGGGCATAACCCACAGGTAGAGCAGCCTGAAAAAGAGTTTCCAATAATTACAGGTTTTTTAAGCAAATAAGCGGATAGATTTTTAATTTAATTTCTGCCTGTAAAGGTGGCGGACAAACATTTGATTTATATCATTTTCAAGGTAAGTAAAATAAGCATATCCTCCCAGTATTCGTATTTTTTCAGGGAAGGGAAAAGCTAATTTCTGTGTATTTATTTTAGTGCCTGTATTTAAATCTATTTTTTGAAGGTAGCAATTTCCGTGTAAGATAAATTTAAAGTAGCATTCAGTGCTTTCTTCATTAACAATAATATCCCGGCTTCTATATTTTACACCATACACATAAAACGAAAGAGGCATTTTCCTGATTAGGTTATTGCCAATGGTGTATACATATACGGAGTCATTATCAAAATTGAAAATGTAAATACTGTCTCTTATTATTTTAAGGGAAGAATAAATGCCATGAAGCAAGGCGCTATAATTTTTTTCTTCATCTTCATATTGCCTGCTATTGTTGGGCCGTTCGCCCCCTGCTCCATGTCCTTGTTGGGGTGCCATTGCAACGTTTGAGTTTCCGCTTTCGGCTGTTTCCGACACGGCTGAAGGAGCCAAGGAACTTTGTTCAAGTGACAATCCTTCTTGATTAATAGGATAAATAAGAAGATTGAGAAGGAATAGTTTTGCGGAGATACTGTCATTCACCACAGACAAAACCGGGTTGAAATAATAGTATAATATCTTCCGTTTTTTTGTTTGATTATTAAAATACCAATAATTGATGGCAGAGCTATCAGGTGCAATCCACAAGTAGTAATAGCAAGGATCATTAAACGTAATTAAATGATGTATGAATTTGTCAAAAATATCCACTACTATGGAAGATATCAGGATAGAATTACTCTTTTGCGAATACTCGAAAAAATGTACGGAGTCCTGGTTTTTTATATAAAGAAAACCGTGTGGTGTCGTATTTATACTTTCCAGGTGATGCTTTAAAACTATACGGGTCAAATAATTTGTTCCATCATCATACACTTCCAGGTGATCTCCATCCCGATAGTTATATAATAGCCACAATTTTTGTTGATTAGTTTCAAAATCTATCAGGCTGCCCGATTCTTTTACAAGCTCAGGCTTATTAATCGAACTAACTTCTACCGGTAGCAGTTGGTTACTGTCAATTGATAAAGTAAAATCAACCCGGATGGTATCTCTACCGGGTTTGGGCATCACGTTCTTTACAATAGTTTTATATCCAACGAGGGAAACTTTTAATGTGGCAGGCAGGATTGTTTTAAAGCTGAAGTAACCGGTATAATCAGCATACGTACCTTCTTTAGTTGTTGTGTTTTGTATGGTTGCAAAAGCAGCAGGAGCGTATAGCATATCAGTTACCCTGCCTTCTACTACAACATGTTTTATTTGCGCAGGAAGAAGGCATGGAAAGAGTAAAAGGAAAAATGAAGAAATCTTTTTCATAGGAAAATGATTCAATATTCGTTTACGCAAGTTAAAAATAAATGTTTTTAGTTAGTAGATGTTTAACTTTGCGGCATACTAATTTTTATGAAAAAACGCAACATAGGTAACTCGCCTTTGCAAGTAGCTCCGCTGGCATTCGGAACAAATGTATTTGGCTGGACAGTGAATGATAAAATGGCATTTAAGCTACTGGATACCTTTATTGACAATGGTTTTAATTTGATTGATACTGCCAATATTTATTCCCAATGGGCTGCCTGAAATAAGGGAGGGGAATCTGAGGTCACTATTGGGAAATGGTTAAACCAGGGAGGGAAAAGAGACAAAGTGATAATTGCAACTAAGGTAGGTATGGCCATGAGCCCAACAGAAACGGGTCTTTCCAAAGCCTACATTCTAAAAGAGGTAGAGGCTTCTTTAAAAAGACTACAGACAGATTATATTGACCTTTACCAATCACATAAGGACGATTCCAATACTCCGGTTGAGGAAACCATAGAGGCATACGATATCCTAGTTAAGCAGGGAAAAGTAAGAGTAATAGGAGCCTCTAATTTTACTGCCGCACGATTACAGGAATCACTTGATGCGAGCAGAAAGCACGGGTTCGTTTCCTACCAATGCCTTCAGCCAAACTATAAATATGTATAACCGGGCTGACTATGAAAATAATTTAGAGCAATTTTGCCTTAAAAATAATATAAGTGTAGTCCCATATTATTCGTTGGCGAGTGGTTTTCTATCCGGTAAATATAAAAGCTCTGCCGATAGTTTCAAAAGTCCACGTGGGGGAGGGGTTATAAGCCGCTATTTGGATGAAAGAGGCAAAAGAATTCTTAAAGCGCTGGAAGAAGTTGCAAACCATTATAGCGTAGGCATGGCTACTATTGCCATAGCCTGGCTGGCAGCCCGGTCAAGTATTACTGCTCCTATTGCCAGCGCAACCAACCCGGAACAATTAAAAGAACTAATGATGTCCACAAAAATTGATATGGATGATACGTCCATTCAAAAACTGAATGATGCAAGTTCTTATTAAACAGTGAGACGAAATAAGTTTTACAATTTTTAAAAGTAGAATTTGTAGTTTTGCGTCTTCTCTTCTTATCCTATGGTAGAAACAGGCGCGAGAAAATGGATAGTTACCATAACGGTAATTTTGGCCGCATTGCTGGAGTTGATAGATGTCACCATTGTGAATGTGTCTATCCCACAGATAATGGGCAACTTAGGTGCGACACTTGATGAAGTGGGGTGGGTGGTAACTTCTTATACTGTTGCCAATGTAGTTATTCTTCCTATGTCCGGCTGGATTGGGAACAAGTTCGGACGAAAACAATACTTTTTATTTTCTATTGTTGCTTTTGTTATAGCATCTTTCTTTTGTGGACACGCGCATACACTTACTGAGCTGGTTGTCTTCAGAATTTTGCAAGGACTTGCCGGTGGAGGTTTGCTTTCGCCCGCGCAGGCTATCCTCATTGAGAGCTGGCCTCCCGCCGAAATTGGGATGGCAACTGCTCTGTTTGGCCTCGGAGCCGTATTTGGACCTACTGTAGGACCTACGATAGGAGGATTTATAACAGACCATTTTTCCTGGCCCTGGATTTTTTACGTAAATATCCCTGTTGGGGCAATTGCGGTATTTCTCGTAACTACCTTTATACGAGATACCCCCCCAACTTCCAGGGGTGACAAAATAGATTGGTGGGGAATAGTGTTTTTGGCAGTAGCAATTGGTAGCCTGCAGGTAGTTTTAGAAAGAGGTGAAAGCGAAGACTGGTTCCATACAACTTATATAGTTTTGTTGACTGTCTCTGCTTTCTTGTTCATTATCTCCTTTATATGGAGGGAATTGCGAATTGAATATCCGGTTGTTAACTTCGGAATATTACAGCACAGGAGCTTTGCAATTGGAATGTTTACCTCTTTTATGCTGGGATTTGCTATGTATGTTTCTGTGTTCGTTTTTCCTGTTTTTTGTCAAACTATTTTGGGGTTTTCAGCCCTGCAGACAGGTGAAATACTTTTTCCCGGTGGAATAGCAACCATCTGTATGATGCCCTTTGTAGGTACTATGCTGAAGCGTGGTGTCCCGGCCCAGCTTCTCTCTACTGCAGGAATGATATTGTTCTTTGTATTTTCTTACTTGATGGCGAGTTCAAACATTTTTTCGGGAACCGAAAATTTCTTTTGGCCTTTGGTCGTCCGTGGTATTGGCATGTCGCTACTTTTTGTTCCACTCACTACGCTTGCAGTCCAGGATTTAAGGGGCAAAGAAATAGGGCAGGGGACGGGCCTGAACAATATGATGCGCCAACTGGGAGGTTCTTTTGGGATAGCCATCAGCACTGTTTTTCTAAATTCAAGAATTGCCCAACACCGGAATATGCTGATAGATCATATCAGTAATTACAATGATGCATTTACCCAGAAATATAATATAATCTATAATGGATTTCTTGCAAAAGGGTTCAGTATCAATGTGGCTAAAGAGATGGCTCTAAAGGCCATAGATGGCAATATGATGAAGCAAACCCTCCTTCTTTCGTACAACGATGTATATTTATTTGTAGGTACGTTTTTATTGTGCTGTATACCATTTCTTTACCTGCAAAAGTTCAAAAAACGTCCTGCCAGCCCAACACTTGGGCATTGAAATACGTTTTCTCTTACGATTGAACTTACAGAGTTCTCTTTATGAACAATTTTTGAGCATTCATTATACTGATTTTCAATAATTTGTATTAAATACGTGCAGAAAATAGGTATATTTTGGTTATTTAAAGCTTAAAGTGCAGGAAAATTGTAAGAAAAATAATAATATATTTGTCTCTTGTAGAAATCTTGTTTCAAAATTATAAAAACATAATCTCGTGTAATATCATGAAAAAAATACTTCTTTTTTTATTTTCCACAATAGTATTTTTAGGAAGCACCTTTTCTGCACAAGCGCAATGCTATGGTGTAGTAAATTTTGATAATGCAGTAGGCGGCTTCAATACGAATACTTTCACTATTACAACTACCCATTGTAATGAACTTATCCTGATAGCCTACAATGGCTGGTCGTTTAATAGTGTGGGACAAGGGCCTGTTACCGTGAATGGTAACCCTGCAACACATATTAACACGGCTTGGGTACCCAATACCGGTGGAGCAGAAATTTATTGCTACCAGGCAGGGCTTGCAGGTTCGTATGCTATTGCATGTACTGAAACAGGTTACCAATTCTATGCCCCGCCGATTGATTATTGGCTCAATTTTGCAGCCTGCTTTTATCCTACCGGAACAGGTAATCCTTTAACCTGTGCCAGCCTCACTTCTGTAGAGGTTGCCACTCCCAATGTAAATACGATGAGTGAAAATATAACTACAACGGTGCCGAATTCAATGATTTTTTCTTCCTTAACATACAATACAGGTATATTCAATGCATTTTCAACCGTTGTAACCGGCGCAACAACAGTGGGGACTTTACACGTGATGGATGGAATTGATTGCGCAGAAGCCTATACAACTGCTGCTACCGTAGGAACTTATACTGTTACGCAAAGTAATATAAATTCCTGCTGCGGGGGAGCTATGGTATTAGCAGACATTTCCCCCCCTATTTGTGGTGGCGGAGGTGGCGGGCTTCAGGTAGTGTTAGCGGCTACTCCTCCGAGTTGCAATCAATGCAATGGCATCATTAATATTACACCCAGTGGAGGAACCCCTCCTTATACTTATACATGGACGCCTAATGTGAGTACTTCCGCTAATGCTAACTTACTATGTGCCGGAACATATACCTGTGTGGTAAACGATGCTGCCTGCCATGACACTACCCTCGTTGTAGTGTTTCCACCTTATCCCTTTGGTCTTAATGCTACGGTTATTGCCAATGAACCCTGCAATGGTAATTGTTTAGGCGTTGCTAATGCTGC